>NZ_JBEYVB010000027.1:0-87958 GCF_040643815.1 Micromonospora sp. NPDC047074
AACTATTTTTTTATTTGCCCTGTATAACCTAGCCGACCTCCCACCGTACCCGCCGCCACCCCCCCACTCGGGCGGCTTTTTCTGCGGTGCCCGGCGGGGTTCTCTCCCGCCGGGCACGACTTCAACCAGGACTCAGCGGGTCAGCCCTTGATGTACGGCTTGCCGTCGGCGGCCGGCGCCCGGACCCGGCCGACCAGCCCGGCCACCGCCAGGATCGTCGCCAGGTAGGGCAGCATGGCCAGGAACTGGTTCGGGATCACACTGTTGATCGCGCCCAGGTAGGTGGCGAGCTGGTCGGCGAAGCCGAAGAAGAGCGCCGCGAGCAGCGCCCCCGTCGGGCTCCACCGGCCGAAGATCAGCGCGGCCAGGGCGATGAAGCCCTTGCCGCCGATCATGTTCTTGGTGAACGAGTAGAGCGCCAGCGTGTAGGACGCGCCGCCGATGCCGGCGACCACCCCGGCGAGCAGCACGTTGCGGTAGCGCAGCCCGAGCACCTTGACGCCGAGGGTGTCGGCGGCGGTGGGGTGCTCGCCGACCGAGCGGGTGCGCAGGCCCCACCGGGTGCGGAACAGCGCGATGTGGATGACCAGCACCAGCAGCAGGCCGACGTAGAGGAAGATGTTGCCCCGGAACAGCGCCGGGCCGAGCAGCGGGATGTCCGACAGCAGCGGGATCTCCCAGTTGCTGAACCGGGGGGCGCTGTTGTATTTCTGCGCGTTGGGCTGCATCAGCCGCTCGTAGAGGAAGCCGGTGATGCCGACCGCGAGCAGGTTGAGCACGATGCCCATGACCACCTGGTCGACCAGGTAGCGGATCGAGAAGACGGCCAGCAGCAGCGAGATGAACGCGCCGCCGACGGCCGCCGCGACCAGGCCGACCCAGACGCTGCCGGAGAGGCTGCCGAAGAGTGCGCCGCTGAAGGCGCCCATCAGCAGCTGTCCCTCGATGGCCACGTTGACCACGCCGGAGCGCTCGCAGAGCACGCCGGCCAGCGCGCCGAAGATCAACGGCAGGGCCAGGATGAACGTGCCCCGGACAATGTTGACCAGCGGCATGAAGTTCTGCCCGGCCGGCGCGTCGGAGACCTGCCAGCAGAGGAACGACAGCACGAAGCCGACCAGGCCCACGCCGAGCACGAGGGTGAACCAGCGCTTCGGCAGCCCGGCGAGCATCGCGACGCCGGCGGCGACCGCGACGAGGCCGAAGAGGATCGCGCCGAGCGTGCCGTCGATCTTCAGCGCGGCGCCGGCGGCGTCCTCGCTGAGGGTGAACCGGGCCTGCTCACGGGTGGCGAACGACCCGAACAGCACCGTCGCCAGCAGGCCGAGCCCGAGCAGCAGGGCGCCGACCTTGCGGGTACGGGTCCAGAACCCCTGGTCGACGGGGGCGACCGCGACGTCTTCGACAGCCATGGTGGACATGGGTCACCAGCCCTTCGCCAGGCTCGTCTGCAACCGGGCGGCACGGGCGGCCCGGAGCTGGAAGATCGCCTTCACCAGGGCCGGTGCGGCGATGAAGATGACGATCAGCGCCTGGAGCACGGTGACCAGCTCCAGCGAGATCCCCGAGTACGACTGCATCCGGTTGCCGCCGGCCTGGAGCGCGCCGAAGAGCAGCGCGGCCAGCGCGACGCCCCACGGCTTCACCCGGCCGAGCAGCGCCACCAGGATGCCGTCGAAGCCGATCTGCGCGACCACCAGCGGCGTCAGCGCGCTCGCCGTGGTGCCGAGCACCATGTTGGAGCCGCCGAGGCCGGCCAGGATCCCGGCGAAGACCATGATCAGGACGTACGTCCGGGTGACGCTGATGCCGGCGGTCCGCGCGGCGTCCGGGTTGGCGCCGACCGCGCGCAGCTCGAAGCCGAGCGTGGACCGGTTCAGCAGCCACCAGACCGCCCAGGTGGCCAGCACCGCGAGGATGATGCCGGCGTGCACCCGCAGCCCGTCGCCGAGCAGCCGGGGCAGCTGGGCCGAGCCGTCGACCGGCTTGCTGATCGCGTCGGTGCGGTTCGGGTCCTGGATGCCCTTCTGCACGATCAGCCAGGTCAGGAAGTACATGCTGACGTAGTTGAGCATGATCGTGTTGATCACCTCGTGGGCGCCGGCACGCGCCTTGAGGATGCCCGGGATGAAGCCCCAGATCGCCCCGCCGAGCGCGCCGGCCAGCACCGCGACGAGCAGGTGCAGGCCGGGCGGCAGCGGCAGCAGGAAGCCGGCCAGCGCGGCCATGATCACGCCCATCGTGGCCTGGCCCTGGGCGCCGATGTTGAACAGGCCGCCCCGGAACGCCAGCGCCACCGACAGGCCGGTGAAGACCAGCGGCGCCGTGTAGGTGAGCGTCTCCGAGATCGGGCTCATGGCCGCCTGGAAACCCACCGCCTCGGGGTCGAAGACGGCGCCCTTGAACAGGTTGCCGTACGCCTCGCTCACCAGCGTCCAGCTCGCGTTCAACGCGTCGGACGGGCGGGCGGTGATGTAGCTGTAGGTGGCCAGCACCTCCGGGTCGGAGACGATCATCAGCACCGCGCCGACGACCATCGCCAGGACCAGCGACAGCAGGGTCACCGTGAAGGTGTTGGCGGCCCAGAGGTTGTCCAGGAAGAGCCGGCCCAGCGAGGGCCTGGCCTCCGGGGCCGGGCTCTTCGGGGACGTGGCGGGCTCGGCGCGCTCGGTGTTGCCGATCGCGGTCCGCTCGGCCTGCACCTCGGTCGCCGGCTCCTTGTCCGGGGAGCCCGACGGGGGGTTCGGGTTGCTCATGCCGGCACTCCGCTCCGCTGCGTGCCGACATGAGGCACCAACGCACTGAGCCTGATGATTCGCTCGCTCATGCCGGCACTCCGCTCCGCTGCGTGCCGACATGAGGCACCAACGCACTGAGCCTGATGATTCGCTCGCTTCGCTCGCTCATGCCTCGTCCTCGTTACCAGGGCCCTCGGCGGTGGGGGTCACGTCGGGGGTGATGCCGGCCATCAGCAGGCCGATCTCCTCACGCGGGGTGTCCGGGCCGACGATGCCGATGATCCGGCCGCGGTACATGACCGCGATCCGGTCGGCCAGGCCGATCACCTCGTCGAGTTCGCTGGAGACGACCAGGACGGCGGTGCCGATGTCCCGCTCCCGGATGACCTGGCTGTGGATGAACTCGATCGACCCGACGTCGACGCCGCGGGTCGGCTGGGCGGCGATGAGGAGCTTCAGGGGCCGGGACAGCTCCCGGGCCACGATGACCTTCTGCTGGTTGCCTCCGGAGAGGGTGCCCACCGGTGCCTCGGCCGAGGAGGTGCGGACGTCGAACTGCGCGATCCGCTCCTTCGCCGACTTCGCGATGGCGTCCGGCTTCAGCGCCAGGCCCTTGCCGAAGGGCGGCCGGTCGTAGATGTCGAGCACCAGGTTCTCCGCGACGGAGAACTCCTTGACCACGCCGTCGACGCTGCGGTCCTCCGGCACGTAGCCGACACCGGCGCGGAGCACCTTCTTGGTCGGCCAGCCGTTGACCTGCTGGCCGTCGAGCGTCACCGTGCCGGCAAGCACCGGGCGCAGCCCCATGATGGCCTCGATCAGCTCGGTCTGGCCGTTGCCCTGTACGCCCGCTACCCCGAGCACCTCGCCCGCGCGCACGGTCAGGTCGACCCCGTCGACCGCCCGGATCTGCCGGTCGTCGTCGACGACCAGGCCGGAGACCTCCAGGACCGGCTTCCCGGGGGCGGCAGGCTCCTTCTCCACGGTGAGCCGGACGCTGCGGCCGACCATGAGCGCCGCCAGCTCGTCCCGGCTCGCCTCGGGCGAGGCGGTGCCGACGGTCTTCCCGCGCCGGATCACGGTGATCCGGTCGGCGATCGCCTTGACCTCGCCCAGCTTGTGGGTGATGAAGACGATCGACTTCCCGGCGGCCTTGAGCGACCGCATCACGGTGAGCAGTTCCTCGGTCTCCTGCGGGGTGAGCACCGCCGTCGGCTCGTCGAGGATGAGCAGGTCGACGTCGCGGGTGAGCGCCTTGACGATCTCCACCCGCTGCTGGATGCCGACCGGCAGGTCCTCGATCACCGCGTCCGGGTCGACCCGGAGGTTGTACCGCTCGGAGACCTCGGCGACCTCGCGCCGGGCCCGCCGCCGGTCCAGGAACCCGGCGATGCCGCCCCGGACCTGCTCGGCGCCGAGCATGATGTTCTCGGCCACGGTGAAGACCGGCACCAGCATGAAGTGCTGGTGCACCATGCCGATCCCGGCTCCGATCGCGTCGGACGGCCCTCTCAGCTTCAGCGGCTCGCCGTCGACCAGGATCTCGCCCTCGTCGGGCTGGTAGAGCCCGTAGAGGACGTTCATCAGGGTCGACTTGCCCGCGCCGTTCTCGCCGAGCAAGGCGTGGATCTCTCCAGGCTCCACTGTCAGATCGATGTGGTCGTTGGCGACCAGATCACCGAACCGCTTGGTGATGCCGCGCAGTTCGAGTCTCAGCGCAACCTCCTGGAGTGCGAAGCGATGTGCAGCGTAGCTGCCGGGGGACCGCTCGCGGCGCGGGGCCGTCGTCGGGTGGAGCGGGATCGGCCGCCCCGGCGCCGTGGGGTTTTCCCCCGCGACGCCGGGACGGCCGGGTCGTCGTGCTGTATGCCGCCGGCCTATCCCGGTGATCGTCTCACCGTGGTCGGCCGGCGGTGCCTCACTTCGGCTGGGCCGCGGAGGTGACGGTGACGGTGCCCGCGGCGATGTCCGCCTTCAGCTTGTCGATCTCGGCCTTCAGCTCGGCCGGGACCTTGCTGTCGAACTCGTGGTACGGGGCGAGCCCGACGCCGTTGTTGGACAGGTTGCCGAGGTAGCCCGGGGTGGCCGACAGCTTCTCGCCGCCGGCGGCCTTGACGACGGCCTCCTTGACGGCGTCCGGGATGTTCTTCTCGACGGTGGTGATGATCGCGGCGCAGTCCTGGGTGCTCTCGCAGCCGTCGACGTCCACCCAGATGGTGTTGTACTTGCCGCCCGACGCCTTGGCCGCGCCGGTGGTGCCGAGGCCCGCGCCGCCGGCGACCGGCATCACGATGTCGGCGCCCTGGGCGACCAGCGTGTCGCTGATCTTCTTGCCCTCGTCCTGCTTGACGAAGTCGTTGGTGAAGGAGCCCTTCTGGGTGGCCTTGTCCCAGCCGACGACCTTCACGGCCTTGCTCTTCGTCTTGTTGAAGTGCGCGACGCCGTCGACGTAGCCGTCCATGAAGATGGTGACCGGCGGGATCGGCAGGCCACCGTAGGTGCCCACCGTGCCGCTCTTGCTCATGCCGGCGGCCAGGTAACCGGCGAGGAAACCGGCCTGGGCGGTGTCGAACTGCATCGGGTAGACGTTGGTCTCCGGCAGCTTCGCGTCGACGATGCCGAACTGCTGGTTCGGGTTCGCCTTGGCGATCTTCGCGGTGGCGTCACCCATCAGGCCGCCGACGGCCAGGATGAAGTCGCACTTCTGGTTGACGTACTGGGTCAGGTTGACCTCGTAGTCCGCCTCGGCCTTGGACGCCGTGTACTTGATGTCGATGTTGGAGTTGGCCTTCTTGGCCTCCTCCAGGCCCTTCCAGGCCGAGGTGTTGAACGACTTGTCGTCGATGCCGCCGACGTCGGTCACCATGCAGGCGCTGTACTTCTTGCTGTCGCCGCTGCCGGCGTTGTTGTCGTCCTCGGGGGCCTCACCACACGCGGCGGCGCTCAGCACGAGCCCACCCACCGCGAAGACCGAGGCGATCCGCATCCCACGCACCGAGCGCAAGACGTCTCCTTCCCATTGCACACCGCGTTCCGCACGGTGGCAGCCCTATGAGCCGGCCTGCGCTACGCCGCCGGCGTCCCACGTTACGGACGGGAGCGTACGCCCGCGCCCACCCACCGGCCGACAATCGTGCACGACTGTTGAGCGCCTGTTACCCCTACGTAACCCTTGGGTGGGACAGATCACTCTCAGTACTGGTAGGTGCGCGGCGGGGTATCGCGAAAAGTCCGGTTCTGCGTGTCGCCCCCCGCCAGGGACGCTACCGCCAGAAGACCGCCACCGCCGCGTTGACCAGGGTCAACCCGATGATTGCGAGGAAGTGCCCGCGGTTGACCACGTCACGCTTCCGGGAAAAGAAGACCATGACGAAGATCAGTATGGCGAGCACCAACTTGGTAACAAGCTTGGCGGGATCCGGTTCGTTACCGTCGCGCAGCGGCGCGGAGAGGCCGATTCCGGTCAGCAGCATGATCACGGAGCCCCAGAGCATGGCCGGGTTGATCCGCAGCTTTCCGCTGATGTACTGGACGATCGCGCCGCCGAGCAGCAGGGCGAAACCGACCAGATGGACGTATCGCAGTATCAGTCTCAGAGCTTCCACGGGCACATCCTGCCCTATCAACGACGTTTCGTAGTAGCGACCCGAACGAGCACGCCTCGACGCCCCACCCCACCCCGCCGCCTTGCCCCCCTCACCCCCCCGCCCCCGCCCGTGGCGTCACGGCGCCGCCGCCCCGCCGCCCCGCCGCCCCGCGCCGTCGATCTTGCACTTTCCGCCCACGATTAGCCCCGTAGGCCCCATATACCGGGGCAGCAACTGCAAGATCGCGAGCGACGGGGAGCCCCGCGTCGCGCCACCCCGCGCCAACCCCGCACCACCCCGCCCCGCGCGGCGGATCTTGCACTTTGTGCCCCCTACTTGAGAGATAAGTCCCATATGCCGGGGCACAAACTGCAAGATCGTCGAGGCGAGAGGGCAGGCGGGGCGGGTGGGGCGGGGTGGGGGGTGGGGTGGGAGGGGTGGGAGGGGTGGGGTGGGTCAGGGGTGGTGCCAGGCTTGGAAGGTGGGGCCGTCCGCCGGGAGGGTGATCGTGCCGTCCGCGTCGGGGCGCAGGGCCGGGGCACCGCCGTAGACGTTCTCGGCCGCCCGTAGCCCGGTCAGGCGGATCGGCTCACCGGCGGCCCGACGGGCCAGTACGAGTACCGCACCCGTCGGGGCCTCCCGCAGGAAGACCAGGGTGTCCGCGTCGACGTGCAGCCAGCGTAGGCCGCCGTGGCGCAGCGCCGGCTCGGCCCGGCGCAGCGCGACCAGCGCCCGGTAGCTGGCGAACGTCGAGGCGTCCCAGCTCTCCGGCCGGTGCCACGGCATCGGGGTACGCGAGCCCTCGCCGTTGGTGCCCGTCAGGCCCAGCTCGTCGCCGGCGAAGATCATCGGCGTACCGGGCATGGTGGCGAGCAGGCCGGCCGCGACCTCCTGCCGGGCGGCGTCGCCGACGACGGTGCGGATCCGGGCGGAGTCGTGCGAGCCGAGCAGCTGCCACGAGTGGGTGTACGCCCGCCAGGAGATCAACGAACGGAACGCGTTCATCGTGGCCAGCGCCTCGTCGGCGTCCCGTCGGCGTGCCCCGCCGGGCGTGCCGAGGAAGTTCGGCACCGGCTGGTCGCCGTGCCGCAGCCAGGACCAGACCGGGTCGGTGAAGCCGACGTAGTTCATCGTGCCGTGCCAACCGTCGCGGTCCAGGTCGCCGGTGTGGTCGTGGCCGTGCTCGGCCATCAGCAGCGCGTCGGCCCGGGTCCTGACGACCACCTCGCGCAGCAGCGCCGCCACCTCGTGGGTGTACGCGTCGGCGCCCCGCCGCCCCGTCATGTTGGCCACGTCGACCCGCCAGCCGTCCAGCGCGTACGGCGGGCGCAGCCAGCGGCGCAGCAGCGAGTCGTCGGCGGTGGCGAAGCGCCGGCGCAGCTCGGCGCTGCCCCAGTTCAGCTTCGGCAGCGACCGGACCCCGTTCCACGACTCGTAGTCACCGGTCGCCTCGTCGAAGTAGTACAGCCCCCGCTCGGGCACGGACGCGTCGGCGGCGGCCCGGGTGAACCACTCGTGCGCGTCGCCGGTGTGGTTGCTGGTGATGTCGCCGAGCAGCCGCCAGCCCCGGGCGCGTACGGCGTCGGCGAGGCGGGCCAGTGCGGCGTCCCCGCCGAGCAGCGGATCGACCACGTCGAAGCTCGCCGCGTCGTAGCGGTGGTTGGAGCGGGCCGGGAAGACGGGGGTCAGGTAGACCGTGTTCACGCCGAGGCGGTCCAGGTGGTCCAGCCGCTCGGTCACGCCGTCCAGGTCGCCGCCGTAGAACTGGCGGGGGGTCTCCGGGCCGCGCCCGATCACCGGGGTGTCCCAGTCGCACGGGATGGCCCAGTCGGGCGCCTGCCGCCCGTCGGCGGCGGCGGAGCGGGCGAACCGGTCCGGGAAGATCTGGTAGATCACCGCGTCCCGGGCCCAGGCCGGCGGCGGGGCGTGGGTGACCAGCTTGAAGTCGCCGTGGTCGGGCACGTCGTGGCGCACCACGCCGGCGGCGTTCAGCCAGCGGTAGCCACGGCTGCCGGTGAGCATGAACCGGTAGTTGCTGACCGGGTTGCGGGCCTCGACGGGGACCCGCCACCAGACGTCGCCGTCTTCGGTGCGGTCGACGACCGCCTCGGTGAACCGGGGCTCGCCGTCGCCGGTGGTGCGCACGTGCACCTGCCGGACGTCGGCGTCGGCCGGCACCCGGACGAAGACGTCGACGGTGTCGCCGAGCGCGGGCTCCTGCTCGGGGACGTACAGGGCGGAGCCGTCGTGGTGCGGTGACAGGGACTGGTGTGGTGACAGGGACATGGTGGCGCCTTTCGCGTCGGACGGACGGGGAGAGAAAGGGGTCTCCCGCCGCGGCCGGTTTCCCGACCGCGGCGGTCGATCCGTGACTGCTCCGGTGTACGTCGGACGCCGACGCCCTTGCCGCAGCGGTGAGCCGAGGAGGCTCAGCCCTTGACAGCTCCAGCCGTGAGGCCGGAGACGATGTAGCGCTGGACCATCTGGAAGACCAGCACCGTGGGGATCGCGGTGAGCAGGGTGCCCGCCGCGAAGATCCCGAAGTTGTTGTTGCGTTCGCCGGCCACCAGGCCGAACATGCCGACCGCCAGCGTCTTCGACTCGCTGTTGGTCAGGAAGACGTTCGCCATCAGGAACTCGTTGATGGTGCCGATGAAGGCGAGCAGGCCGGTCACCGCCAGGATCGGCGCCACCAGCGGCAGCATGATCCGGAAGAAGACCTGGGCGTGCGTGGCGCCGTCCATGGTGGCCGACTCGTCCAGTTCCCTGGGAAGGGTGTCGAAGAAGCCCTTCATCAGCCAGGTGTTCACGCCCAGCGCGCCGCCCAGGTAGAGCAGCAGCAGGCCCCACGGGGTGTTGAACCCGATGGCCGGCCACAGGTCGGTGATCGTCGTGAAGATCAGGAAGATAGCCACGATCGCCAGGAACTGCGGGAACATCTGGATCAGCAGGAGCGAGAGCAGCCCGACCCGCCGGCCGGCGAACCGCATCCGGGAGAAGGCGTACGCCGCCAGCGCCGACAGGAAGACCGACGCGAACGAGGCCACCCCGGCGATGAGCAGCGAGTTGAGGAACCACCAGCCGAACGCCGTGCGGTCGAACAGGTTCGTGAAGTTCTCCACCGACGCCCCGGTCGGCAGCAGCTCCGTCGAGGAGAGCGTGCCGAGCGGGTTGAGCGCGGCCGAGAGCACGAACAGGATCGGGAAGAGGCTGAACGCGACCGCCAGTACGCCGACCAGGTGACGCCAGCCGACCTGCGCGAACCACCGGTTGCGGCGCCGGCCCGCGGTGCGGTTGCCGGCCGGGGCGGCGCCGGTCGCGCCACCCGTGGCCGGAGTGCCGTGCAGCGCGGTCACGAGTACACCTCCTCCTGCTTGCGGGTGCGCCGGAAGCTCACCGCCGACACCACCGCGACGATCGTGAAGATGAAGATCGACACCGCTGCCGCCAGGCCGAACTGTGCGCCCTGCGCGCCGAAGGCCAGCCGGTACGTGTAGGTGATCAGCAGGTCCGTCGCCCCCGCCGTCGGGTTGTCCGCCGGGAACGGTCCGCCCTCGGTGGTCAGGTAGATCGCGTTGAAGTTGTTGAAGTTGTACGCGAACGACGCGATCAGCAGTGGCGACAACGCGACCAGCAGCAGCGGCAGGGTGACCGCCCGGAACGACTGCCAGGGCGACGCCCCGTCGACCGAGGTCGCCTCGGTCAGCTCCTTCGGGATGGCCTGGAGCGCGCCCGTGGCGACCAGGAACATGTACGGGTAGCCGAGCCAGAGCTGCACCAGGATCACCGCGATCCGGGCCGACCACTCCTGGCCGAACCAGTCCACACCGAGCCCGAACAGGTTGTTGACCAGGCCGAAGTCGGTGTTGAACATGTCCCGCCAGACCAGCAGCATCGCGAAGGACGGCATGGCGTACGGCAGGATCAGCAGGATCCGGTAGAAGTTGGTGCCCCGCATCCGGGGCGAGTGCAGCGCCAGGGCGATGAACATGCCGAGGATGAACGTGCCGCCGGTGGAGCCGATGGCGAAGGCGAAGTTCCACAGCAGCGTGCCGAAGAACGGCCCGGAGATGGCCGGGTCGGTGAGCACCCGGGAGAAGTTCTTGAGCCCGACGGTGACCTTCCAGCCCTGGGCCAGCCGCTCGCCGTCGGCGGCGACGAAGGCACCGGTGTCCTCGTCCGCCGTCCAGGTCTTGCCGGTCTCGTTGTCCTTGACGCAGTCGCAGCCGGCGTCGTACGCCCGGATCGCCTTGCCCTCGTAGGCGCGGGACAGGCCGGCGGAGCGCAGCGCGCCCCCGGACGTCGGCACCACCAGGTCGGTGATCTCCTGGCTGCGGGCGCTGGCCTGGCCGAAGTTGAGCACGGTGTAGCCCTCGGCGGCGGTGACCTTGCCGCCCGGGGCCACGGTGACGTCGGCCGGGTCGAGCCGCCGCAGGCCGCCCGCGTCGCCGGCCGAGACGGTGCCGGTGCCCGGGTCGCTGACCAGGAAGACGAGCGGGCCGGTCGCCGGGTCGCCCTGGGTGGCGACGGAGAGGGCGTACTCGGCGGAGCCCGGCACCTGCTTGACCGAGGCGGTCTGGATGGCGACGATCGCGTCCTCTTTGGTGCCGCGGTGGCCGTCGCCGAAGTTCGTGAAGGCGGTGCTCGCCGTGTAGAGCACGGGGACGACCTGGAACGCGATCAGGAACAGCGTGCCGGGGACCAGGTACTTGGCCGGGATGTGCCGCCGGGTCAGATAGAGGTAGAAGAGCCCGGCGGTGGTGGCGGCCAGCAGGGCCAGCCCGACCCACTTCTCCGCCTCGACGAGCGGGAAGGCCGCCCAGATCGCGATCCCGGCGGTCAGGCCGAGCAGGATCACCTTGACGAGCAGACCGGTCGCGGTGATCGGCGCGTGGTGCCGCGCGGTGCGGGACTTGCCCGGGAGCCCGGGGCCGACGGGCTCCCGGCCCGGGGGCTGGGTGGCAGCCCCCGGGCCGGACAGCGACGTGGTCATTACTTGATCTGGCCGGAGATGGTCTTGCCGGCCGCGGTGATCGTCTTGGCCGGGTCGGCGCCGCCGATGATGGCGGCCTCGGCCTTGCCGAACGGGTCCCAGATGGTGGCCATGGCCGGGATCGCCGGGAGCACCTGGCCGTTCTTGCCGGCCTCCTGGAACTTGGCCAGGTCCGGGTCGGTGCCCTTGACCTGGTCGAGGGCGGCGGTCAGCGCCGGCGGGCGGGGCTCGGCGGTGTAGAGCGCCACGGCCAGCTCGGGGGTGGTGACGTGGTTGGCCACGAACTCCTGGGCCAGGGCCTTGTTCTTGCCCTTGGCGGCCACGTAGAACGCCTGCACGCCCACGAACGGCTGGGCCTCCTTGCCACCGGCGAAGCCGGGGACCGGGGAGATGTCGTAGGAGATGCTGGCCTTCTTGGCGTCCGCGATGGCCCACGGTCCGGAGACCAGGAAGGCGCACTTCTTGCCGGTGAACGTGGCGATCGAGTTCTCGCCGGTGATCGAGCGCTTGAGCGCGCCGTCGCCCTTCTCACCGAGCTTGGCGATCTTCTTGAACGCCTCGATCGACTCCGGCTTGCCCACGCCCAGGTCCTTCGGGTCGTAGTCGCCGTTGGCGCCGGTGCCGAAGAGGTACCCGCCGCCGGAGGTGTAGAGCGGGTAGATGTGGTAGGCGTCGCCGTTCTGGCCGGACTGGAGGCAGAGGATCTCGCTGGCCTTCTTCTCGGCCTTGAGCTTCTTGCCGGCGGCGACCAGGTCCTCGATGGTCTTCGGCGCCTCGGGGGCCAGCTCGGTGTTGCGGATCAGCGCCAGGTTCTCCATGGCGTACGGCACGCCGTAGAGCTGGCCGTTGAACGTGACGGCCTTGACGGCGGTCTCGTTGAAGCCGCTCTTCTGCTCGGCGGCGAGCTGCACCGGGTCGATGGCGCCGTTCTGGACGAGGTTGCCGATCCAGTCGTGCGCGCCGACCACCACGTCCGGGCCGCTGCCCTGCTGCGAGGCGGTGACGAAGTTGGTCTGCAGGTCCTTGGAGACGGCCTGCACCTCGACGGTGACACCGTTCTCCTGGCCGAACTTCTCGGCGAACGGCTTGAGGGCGGCGGTGCGCTTGTCGTCGGCCCAGATCACCAGCTTGCCGCCGGTGGCGGCCTTGGTGGACTCCTTCGCGGCCGGCTCGTCGCTGCTGTCGCTGCCACAGCCCGAGGCGGCGAGCGCCAGGCCGAGGACGGCGACCACACCCGCGGTACGGATGCGCATCGGTACTCCTGTCGTCATGGCGGCCCGTCGGGGGAAGGGCGACCCGCCAGTGGAAGCTCTGGAAATTTCTTGCCAACCGGCGCCCGGTGTGCTGCGCCGCTGCTCTCGCATGTTGCGGGGACGTTAGCAAGAGGTTGCAGATAATGGAAGGGCTTGCAGAGGCGTACGCAAGAACTTGCCCGTGAGCTAAAGTGCGCAGATGCGCGCTCGACTGTCCGACATCGCCCAACAGGCCGAAGTCAGCGAGGCCACGGTGTCGCGGGTGCTCAACGACCGCCCGGGAGTGGCCCCCGAGACCCGGCAGGCCGTACTGACCGCCCTCGACGTGCTCGGCTACGAGCGGCCGGCCCGGCTGCGCAAGCGCAGCGCCGGTCTGGTGGGCCTGGTGGTTCCGGAACTCGACAACCCCATCTTCCCCGCCTTCGCCCAGGTGATCGAGTCCACCCTGGCGCAGAGCGGGTTCACCCCCGTGCTGTGCACCCAGACCGCCGGCGGCGTCACCGAGGACGAGTACGTCGAGATGCTGCTGGACCGGCAGGTCTCCGGGATCGTGTTCGTCTCCGGCCTGCACGCCGACACCTCCGCCAACCACGACCGCTACCGGGCCCTGATCGCCCGCCCGCTGCCCGTCGTGATGATCAACGGTTACGCGCCCGGCATCCCCGCGCCCTTCGTCTCCTGCGACGACGGCGAGGCCACCGAGCTGGCCGTGGCCCACCTGGTGGCGCTCGGGCACCGCCGCATCGGCCTCATCACCGGCCCGGACCGCTTCGTGCCGGTGCAGCGCCGGGTGGCCGGCTTCCGGGCCGCGACGAGCCGGCTCACCGGGGCCACGGAGGCCGACCTCGACGAGCTGGCCGAGCTGTCCCTGTTCGGCGTGGAGGGTGGCGAGGCCGCCGCTGCGCGGCTGCTGGACCGCGGCGTCACCGGCATCGTCTGCGGCTCCGACCTGATGGCGCTCGGCGCGATCCGGGCCGCCCGGCAGCGCGGTATGTCGGTCCCGGGCGAACTCTCGGTGGTCGGTTACGACGACTCCCCGCTGATGGCCTTCACCGACCCGCCGCTGACCACCATGCGCCAGCCGGTGGCGGCGATGGCGGTCGCCGCCGTCCGGGCCCTGGTCGACGAGATCAACGGGCACGCCGCCCCGCACTCGGAGTACGTGTTCCGGCCGGAGCTGGTGGTGCGGGGCTCCACCGCGGTCGCCCCCGCACACCCGGCCACGGGCGGGCCGACGCGGCAGCGGCCGGCGCCGCCCGCGCTCGCCGTCACGGCCTGACGTCTCCTCGCCGATCTTGCACTTCCGGCCCGCGACTCGCGGCATACGCACCCTTTGCCGGGGCCACAGATGCAAGATCGTGCGCGAAGGGCAGGCGGCGTCAGTTCTTGCGCAAGGAATGCTTGACTCTTGCAGCGTTCGGACGGCATTCTGCTCACACACCGCAGCCGCACCCGCACCCGCACCGTGCCGGGTGCCACCGTCCCGCGCCACAGAACGGGGAACGCCACACATGACCGTCAGCAACCCCACGCCGCTGACCTCCGACGACGACTGGTGGCGCTCCGCGGTCGTCTACCAGGTCTACGTACGCAGCTTCGCCGACTCCAACGGTGACGGCGTCGGCGACCTCCAGGGCATCCGCGAGCGCCTGCCGTACCTGCGCGACCTCGGGGTGGACGCGCTCTGGCTGACCCCCTTCTACACCTCGCCGATGATCGACGGCGGGTACGACGTCGCCGACTACCGCGACGTCGACCCGATGTTCGGCACCCTCACCGACTTCGACGCGATGATCACCGACGCACACGCCCTGGGCCTGCGGATCATCGTCGACCTGGTGCCCAACCACACCTCCAGCGCGCACCCGTGGTTCCAGGCCGCGCTGGCCGCCGGGCCGGGCTCCGCCGAGCGCGAGCGCTACCTCTTCGCCGAGGGGCGGGGCGAGCAGGGCGAGCTGCCCCCGAACGACTGGGAGAGCATCTTCGGCGGCCCCGCCTGGACTCGGATCGACGACGGCCAGTGGTACCTGCACCTGTTCGACCCGGCCCAGCCGGACCTGAACTGGCGTCACCCGGAGGTCCGGGCCGAGTTCGAGGGCGTCCTGCGCTTCTGGCTCGACCGAGGCGTGGACGGCTTCCGGATCGACGTGGCCCACGGCATGATCAAGGCCGAGGGGCTGCCGGACGTCGGGTTCAACTCCATGACCACCGGCCAGCGCCAGGCGGAACTGCTCGGCAAGGGCCGGCTCCCCTACTTCGACCAGGACGAAGTGCACGACATCTACCGCGCCTGGCGGCCGATCCTGGACAGCTACCCGGGCGGCCGGATGGCGGTCGCCGAGGCGTGGGCCGAGACCCCGCAGCGCCTCGCCCGCTACATCGGCCCCGACGAGCTGCACCAGGCGTTCAGCTTCGACTTCCTCGACGCGACCTGGTCGGCCGACTCGTTCCGTAAGGTCATCGACACCGCGCTCGCCGAGTCGACGATCGTCGGCGCGCCCACCACCTGGGTGCTGTCCAACCACGACAAGCAGCGGCACGTCACCCGCTACGGTGACGGCGCCGAAGGGCTGCGCCGGGCGCGGGCCGCCACCCTGCTGATGCTCGCCCTGCCCGGCTGCGCCTACATCTACCAGGGCGAGGAACTGGGCCTGCCGGAGGTGCTCGACCTGCCGGACGAGCTGCGCCAGGATCCGGCGTTCCTGCGCACCGGCGAGAGCCGGGACGGTTGCCGGGTGCCGATCCCGTGGAGCGGCGAGCTGGCCCCGTACGGCTTCGGGCCGGCCGGCAGCGAGCTGAGCTGGCTGCCGGCCCCGGCGACCTGGCACGGCCTCTCGGTCGCCGCCCAGACCGGCGTGGCCGGCTCGACGCTGGAGCTCTACCGCACCGCCCTGCGGATCCGCCGGGAACACCCGGCGCTGGCCGCCGACGCGGGCGGGGTCACCTGGTTGACGGCCGGGCCGGGAGTGCTCGCCTTCAGCCGGGCCGCCGGCGACACCGTGCTGACCTGCGTGGTCAACATCAGCGGTGCGCCGGCCCTGATCGACGGGTACGGCACGCCGATCGCCGCCAGCGAGGCGCTCACCGGGCAGGGCTCCGGCCATCTGCTCGGAGTCGACGCGGCCGCGTGGTTCGAACGGCGCTGAGCGGGTAACCCGTCATCGACCTGGTCGTCCGTTGTGCCCCGCGCCGACGGGCGGCCGGGCCGTCGACCCCTTGTGGTGGGGGGTGAGGTGGCGCCGGCGCCGCGTGGAGTCCGCTCCCGCGGCGCCGGCGTCCGTTCAGCCGACGGTGCCCGGCTCAGCCTTCCCCGCCGGTGAGCTTCGCGGCGATACGCACGAAGCCGGCCCGCAGTTCGGCCTCGGTGGGCGGGGCGAGCGGTTCCGTGCGCTCGTCCAGGTCGGCGGCGGCCTCCAGTTCCTCGTCGACGGTGTCCTCGAAGTCGCCGTAGAGGTCGACCCCCTCCGTCCGTGCCGCCTCGTCCTCGGCCGCGATCTGCGCGGCGGCGATCTCGCCGAAGATCTCGTCGGCCGAGACGGCGGGCAGCAGCGGCTCGACGACCGCCATGAGCTGCTCGTCGGCCACCACCGCCTCCGCGAGCGCGAGCGCGTGCGGCCGTTCGTAGGGGCCGCAGACCACCGGTTCCCACTCGTCGACGTCGCCGAGCGGGCCGAAGGTGATGATCCACGGCAGGCCGAGCATCGGCGAGTCGTCCGGCAGGTCCAGCGTCACGAGTGCGCCCACGCGCCCATCATGGTCCGCCACGCCGGAGACTCGGGCGGCATTCGCCCCATTTCACCGCCGCCGTGGCCGTCAGCCCGGGCGCGCCGCGTCCAGCGCCGCGCGGACCAGGGCGAGCGCCGTCGCGGGCGGCACGCCCAACCGGGCGGCCTCGGCCGCGTAGTCGGCCGCCGCCCGCTGCAACCGGTCCGTCGCGTCGTCGCGCCCGGGCGCGACGAACGTGCCGTGCCGCCCCCGGGTCTCCAGCAGGCCGGCCGACTCCAGCTCCCGGTAGGCACGGGCGACGGTGTTGGCCGCCAGCCCCAGGTCCGCCGCGAACTGCCGGACGGTGGGCAGCCGGGTGCCCACCGCCAGCCGGCCGGTCCCGATCAGCTCCGCGAGTTGCCCGCGCACCTGCTCGTACGGCGGCACCGCCGAGGCCTGGTCGACCGAGATCCGCACGCCCGCTCCCCCGCTCATCCGGCCCCGCCCGGGGCGCCGGGATCCGTGTCCACGTCGAGGTCGGCCGGCGCCGGAGCCGCCGCCAGGTCCACCACCCGACCGCGCGGGCTGGTCGCGGCGAGCGCCGCGCCGAAGAGCACCAGCTGGTTGAGCAGGTAGAGGTAGAGCAGCAGCCCCACCGCGCCGGCCACCACCGTGTACGCCGGATTCCGCTCGGTGCGCACCACGTAGTAGCGCCCGACCGTGTTCAGCAACGTGATGCCGACCGCGACCACCAGCACGACCGGGCGCAGCCGGGACCGGCTCATCCGCAGCCTCGGCACCGCCACCAGCAGCAGGGTGGCCAGCACCGCGTTGACCAGGACGCTGAGCACCGCGCTGATCGTGGTCAGGCCGATCGAGCCGGTGCTGCGCAGCAGGAAGCGCAGCAGCGACTCCAGGGCGTCCACCGCCGCCACCGAGACGCCGAGCAGCACGAAGACGACCACCAGCACGCCGAGGTCGACCAGGCGGCGGACCACCAGGTTGCCGGGCTGCTGGTTGAGCCCGTACATGAGCCGCTGCGAGGAGCGGATGGCCTCGACCCAGCCGATCCCGGTGAACGCCAGGATGATCAGGCCGACCACCCCGACCGTGCCGCTGCTGTCGGCGATCTGCACGGGGTCGAGGAACGGCAGGTTCTCCCGCAGGAAGTCCGCGGCGGCGGCGCTGACCTCGTCGTTGTCCTCCAGGATGGCCCCGAAGATGGAGTACGCGACGAGCGCGAGCGCGAAGACCGCGAAGAAGCCGTAGTAGGCGATCGCGGCGGCCAGCCGCCCGCCCAGCACGTCGGTGTAGAGCACGCCGGCCCGCCACAGGTGGTCGGCGGTACCCCACCGGCGGCGCGCGGCGCTGATCCGGCGGTCGATGCCCGCCTCCAGGCGGCCCAGCAGGTTCACGCGCTCATCCTCGCCGATCCCCCGCCGCCGTGCGGGCGACCGGCCGGCATCCCGCGCCGTGCCTGGCGCACCCGGCCGACCGCTCAGCCGCCCAGCCGGAAGTCCCGGCGCGGCTGCCACCGGGTCTGCCCGCTGTGCGAGAAGAGGGTGAACGCCTCGACCTCGAACATGGCGGAGAAGTCGGCCAGATCCTCGTACGCCCGGTCCAGCGCCTCCGGCGCGACGTCCTGCGCGACGGTGACGTGCGGGTGGTAGGGGAAGCGCGCCTCCCGGTGCAGCTCCGGGGCTGCGTTGATCGCGGCGGCGAGCAGCTCGCACTCGCTGATCCCGGCGGCCACCGCCACGAAGACCACCTGGGTCACCGGCCGGAACGTGCCGGTGCCCCGCAGGTGCAGGGTGAACGGCAGGTGGGCGGCGGCGACGGCGCCGAGGTGCCGTTCCACCGCCGGCAGCGTCGACACCGGGATCTCGGTCGGCCCGAGCAGGGTCACGTGCGCGGGTACCACCTGCGGGTCGCCGGCCTCGACCCGGCGCCGGGTCAGCATGCCGCCCCACGGC
Organism: Micromonospora sp. NPDC047074; assembly: GCF_040643815.1. Taxonomy (NCBI): domain Bacteria; kingdom Bacillati; phylum Actinomycetota; class Actinomycetes; order Micromonosporales; family Micromonosporaceae; genus Micromonospora; species Micromonospora sp. NPDC047074. The sequence continues at coordinate 18,250 of NZ_JBEYVB010000027.1, forward strand.
TCCGGGATGTCCACCGCGATGCCGATCTGGATGGTGTCACCGGCCCCGGGCGCCCCGTCCCTGCGATCCACGCTGCGCGCCACCCCTCCGGCCACCGACCCGTCCGCCCTCACCCGTCGCGACGCGGCGCTACTCGCCGCGCACCGGTGGGAAGAAGCCCACCCGCTCGTACACGGTGCGCAGCGTCGCCCCGGCGACCGCCCGGGCCTTCTCGGCACCGGCGGCGAGCAGCTTGTCCAGCTGGGCCGGGTCGTCGAGGTAGGTCCGGGTGCGCTCCTGGATCGGGCCGACGAACTCCCGCACCACCTCGCCGAGGTCCTTCTTCAGGTCGCCGTAGCCCTTGCCGGCGTACGCGGCGACCAGGTCGTCGATGCTCCGGCCGCTGAGCGCGGAGTAGATGGTGAGCAGGTTGGAGATGCCGGGCTTGGTCTCGGCGTCGAAGACGATCTCCCGCCCGGTGTCGGTGACCGCGGAACGGATCTTCTTGGCCGAGCGGGCCGGGTCTTCCAGCAGGTCGACGATGCCAGCCGGCGAGGACGACGACTTCGACATCTTGGCCGTCGGGTCCTGGAGATCGGTGATCTTCGCGGTGTCCTTGACGATGTGCGGCGCGGGCACCGTCAGGGTCTGCCCGAACAGCGAGTTGAACCGCTGGGCCAGGTCGCGCGAAAGCTCCAGGTGCTGGCGCTGGTCCTCGCCCACCGGCACCGCGTTCGCCTGGTAGAGCAGGATGTCGGCGGCCTGGAGGATCGGGTAGGTGAAGAGCCCGACGCTCGCCCGGTCGCCGCCCTGCTTCTGCGACTTGTCCTTGAACTGGGTCATCCGGCTCGCCTCGCCGAACCCGGTGATGCAGCCGAGCACCCAGGCGAGCTGCGGGTGCTCCGGCACCTGCGACTGCACGAAGAGCGTGCTGCGCTCCGGGTCGATGCCCACGGCGAAGAGCTGCGCCGCCGCCGCCCGGGACCGGCGCGTCAGCTCCTGCGGGTCGTGCCCGGCGGTGATCGCGTGCAGGTCGACCACGCAGTAGAAGGCGTCGTGGGTGTCCTGCAACGCCACCCAGTGCCGCACGGCGCCCAGGTAGTTGCCGAGGTGGAACGAACCGGCGGTCGGCTGGATGCCGGAGAAGACGCGGGGGCGGGCGGGTACGTCGGGCATGCCGACAATTCTGTCAGCAACACCCGGCGGGCGTCATGACGGGCCGGCGGGTCGGCTCCGGCCCGCCGGTGTCGGGGTGGCGACCTCACGCCTCGGTTCCGGCAGGCGCACGGCGGAGACCGTGAGTCGGGCAACTCTCCGCCCCTCCAGCGTGAGCACGCGCAGCAGCCACCCGCCGGCCGGGTCGTCGGGCTCCGCGCCGCCGTCGCCGGCCGGGCCGGGGGCCACCGGCACCTCGTCACCGGGCAGCGGAAGCCGGCCCAGCGCCGCCATCACGAAGCCGCCGACCGTCTCGTACGGGCCGGAGGGCAGGCGCACCCCGGTGCGCTCGGCGAAGTGGGCGAGGTTGAGCCGGCCGTCCACCACGGCGGGAAGCCCCGCGTGCACCGGGTCGGGAGCCGTGTCGTACTCGTCGTGGATCTCCCCGATCAGCTCGGAGATCAGGTCCTCCAGCGTGACGATGCCGGCCGTGCCGCCGTACTCGTCGACCACCACGGCGAGGTGCTGGCGCTCCCGGCGCATCTCGCTGAGCGCGGCGAGCACGCGCTTGCTGCCGGGCAGCCGCTTCACCTCCCGGGTCAGCTCGCCGACCGTGGTGCACGGATCGAGGTCGGGGCGGAGCAGCACGTCCCGCAGGTGCACGAAGCCGACCACGTCGTCGTGGGTGCCGTCGACCACCGGGTAGCGGGTGTGCGTCTCGGCCCGGACCAGCCGCTCCGCCTCGGCGATGGTCAGCCGGGCGGAGAGGAAGACCACCTCGGTGCGCGGCATCATCACCTCACGGATCAGGCTCGCGCCCGCGACCAGCACCTCGTCGATGATCCGGCGCTCGACCGGATCCAGCCGGGTGTTGGCGGCGACGAGGTCGCGCAGCTCCGCCTCGCTGATCCGCTCCCGCCCGGCCGACGGGCTGGCGCCGAGCAGTGCGGTCACCGCCCGGGTGGCGCCGTCGGCGGCGCGGACCACGATCCGGGCGACGGCCCGGGCCACCGGCCCCGGCTCGCGGCGCGGCCGGTTCAGGGCGCGTCGCCGCGTCCCGGGACCACCCGCTTCCCGCATGACAGTGATGGTAGACAGCGCCACGCCGCCAGGCTGCCCGTGTTCGCCTCTGTTCGATGATGGGAGTTCGTAGTGGAATGGCGGAGTTGCCGAGGGAGGGCGGGCACGGTACCACCGGCCGTAGGGTGATCACGACATGGCCGCGACCGGGCGGTCAGGTGGGAGGAGACCGACGTGAAACTGCTCGTCACCGGTGGCGCCGGCTTCATCGGCAGCGTGGTGACCCGGATGCTGCTCGACGCCGGCCACGAGGTGGTGGTGCTCGACGACCTGCGCACCGGCCACCGGGAGGCACTCGCCCCCGAGGCGACGTACGTCGACGCGCCCCTCCACGACGCCGCGCGGGTGCTCACCCCGGGCGCGGGCTTCGACGGGGTGCTGCACTTCGCCGCCCTGATCGCCGCCGGCGAGTCGATGGTCAGGCCCGAGCTCTACTGGCACGTCAACACGGTCGGTTCGATCGCCCTGATCGACGCGGTCCGGGCCGCCGGCGTGCCCCGCCTCGTCTTCTCCTCCACCGCCGCCGTCTACGGCAACCCCGCCGAGCTGCCGATCCCGGAGACCGCCGTCAAGGCCCCCACCAACACGTACGGCGCCACCAAGCTCGCCGTCGACATGGCCCTCACCTCGGAGGCGATCGGGCACGGCCTCGCCGCCGTCTCGCTGCGCTACTTCAACGTGGCCGGCGCGTACCTCGACGGGGACGTCGCGCTGGGCGAGCGGCACGACCCGGAGACCCACCTGATCCCGATCGCCCTGGAGGTGGCCGCCGGCCGGCGGGAGAAGCTCCAGCTCTTCGGCGACGACTACCCGACCGTCGACGGCACCTGCGTACGCGACTACATCCACGTCGCCGACCTGGCCCGCGCGCACCTGCTGGCGCTCGACGCCGCGACCGCCGGCCAGCACCGGATCTACAACCTCGGCAACGGCAACGGCTTCAGCAACCGCCAGGTGGTCGACGTGGTCCGCGAGGTCACCGGGCACCCCGTGCCGGTCGAGGTCGCGCCGCGCCGCGAGGGCGACCCCGCCGAGCTGGTCGCGTCGTCCGCGCTGGCCCGCGAGGAGCTGGGCTGGGAGCCGCGGCAGCCGGCCCTGTCCGGCATCGTCACCGACGCCTGGGCCTTCTACCAGGCCCACGTCCTCGACCGGCCGTGAGCGGCCCCGCCGCCGCGCGCCGACCGGCGACCGCCGACGTCGCCGACCGTGCCGCCACCGGCTTCACCGAGGCGTACGGCGAGCCGCCCGCCGGCCGCTGGGCGGCTCCCGGGCGGGCGAACCTGATCGGCGAGCACACGGACTACAACGACGGTTTCGTGCTCCCCTTCGCCCTGCCGCTGCGGACGGTGGCCGCCGCCGCCCCGCAACCCGGCGAGGCCTGGACGGTCTGGTCCGAGCTGTCCGGCGAGACGATCAGCTTCGGCGCCGACCAGGTCACCGGGTCCGGCCGGGTCACCGGCTGGGGCGCGTACGTGGCCGGGGTGGTCTGGGCGCTGCGGGAGGCCGGGCACCGGGTGCCCGGCGCGCGGCTGGCCATCGCCTCGGACGTGCCGCTGGGCGCGGGGCTGTCCTCCTCGGCCGCGCTGGAGGCCGCCGTGCTGGCCGCCCTGGTCGACCTCGGCGGGCTGGACCTGCCCACCGAGCGGTGGCCCCGGCTGGCCCAGCGGGCGGAGAACCGCTACGTGGGCGCGCCGACCGGGATCATGGACCAGTCGGCGGTGGTCCGCTGCTGGGACGGGCACGCGCTCTTCCTGGACTGCCGCGACGAGTCCGTCGAGCACGTCCCGTTCGACCTGGACGCCGCCGGCCTCGCCGTGCTGGTCGTCGACAGCCGGGCCCCGCACCGGCACGCCGACGGCGAGTACGCCGCCCGCCGCACCTCCTGCGAGCGCGCGGCCGGGCTGCTCGGCGTCACGGCGCTGCGGGACGTGCCCGCCGACGGGCTGGCCGGCGCGCTGGCCCGGCTCGACGAGGAAGAGACCCGGCGCCGGGTGCGGCACGTCGTCACCGAGAACCAGCGGGTGCTCGACACGGTCGCGCTGCTGCGTTCTGGCCGGGTACGCGAGATCGGCCCGCTGCTGACCGCCTCGCACGCCTCCATGCGGGACGACTTCGAGATCACCGTCCCGGAGGTCGACACGGCCGTCGAGGCGGCCCTGGCGGCCGGGGCGCTCGGTGCCCGGATGACCGGCGGCGGCTTCGGTGGCTGCGTCCTCGCCCTGGTCGACGCGGAGCGGGCCACCCCGGTCGCCACCGCCGTCACGGCCGCGTACGCCGCCCGCGGCTTCACCGCACCCGGCCACGTCACCGTCCTGCCCGGCCCCGGCGCCGGCCGGATCCCGACGGAGGAGGAATCGTGAGCGACGCCGGCACCAACGCCCAGGAACGGGCGCAGGCGCTGAGCCGCGTCGGCCGGCACGAGGAGGCGGCGCGACTGCTGCGCGACGCGCTGGCCGCCCAGCCCCACCACGCCGGGCTGCTGCTGCACCTGGCCCGCTGCCACCGGTCGATGGGCCAGCTGGCGGAGGCCATGCGCGTGATCGACCAGGCCCTCGGCGTCGCCCGCGTCCAGGATCACCTGCTGGCCGAGAAGGCGCGGATCTTCCTGGCGGCCGGGCATCCCGGCTACGCGGCGGCCACCGCCCAGCGTTCCCTGGAGCTCACGCCGCGCTCCTGGGAGGCCCACGGGCTCCTGGCGGAGGCGCTGCTGGCCCTGGGCAACCCCACCCGCGTCGTGGCCGCCCGCCGGCACGCCGACATCGCCCGGGAGATCCGCCACGACCTTCCCGACATCCACCTGCTGGACGCCCGGATCCACCTCCGGATGGGCCGGCTCAGGGCCGCCCGGGACGCCTGCCGGCAGGCCCTCGCCCTGGACCCGACGTACGAGCCGGCGCTGGCCCTGCTGGCCAGGATGGATGCGTCCCAGGACCGGGTGGGCCGGGCGGCGCGGGGGTTCAGCGACGCGCTGGCCGCCGACCCGCACGACCGGGGGGCCGCCCTGGCGTACGAGGCGGTCGCGGCAGCCGTGTGCTGGCGGCTGTTCGACGCGGTGACGCTGGCCGGCGTCTGCCACTGGGCGCTCTTCGCGGCGGTCGGAGCCGGCCCCCCGGCCCGGCTCGGCGCGGCCGTGGCCGCCCTGGCGGTCGTCGCCGGGTGGGCCCTGTGGGCCTGGCGGCGGCAACTGCCGGCGGTGCGCTCACAGTTGCGCCGCCAGCTCCGCTCGACGTCGGTCGTGCTCTGCCTGCTGCTGACCACCGCGGCGTTCGGTGCTCTCGTGGTCAGCGGTCTCGCGCCGGAGGCCGAGAGCCCTGCCGGCGGGATCGCCGCGTTGCTGCTGCTCCCGACCGGCGCGGTTCTCGCCTTCCGTGCCTGGCGTCAGCTCAAGCGCCGCGCCCTCCCGGCGATCCGCTGGGCCGGCTACCGGGTCTGGACCCGCCTCGTGGCCCGCGCGAGTCAGCCGGCCCTGGCCAACACCGGCACGCCCCGGGCCGACCCGACATGATCACGCTCGATCCAGGAAGTAGTGGCCTCATCGATGGATGAGGCCACTACTTCCTGGATCGAGCGTGATCATGCAGCCCGACGGACAGACGCGTCGACGGGCAGACGGGTCAACGGGCGGGCCCGCAGGGTCACTGCGCCTCGACGATCATCCCCGCGCCCACCGTACGGTTGGTGGTCTCGTCGATGATCACGAAGCCGCCGGTGGTGCGGTTGCGGCGGTACTCGTCCGCGAGCAGCGGCGCGGTCGTACGCAGCCGCACCCGGCCGATCTCGTTCAGCTTCAGCCCGCCCGCCGACTCGTCGCGGTGCAGCGAGTTGATGTCCAGCCGGTAGTGCAGCCCGCGTACGATCGCCCGCACCGTGCGGGTGGTGTGCTTGATCGCGTACTTGCCGCCGACCTGGAGCGGGCGCGTCTCGTCCATCCAGCACACCATCGCCTCGATGTCCTGCGACACCGCCGGGGAGTTGTTCGGACGGCAGATCATGTCGCCCCGGGAGATGTCGATCTCGTCTTCGAGGCGTACGGTCACCGACATCGGTGGGAACGCCTCCGCGACCGGCCCGTCGGCGGTCTCCACGGCGGCGATCCGGCTGGTGAAGCCGGACGGCAGCACCATCACCTCGTCGCCCAGCTTGAGCACGCCCGAGGCGACCTGGCCGGCGTAGCCCCGGTAGTCCGTGACCGTGGTGGACTGCGGACGGATCACGTACTGCACCGGGAACCGGACGTCGACCAGGTTGCGGTCGCTGGCGATGTGCACCCGCTCCAGGTGGTGCAGCAGCGACGGGCCCTCGTACCAGGGCATGTTCTCCGACCGGGTGACGATGTTGTCGCCGCGCAGCGCGGAGATCGGCACCACCGTCAGGTCGGGCACGTCGAGCTTCGCGGCGAACGCGGTGAACTCGTCGGCGATCCGCTCGAAGACCTCCTGCGACCAGTCGACCAGGTCCATCTTGTTGACGCAGAGGACCAGGTGCGGCACCCGCAGCAGAGAGCAGAGGAACGCGTGCCGGCGGGACTGCTCGACCAGGCCCTTGCGGGCGTCCACCAGGATCAGCGCCAGGTCGGCCGTCGACGCCCCGGTGACCATGTTGCGGGTGTACTGGATGTGCCCCGGCGTGTCCGCGATGATGAACTTCCGCCGGGGGGTGGCGAAGTAGCGGTACGCCACGTCGATCGTGATGCCCTGCTCGCGCTCCGCCCGCAGGCCGTCGGTGAGCAGCGCCAGGTTGGTGTACTCGTCGCCCCGGGCGGCGCTGACCGCCTCGACGGCGGCGAGTTGGTCGGTGAAGAGCGACTTCGTGTCGTAGAGCAGCCGGCCGATCAGCGTCGACTTGCCGTCGTCGACGCTGCCGGCGGTCGCGAAGCGCAGCAGGTCCATCGAGCGGCCCTCCGGCACGGCCCGGGTGTCCGCCGTGTCCGCGACGGTCTCGGTGGTCATCAGAAGTAGCCCTCCCGCTTGCGGTCCTCCATGGCGGCCTCGCTGACCCGGTCGTCGCCCCGGGTCGCGCCCCGCTCGGTGATCCGGGTGGCGGCGACCTCCTCGATGACCTTCTCGACCGTGTCGGCGTCGGAGAGGACGGCCGCGGTGCAGGACGCGTCACCCACCGTCCGGTAGCGCACCCGCAACTTGACACGTTCCTCGCCCGCCCGGGGGCGGAAGAACTCGTTGACCGCGTAGAGCATGCCGTCGCGCTCGATCACCTCGCGCTCGTGCGCGTAGTAGATGGACGGCAGGGCGATCCGCTCGCGGGCGATGTAGTGCCAGACGTCCAGCTCGGTCCAGTTGGACAGCGGGAAGACCCGGATCGACTCGCCCGGGTGGTGCCGGCCGTTGTAGAGCGCCCACAGCTCCGGCCGCTGGTTCTTCGGGTCCCACTGGCCGAACTCGTCGCGGAAGCTGAAGACGCGCTCCTTGGCCCGGGCCTTCTCCTCGTCGCGGCGGGCGCCGCCGAAGAGGGCGTCGAACCGGTGCTTCTCCACGGCGTCCAGCAGCACCGGCGTCTGGATCCGGTTACGCATCCCGTCGGCCGACTCGCGCACCAGCCCGCTGGTCAGGGCTTCCGGCACGCTGGCCACGACCAGTTGCAGGCCCAGCTCGGCGACCCGCTGGTCCCGGTATTCGAGCACCTCGGGGAAGTTGTGCCCGGTGTCGACGTGCATGACCGGAAAGGGAATGTTGGCCGGGGCGAACGCCTTCTGCGCCAGCCGGAGCATCACGATCGAGTCCTTGCCGCCGGAGAAGAGCAGCACCGGCCGCTCCATCTCGGCGACCACCTCGCGCATCACGAAGACGCTCTCGGCCTCCAGCGCGTCGAGGTGCGACACCTGGTAGGCGGCGGGAGTGGTCATGACACGGGCTCGCTTCGCTCGAATCCGCTCATCCTGTGATTCCAGACCTTTCCGGTCGGGCATGTCAAGAAGTGCCGCTCAGGCTACCCGGAATGACGCTGCAACGCTGCAAGCAACCGACTGGCGAGATCTTTGCGACAGACCAGCAGGTCCGGTAGACGCGGATCCGCCTCGTTGTATTTCAGCGCAGAACCGTCGATCCGGGAAGCGTGCAGGCCGGTGGCCGTCGCCACAGCCACCGGCGCCGCCGAGTCCCACTCGTACTGCCCGCCCGCGTGGATGTAGGCGTCCACCTCACCGGTGACCACCGCGGCGATCTTGGCACCGGCCGATCCCATCGGCACCAGGTGCGCCCCGACGTCCTCGGCCAGGTCGGTCAGGAACACCGGCGGCCGGCTCCGGCTCGCCGCCAGGCGGATCGTCCGCCCGCCACCCGCCGCCGCCTCCACCGTCATCGGCGGGTACGCCGGCGGGTGGTCGGTGCCCAGCACCCGGTGCTGCGCCGGCAGCCCGACCGCCCCCGCGACCAGGCCGTGCGACGTCGGCGCGGTACGGGCCCAGAGCGCCACGTGCACCGCCCAGTCCGCGCGGCCCTCCTCGGAGAACTCCCGGGTGCCGTCCAGCGGATCGATGATCCACACCCGGTCGGCGGTCAGCCGGGACACCGCCCCGGCGTTCACCTCCGCCGCCCAGGCCAGCCGCGAGCCCTCGTCCTCCTCGGAGAGGACCGCGTCACCCGGCCGCCACCTGGCCAACTCGGTGCGGATCAGGTCGTGCGAGACCTTGTCACCCGCCGACTTCAACGCCCCCGCGTCGGCGAAGCCCACCTCGGCGCGCAGGTTGAGCAGCGCCTGGCCGGCCCGGGCCGCGAGCCACCGGGCGAACTCGCCGTCGATCATCGGAGGACTGCCCATGACTCCTGCTCCCGTCGCTCGCCGAGCCCGTGCCGGGAACGCCCCGCCGCCGACAACCCGCGTCGCCGGACCGCCGCACCCGAAAGGCGAAGACTACCGGCCGCCGGCACCCGGCCGGGTGCTCAAACTCCGTGATAGAGGTTCTGCGTCGGCTCCACACCCCTGGTGACCACCGACTCCACCACGTCCGCGGCCCGGTCCACCAAGAACTCCAGCTCCTTGCGCTCGGCCGCGCCGAAATCCGACAGTACGTAGTCCGCCGGATCCTGCCGCCCCGGCGGCCTGCCGATGCCGAACCGCACCCGGACGTACTCCTTGGTGCCCAGCGACTTCGTCATCGACCGCAGGCCGTTGTGCCCGCCCTCGCCGCCGCCGCACTTCACCCGCAGCTGGCCGTAGCCGATGTCCAGCTCGTCGTGCACCGCGATCACCTGGCCCGGCGGCACCTTGTGGAACTGGGCCAGGCCGGCCACCGGCCCGCCCGAGAGGTTCATGTAGGTCAGCGGCTTGACCAGCACCAGCTTCGGCCCGCCGAACCCGAGACGCCCCTCGGCGACCTCCGCCACCGCCCGCTTGTGCCGGCCGAACCTCGCGCCGAGCCGGCCCGCCAGCAGGTCCGCCACCATGAAGCCGACGTTGTGCCGGTTACCGGCGTACTCCCGACCGGGGTTCCCCAGGCCGACCACCAGCCACGGCCCCGTCTCGTCCGTCATGCCCAGCCCTTCCGCTGCTCGCCGTCACCCGCCCGTCCGGAGACCGATACGCCGACAGGCGCCCCCGACCGCGCGGGGACGCCTGTCGCAACGATGCGGACCGGTCAGGCCTCGGTCTTCGCCTCGGTGGTCTCCTCGCCCTCGGCGGCCGGCGCCTCGGCGGCCTCGGCGGTCTCCTCGCCGACCTCGGCCTCGGCCTCCTCGGTGGCCACCTCGACCTCGGGGAGCGTGGCCTCGAGCTGCTCGGCGGTCGGCGCGGCGGTCACCGCGGCGACCGGCAGCTCCGGGTCGGCCACCAGCTCGACGCCGGCCGGCAGCTCCACGTCGCCGGCGGTGACCTGGGTGCCCGCCTCCAGGCCCTCGATCGACGCCTCCAGGTGGTCCGGCACCTTGGTGGCGTCGGCGGTCACCGAGAGGGTGTCGTGGTCGTGCACGATCAGGGTGTCCTTCGCGGCCTCGCCGGTCAGCTGGACCGGGACCTCGACGGTGACCTTCTCGCCCCGGCGGACGAGCAGCAGGTCGACGTGCTCGAAGCTGTCCTTGATCGGGTCACGCTGGATCGCCTTCGGCAGGGCCAGCACCTGGGTGCCGTCGCTGACCTCGATCGCGAAGAGCTGGTTGGCGCCGCCCTTGCGGATCGCGGCCGCGAACTCACGGGCCGGCAGCGCGATGTGCTTGGGCTTCTCGCCGTGGCCGTACAGCACGGCGGGCACCTTGCCGGCCCGGCGGGTACGACGGGCACCACCCTTGCCGAACTCGGTACGGGGCTCGGCGCTGATCTTTACCTCGGACACGGGGAAACTCCTGATGCTTTCGCTGCGGCGGCTTGTCGACTGGCGGTGCTGGGCGAGGGGCTCGCTGGGGCTCAAGCGTCGAGAACGACTGCCCGGAGCACCGCGTCGATGACGGTGCCTCCGTGCGGCGCTTCTCAGCGGCCCGCCGGGCACCCTCGCCGTGGCAACCGCACCAGTCTACCCGAGCTGTTTCCGAGCTTGCCGGCAGTCCCCTTATCACCGTCACCGACGGCCCGCAGGCCGATGCGGCACCCGTGCGGATCCGGGCGGTGCCCGGTCGTGTCCCGGCGGCACCGGGCCGGCGGCGGTGGCGCCACCCGGCCGACCCGGTGCCGGACGCTCAGCTCAGGCCGCCGAAGAGGGTGGTCACCGAGCCGTCGTCGAAGACCTCGCGGATCGCCCGCGCCAGCAGCGGCGCGATCGACAGCACGGTGATCTTGTCGAGCTGCTTCTCGGGCGGCAGCGGCAGCGTGTTGGTCACCAGGACCTCGCTGATCGGGGCGTTCTTCAGCCGCTCGGTCGCCGGGTCGGAGAGCAGGGCGTGGGTGGAGGCGACGATCACGTCGGCCGCGCCGGACTCCCGGAGGATGTCCGCCGCCCCGCAGATCGTGCCGCCCGTGTCGATCATGTCGTCGACGATCAGGCAGACCCGGCCCTCGACCTCACCGACCACCCGGTTCGCCACCACCTGGTTCGGCTTCAACGGGTCCCGGGTCTTGTGGATGAAGGCCAGCGGGCAGCCGCCCAGCCGGTCGGTCCACCGCTCGGCCACCCGCACCCGGCCGGAGTCCGGCGCGACCACCGTCATCGGGCGGCCGGCGTACTTGTGCTGGACGTACTCGGCGAGGATGTCCATCGCGAAGAGGTGGTCGACGGGGCCGTCGAAGAAACCCTGGATCTGTGCGGTGTGCAGGTCGACGGTGAGGATCCGGTTCGCCCCGGCCGTCTTCAGCAGGTCCGCCACCAGCCGGGCCGAGATCGGCTCCCGGCCGCGGTGCTTCTTGTCCTGCCGGGCGTACGGGTAGAACGGCAGGACGACGGTGATCCGCTTGGCCGACCCGCGCTTCAACGCGTCGATCATGATCAGGGTCTCCATGACCCAGGTGTTGACCCCGTGCGTCACGGACTGGACCACGAAGGCGTCCGAACCGCGCACCGAGTCCTTGAACCGTACGAAGATCTCACCGTTGGCGAAGTCGTACGCGTCGGCCGGCGTCGGCGCGACGCCGAGCACCTCACCGATCTCCTTGGCCAACTCCGGAAAGCCACGTCCGGAGAAAAGCATCAGGCTCTTGCGGTTTTCGGCGACGATGCTGCCCATGGGCCCGTCTGCTCCCGTTGCTCGGTGGTTCCCGGCGGTGGTGGTGGGCCGGGGACTATTCGGTTGCAGTATCCCCCGGGCCGGACGCCGACCTGACCGCCTCGGCATCCCCGTGGATTGCCTCACCTTCACTTGCCCCGGAGGCCGGCGCCGACGCACCCTGACCAGCCGTCCCGGCCCGCGTGGCCGCCTCGGCGGAGACCGTGCCCGCCCGCTTGCGGGCCACCCAGCCGTCGATGTTGCGCTGCGGCGCCCGGGTCACCCCGAGCGCCCCCGGCGGCACGTCCTGCGCGATGGCGCTGCCCGCCGCCACGTACGCCCCGGCACCCACCTCGACGGGCGCGATGAGGCTGGTGTCGCAGCCGATGAACGCGGCCTCGCCGACCGTGGTGCGGTGCTTCTTCACGCCGTCGTAGTTCACGAAGATCGTCGCCGCCCCGATGTTGGCCTTCGCGCCGATCGTCGCGTCACCCACGTACGACAGGTGCGGCACCTTCGCGCCCGGGCCCACCTCGGAGTTCTTCACCTCGACGAACGTGCCGACCTTGGCCTTCTCGGCCAGCCGGGCGTCCGGCCGCAGGTACGCGTACGGGCCGACGGTGGCGCCCGGGCCGACCTCCGCGCCCACGGCGTGGCTGCGCAACACCGTGGCGCCCGGGCCGACGACGGTGTCGATCAGCGTCACGTCCGGGCCGACCACCGCGCCGGTGCCGACCACCGTGCCGCCGCGCAGCTGGGTGTTCTGGTCGACCACCGCGTCCCGGTCGAGGGCGACCGTCACGTCGATCCAGGTGGTGTCCGGGTCGAGCAGGCTGACCCCGGTACGCATCCACGCCTCGTTGACCCGGTCGCGCAGCAGCCGGCGCAGCGCGGCCAACTCGACCCGGTCGTTGCAGCCCAGCGTCTCGACATGATCGGCGGCGACGTGCACCGCCACCGGCTCGCCGGCCGAGCCCAGCAGGGCGAAGACGTCGGTCAGGTACTCCTCGCCCTGGTCGTTGTCGGTCGACAGCTTGCCCAGCGCGTCGCGGAGCCGGGCCGCGTCGAACGCGTAGATGCCGGCGTTGATCTCCCGGATCGCGCGCTGGGCGTCGGTGGCGTCGCGCTCCTCGACGATCTGTTCGAGCCGCCCGTCGGCGCTCCGCACGATCCGACCCAGGCCGGTCGGGTCGGGCACCTCGGCGGCGAGCACGGTCGCCGCCGCACCCGCGCCCTCGTGCGCCTCCACCAGCGCGGCCACCGTCTCCGGTCGGAGCAGCGGCACGTCACCGTTGATGACGACCACGGTGCCGGTGGCGTCCGGCGCCGCGTCCAGCGCGATCCGGACGGCGTGCCCGGTCCCGAGCTGCTCGGCCTGGAGCACCGGCGTGGCCTCCGGGGCGATCTCCGCGAGGTGCGCGCGGACCTGGTCGGCGCCGTGGCCCACCACGACCACGGTGCGGTCCGCGGCCAGGGGCGCGGCGGCGGCGAGCACGTGGCCCACGAGGGTACGGCCGAGCAGCGGGTGCAGCACCTTGGGCAGCGCCGACTTCATCCGCTTGCCCTCACCGGCGGCGAGCACGACAACGGTGCGGAGGTGGGGCTGGGACACGACGCGGGCTCCCGTCGGGATGGCGGACACTCTCGCGGCCATGCTAACCAGACGGTGAGCCGCCGGCTGGCATGGCCGCACGAATGCCGGCAGACGCGGCGGCGAGCTGGGGTGCCTGGATTCGAACCAGGAGCTCAAGGCTCCAAAGGCCTGCGGGTTGCCGTTACCCCACACCCCAAAAACTGTCAAACTTCGCGAACCGGAAGTTCCGGCCCACGCTGCCCGACGATTTGGCAGAGCCCGGAGATCATACCTTCGATCCGCCGGTAGGGCTCGCGGCTACGCGGCACGTGATCACCGGACAGCCACGACAGCTGTCCCGGCTGACGCCACCGCGCTCCCCTCAGGGGCGAGGGGTGTGTCGCGGGCGCTGTCGAGCTGCCCCGCAAACAGGACCGCCAGCGGGATGCGCGGTGCGAACGCCGCCGCGGTGGCCGGTGGGGCGGAGAGGCGGTCGGTGCCCCGTCTATGCGGGCAGCTCGACAGTGGCTCACGGCCAGCCGGCCCGGGTGCGCCGCTCGCCGCCGTACCGCCACATTCATCACCGCCGCTGTCCGATGCGCCGTGAGCGCAGCTAAGTTACGGTGACGTAGGCGTAACTTCGTGATCTTCCGTCCCTCTGCGAGGTGCCATGTCCACCACATCCCTCGAGCCGGCCGCCGGACCGAAGCCACTCACCCAGGGCACGCAGTCCCGTGGCATCCTCGTCGCCCTCTGGGCGTTCGTGGTGATCCCCTTCCTGGCCCTCGTCGCCGCCGTGCCGGTCGCCTGGGGCGGCTGGCTGAGCTGGACCGACGTCGCCGTCGCCGGCTTCTGGTACGTGATCTCCGGGCTCGGCATCACGGTGGGCTACCACCGGTACTTCACCCACGGCTCGTTCAAGGCGAAGCGGTGGCTGCGGGTCGCGCTGGCGGTCTCCGGCTCACTGGCCGTCCAGGGCGAGATCATCCAGTGGGTGGCCGACCACCGGCGCCACCACGCCTTCTCCGACCTGGACGGCGACCCGCACTCGCCGTGGCGGTTCGGGGAGAGCGTCCGGGGTCTCACCAAGGGCCTGTTCCACGCGCACGTCGGCTGGCTCTTCGGCCGGGAGTTGTCCAACCGGACGCGGTTCGCCCCGGATCTGATCGCCGACCGGGACATCAACCGGGTGGACCGGCTCTTCCCGCTGCTGGTGGTGGTCTCGGTGCTCGGCCCCGCGCTGATGGGCGGCCTGCTCACCTGGTCGTGGCAGGGCGCGCTGTCCGCGCTCTTCTGGGCCGGGCTGGTCCGCATCGCGCTGCTGCACCACGTGACCTGGTCGATCAACTCGGTCTGCCACGTCTACGGCGAGCGGCCGTTCGCGCTGCGTCAGGGCGACCGGGCGTCGAACTTCTGGCCGCTGGCGGTCCTGTCGCTCGGCGAGAGCTGGCACAACCTGCACCACGCCGATCCGACCAGCGCCCGGCACGGTGTCCTGCGCGGCCAGGTGGACATCTCGGCCCGGGTGATCTGGCTGTTCGAGAAGGCCGGCGCGGCCTGGGACGTGCGCTGGCCGAAGCCCGAGCGCGTCGCCGCGAAGCTCGTCAAGCCGGTCAGCTAGCGGGAAACCGGGCGGTGCCGCCCGGGGGTGCCTGACAGTATGGCCGGGTGACCGAGGGAAACGGGAGCAGCGGCGGCAGCATCCCACGACAGGGCGTCAACGGGCGCCGGCGGAGTGACGACGACATGGCGGATGCCCCAGGCAGCGACGGCACGACCCGCCGGCGGCGGGCGGTTCCCGCCGCGGTCTCCAAGCCCTCCTCCCGGGTACGCATGTCGGCGGCCCAACGCCGGGAGCAGCTGATCTCGATCGCCCGGGAGATCTTCGCCGAGCGCGGCTTCGACGCCACCTCCATCGAGGAGGTGGCGGCCCGCGCGAAGGTCTCCAAGCCGGTGGTCTACGAGCACTTCGGCGGCAAGGAGGGGCTCTACGCGGTGGTGGTGGACCGGGAGGTCCGCGCCCTGCTGGACCGGATCACCACGGCCCTGACCGCCGGCCATCCGCGTGAGCTGCTGGAGCAGGCGGCGTTGGCCCTGCTGACCTACATCGAGGAGGAGACCAGCGGCTTCCGGGTGCTGGTGCGGGAGTCGCCGGTGCTGTCGGCGACGGGCAACTTCAGCAGCGTGATGAACGACGTGGCACACCAGGTGGAGCACATCCTGGGCGCCGAGTTCTCCAGCCGGGGCTACGACCCGAAGCTGGCTGAGCTCTACTCCCAGGCGCTGGTGGGGATGGTGGCACTGACCGGTCGGTGGTGGCTGGAGGTGCGCAAGCCGCGCAAGGAGACGGTGGCGGCGCACCTGGTCAACCTGGCCTGGAACGGCCTGTCGCACCTGGAGGCGAAGCCGGGCCTGATCACGGTACGGGGGCGCTGAACCGCTCCCGGGCCGGCCGC
Organism: Micromonospora sp. NPDC047074; assembly: GCF_040643815.1. NCBI lineage: Bacteria > Bacillati > Actinomycetota > Actinomycetes > Micromonosporales > Micromonosporaceae > Micromonospora > Micromonospora sp. NPDC047074. Next base: position 34,074 of record NZ_JBEYVB010000027.1, read on the forward strand.
TCCGGCATCCGGGGCGTCAGCGGCCGTGCGCCTCGGAGACCGGGTGGTGGCGGTGCCGCCGCTCCTCCTCGGCGTGCTCGTGGGTGCCGACCTTGTCGTACAGGCCGGTGCCGAGCAGCAGGAGGCCGAAGAACATCGACACGACGACCGTGGACATCGAGAAGTTGAGGAAGTTGGCGTCGGTCTGGAGCACGGACATCATCAGGATGCTGGTCACCAGGAAGACGACCCCGGCGGTCAGGTTCATGTAGTGGCCGAGGTTGTTGCGCCGGGACGCCCCGATGATCAGCACGACCCCGAAGACGACGGAGGCCAGCGAGAAGGCCAGGTTGGTGCGGAGGCCGAGCGCCCAGTTGCTGCCCCGGTCGAAGAGCGGGTCGCCCCACGTCAGGGCGACGCCCCAGACGCCGAAGACCAGGATGTAGAGCCCCACCAGACCGGCGAGGACCCGGTAGACCGGTCGCGCCGGGTGGTTCACGGGAAAGTGCGGCATGACCCCTCCACCAATCAGGACATTCACCCTGATTGTCCCCCGGAGGAGGTCGGCCGTCCGCCAAACCGCCGGACAACAGGCACAACCACAAGGATCCCACTCCACCGGGCAGCGACAGGCCGGACGGAGCGGGACCACGACAGGTTTTCGCCGGAGCCCGACCTGCTCCGGGCGTCAGGCTCGATCCCTGCGCAGGTCGGGCTCCGGCGAAAACCCCACAACCACTCAGAGGACGAGGCGGGCCTTCTGCCAGGCCTCCTGCTCCTCGTCCGTGCCGACCTTGCCGTACATGCCGACCATCAACAGGATCAGGCTGGCCACCATCAGCACGATGACGGTGAAGACGCTGAAGTTGAAGATGTTGGCCTCGGTCTGGATGAAGGCGAGACCGCCGAGGCTGATCACCATAAGGGCGTACGCCAGCCACTGGTTGATCGCGACGTCGATGTTGCGGCCGATCGCGGTGCCGGCCAGTACCACGACCCCGAGCAGCGCGCTGAGCAGCGAGAAACCGAGGTTGGTGCCCTGCCCGAGGACCTGGGTGTCGTCCTGGGCGAAGAGCTCGTTGCCGGCGCTCGCGATGGCGCCGACCGCGCCGAAGGCCACGAGGTACAGACCGGTCAGCCCGCCGATCGCCCGGTAGACCGGCCGCGCGGGGTGGTTGACGGGGGTGTGGGCCATGTCTGAGTCTCCAACGCCGTTCGGGTGAGGGGTCGCCGACGATTGTCCCGCACGTCGAGGTGTGACGCCGCACACGGGGGCCTCCCGTGGCGGCGTCGCGGCCACGGGAGGCTCAGATCGCCGGGATCTCGTCCGCCAGGGCCAGCCAGGACTCCTCGGTCCGCTCCCGCTCGGCCCGCAGCTCCTTGAGCTGCGCGTCGAGTTCGGCCACCTTGGCGTAGTTCGTGGCGTGCGCGGCGAGCTGGTCGAGCAACGCCGCCTCCTTCTGCTCCAGCTTGGCGACCTGCCGTTCCAGCCGGGCCAGCTCCTTGCGGGCCTGCCGCGCCTCGGCGGCGGACATGCCGGTCGCGGCGGGAGCCCCGGAGTCGATCGTGGGGCTCGCCTCCGACGCCACCGGCCCGGGCTGGCCGGCGGCCCGCGCGAGGTACTCGTCGACGCCGCCGGGCAGGTGCACCAGCCGCCCGTCGCCGAACATGCCGTACGCGACGTCGGTGACCCGTTCGATGAGGTACCGGTCGTGACTGGCCACGATGACGGTGCCGGGCCAGGAGTCGAGCAGGTCCTCCAGCGCGGCGAGGGTGTCGGTGTCCAGGTCGTTGGTGGGCTCGTCGAAGAGGAGCACGTTCGGCTCCCCGGCGAGCAGCCGGAGCATCTGCAACCGGCGGCGCTCGCCGCCGGAGAGGTCGCTGACCGGCGTCCACAGCCGCCGGTCGTCGAAGCCGAAGACCTCGGCGAGCTGGGCGGCGGAGACCTCCCGGTCGCCGAGTTGCACCCGGCGGGCCACCTCCTCGACCGCTTCGAGCACCCGCAGGTGCCCGGGGAGTTCGGCCAACTCCTGGGAGAGGAAGGCCGGCCGCACCGTCGAGCCGGTGGCGAAGCGCCCACCGTCGGGGCGGGTGATCCCGGCCAGCAGCCGCAGCAGGGTGGTCTTGCCCGCCCCGTTCCGGCCGAGGATGGCGATCCGGTCGCCGGGGCCGACCTGCCACGTGACGTCGCGCAGGATCTCCTTGGGACCGGCGTGCAGGGTGACCTGCTCCAGGTCGTACACCTGCTTGCCGAGCCGGGCGGTGGCGAGCCGTTGCAGCGACATGGTGTCGCGCGCCGGCGGGACGTCGGCGATGAGGGCGTTGGCCGCCTCGATCCGGAAGCGCGGCTTGGAGGTGCGGGCGGGCGGCCCCCGGCGCAGCCAGGCGATCTCCTTGCGGAGCAGGTTCTGCCGGCGGGCCTCGGTGGCCGCGGCGACCCGTTCGCGTTCGGCGCGGGCCAGCGTCCAGGCGGCGAAGCCGCCCTCGTACGCCCGGACGGTCTGGTCAGCGACCTCCCAGGTGGTGGTGCAGACGGCGTCGAGGAACCACCGGTCGTGGGTGACCACGACCAGCGCGCCCTTGCGGCCGACAAGGTACTTCGCCAGCCAGTCGACCCCGCCGACGTCGAGGTGGTTGGTGGGCTCGTCGAGGATCAGCAGGTCGGACTCGCGGACCAGCAGCGCGGCCAGCGCCACCCGCCGCCGCTCGCCGCCGGACATCGGGCCGACCGGCTGGTCGAGGCCGAGGTGGGGCATGCCGAGGCCGTCGAGGATGGCCCGGACACCGGCGTCGCCGGCCCACTCGTGCTCGGCGCCCATGCTCTCGTCGAGCCAGGCGGTGCCGAGCACCACGTCCCGCACGGTGGCGTCGGGGGCGAGTTGGAGGCTCTGCGGCAGCCAGGAGACCCGCAGGTCGCGGCGGTGGGTGACGCGCCCGTCGTCCGGTTCCTCGATGCGGGTGAGCAGCCGCAGCAGGGTGGACTTGCCGGCGCCGTTGAGGCCGACCACGCCGATCCGGTCGGCGTCGTCCAGGCCGAGCGAGACGTCGGTGAGCAGCGGCCCGGCGGCGCCGTAGCCCTTGGACACCCGGTCCAGGTTGACGATGTTGGCCACGACCTCACCTCCCATGATCAAAGCGCCCCTGTGCCCATCGGCACCGGGACGCCCGAGCCCCCCACCCTACGCGGACCACCCCACCCCCCACCCCACGCGGGCCCTCCGCCGCAGTCCCCCGCGACACCCTCCGCGCTGCCCCCGCGCACCCCCCGCGCTGCCCTCAGCGCAGCCCCCGCGATCTTGCACTTGATGCCCCGACAATGGAGACATTCCACCCATACTGAGGGCCAAAAGTGCAAGATCGCGGAGAAGAGACGGCGGGCGGGGGGAGGGGGGCGGAGGGGTCAGGTGGGGCGGGCGCCGGGGACCGGGCCGTGGGCGGTGCGGGCCTCGCGGCACACCTCGGCGGCGGTCAGCTCGGCGGCGATCCGGTCGGCGTCGGCCGCGTCCGTGGCGAGGAAGACGCAGGTCGGCCCCGAGCCGGAGACGATGCCGGCCAGTGCGCCGGCCGCCTCGCCCGCCTTCAGAGTCGCCGCCAGCGACGGGCGCATGGCCAGGGCGGCGTCCTGGAGGTCGTTGCCGAGGGTCGCGGCGAGCACCCGCGGGTCCCGTTGCCGCAGCGCGGCGAAGAGCGCGTCGGTGCTGCCCAGCGGCTCGCCGGCGGTGCCGGCGGCACGCAGCTGGTCCAGCTCGCGGTAGGCGGCCGGGGTGGAGAGGCCACCGTCGGCGACGGCCACCACCCAGTGCCAGGTGGTGGGCCGGGCGAGCACGGGGCTGACCGTCTCCCCCCGGCCGGTGCCGAGGGCCGTGCCGCCATGGATCAGGAACGGCACGTCGGAGCCGAGGTCGGCGGCGATCCGGGCCAGCTCGTCGCGGGACAGCCCGGTCCCCCAGAGCGCGTCGCAGGCGACCAGCGCGGCGGCCGCGTCGGCGCTGCCCCCGGCCAGCCCGCCCGCCAGCGGGATCTGCTTGCGCAGGTGCAGCCTGGCGTGCGGTGGCACCCCGGCGTGGCCGGCGAGGGCGCGGGCCGCCCGGATGGCCAGGTTGGTGTCGTCCAGGGCCAGCTCGCCGGCGCCCTCGCCCTCCATGGTGAGGGTGAGCGTGTCGCCCCGGCGGGCGGTCAGCTCGTCGTAGATGGAGATGGCGTGGTAGACGGTGTTCAGCTCGTGGTAGCCGTCGTCGCGCAACGGGCCCACCCCGAGATGCAGGTTGACCTTCGCGGGCACCCGCACCCGGACCGGCCCGCTGGCGCCGCGTCGCGGCTGGTCGTCCTCGCCGTCCGGTCCCCAGGCCTCGGTCACCGGGCGCTGTCCCGGGGGCGCAGGCGGACGTCGAACGGCTTCTCCACGATCAGCTCCTCCTCGGCGGGCACCGGCGTCAGCCTACTGGGCTGCGGACGGGGCGGCCGGAGCCGACGCGGCGATGGCGGCGAACTGCTCCACGGAGAGCGACTCCCCCCGCGCGCCGGGGTCGACGCCGGCGGCGGTGAGGGCGGCGGCCGCCCGGTCCGCACCACCGGCCCAGCCGGCCAGCGCGGCGCGCAGGGTCTTGCGGCGCTGCGCGAACGCCGCGTCCACCACGGCGAAGACCCGTTCCCGGGGTACGTCGGCGCGCGGCGGCTCGCGGCGGGCGAAGGCGACCAGTCCGGAGTCGACGTTCGGCACCGGCCAAAAGACGTTCGGCGGAACTTTTCCGGCGGCACGGGCGGAGGCGTACCAGGCGAGTTTGACCGAGGGGATGCCGTACACCTTGGAGCCGGGGCCGGCGACGAGCCGGTCGGCGACCTCCTTCTGCACCATCACCAGCCCGTGCCGCAGGCTGGGCAGCTCGGCGAGCAGGTGCAGCACCACGGGTACGGCCACGTTGTAGGGCAGGTTGGCCACCAGCGCGGTCGGCGCGGGCTCGGCCAGCTCGGCGGCGCGTACGCGTAGCGCGTCGGCGTGGTGCACGGTGAGCCGCGCGGCGTCGTCGCCCGCGTGCCGGGCGGCTGTCTCCGGCAGCGCGGCGGCCAGCGTCGGGTCGAGTTCCACGGCGTGCACGTGCGCGGCGGCCGGGAGCAGGGCGAGGGTGAGCGAGCCGAGGCCGGGGCCGACCTCCAGCGCCACGTCGTCCGGGGCCAGTCCGGCGGCGGTGACGATGCGCCGGACGGTGTTCGGGTCGTGGACGAAGTTCTGGCCGAGCCTCTTGGTGGGGGTGACGCCCAGCCGGGCGGCCAGTTCCCGGATCTCCGCCGGGCCGAGGAGACCGGTCACACCCCGTAGCCTATGCGGGCCGCTGTAGGTGAAAGGAAGGGCCCCTTCCTAACGCTATGCGTTAGGAAGGGGCCCTTCCTTTCACCAGGGGCCGAAGGTGCGGTCGCCGGTGGCGGAGATGGTGGCGCAGAGGTGGTCCAGGTCCGCGCCGGTCGTCTCGGCGAGCGACCGTACGGTCAGCGGAATCAGGTACGAGGCGTTCGGCCGGCCCCGGTGCGGCATCGGGGTCAGGTAGGGCGCGTCGGTCTCCACCAGGAGCTGCTCGACCGGGGTCAGCGCGGCGGCCTCGCGCAGCTCCCGGGCGCTGCCGAAGGTGACCGTCCCCGCGAAGCTGAGCAGGTAGCCCCGGCGGACGCACTCGGCGGCGAAGCCGGCGTCGCCCGAGAAGCAGTGCAGCACCACGGTGTCCGGCGCGCCCTCGTCGTCGAGGATCCGCAGCACGTCGGCGTGCGCCTCCCGATCGTGGATGACAAGTGCCTTGCCGTACCGCTTGGCGATCGCGATGTGCGCCCGGAAGCTCTCCTCCTGGGCGGCGCGGCCCTCGTCGCCGGTGCGGAAGAAGTCCATTCCGGTCTCGCCGATCCCGCGTACCCGGTCCCGGGCGGCGAGCGCCTCGATCTCACGCAGCGCCTCGTCCAGGTCGGCCAGGCGGGGGGCCTCGTTCGGGTGCAGCGCCACGGTGGCCAGCACGGCCGGGTGGGTGTCGGCGACGTCCGCGCCCCAGCGGGACGAGGCGACGTCCACTCCGACCTGCACCAGCCGGTCGACGCCCACCGAGGCGGCGACGGCCACGGCCACGGCGACCGGGTCGTCGGCGGGGCCGCCGGCTGCCTGCGACTGCGGGGCCAGCGGCGGTACGCCGGCCTCGCTGACGGTGATGTCGAGGTGGGTGTGGCTGTCCAGCACGGGGTGCGGCAGCGGCTCGGGCGCGGGCGGGAACTCCCCCGCCCGGCGGGCGGCGCGCTGCTTGCGGGTTTCGGTGGGCTCGCTCATCGGGGCCAGCATCACACACCGGTGGTGGCCCGTGTTCCGGGGACGCCACCGGCTGTTCACCGGGACGGCATCTGTCGCGCCTAGCGTCCTCGGGGTGACGCTCATCCCCCAGACCAGCGGAAACGGCCTTCACGTGACGTACGGGGGCACGGTGTACCCGGCGGAGGAAATCGCCCGGGGCGCGGCGTACGAGCTGTTCGGCGCCGAGGAGGCGCCGGGCTTCGAGTGGGCGCCCCGGCCCGGCTCGACGCTGCCGTGGCGCAGGTTCGTGCACGTCACCGAGGTCACCGCCGTGCAGCCGGCGGCAGCACCGGGTGAGGAGGCGGAGGCACCGATGCTGGTGCCGCTGCACCGGGAGCGGGGCTGGTCGTACGTGCAGCAGCTCAGCCAGCAGCCGGCGGCGGCCGGCGATCCGACGCTGGCAGCGGTGCGCGCCTCGGCGGTGATCCGGCGGGGCACCCGGATGGTCAAGGTGCTCTCCGCCCGGCAGCTCGCCGGGTACGTGCGCGGCTGGCTGCCGCACGGGTTCTGCTACCGGGAGCACGACGTGGCGCACCTGCGTACCCCGTCGGCGACGAGGGTGCTGCGCACCGACGGCACGGGCGGCGCCGAGGGCGGTGACGTGACGTACGTGCTGCGGTGGCGGGCCGCCGACCCGGGCGACTACGACGTGCCGGTCGGCGCGGCGCACCGGGGGCTGACCGAGCTGGCGCCCCGGGACCGGCTCGGCGGGGCGGTGCTCGGCACCGGTTTCGTGCCCAGCAGCGGTCAGCTCGTCCCGGAGTTCGTCACCCGGGACTTCGCCGACCTGCCGATGCCGGCGAACGCCACCCTGCTCGCCTACCCGGCCGACGGCGCGGAGGTGGTGCTCTACAGCTACCAGGCCGAGCAGCGCGGCTGGCTGCGCATGGTCGGCCCGCAGTGGCGGCACCTGCTGGCGGCGGTGCCGGGTCTGTCCCCCGACCAGGAGTACGTGCCGACGGGCGAGACGCCCCGCTCCACCCAACTGGTCGGCGGCTACGCCGACGGCGAGTACGAGGCGGTGGCCGACCTGCCCGGCGGGTTCCGGGTGCTCGCGATGACCCGGGCCGCCCGGTATCCGGTGCACTGGGCGGCCCGCCGGCTGCGCCTGGTCGACTGGCGGGGCGCGCCGTGTCTGGTGCTGCGGGAGGAGTCCGGCTGGCTGCGCCTGCGCCTGCGGCGGCCCGATCCGGACGCGGTGGCCCAGACCGGTGCGCAGTGCCAGGAACGGGGCGTCTACGAGGCGTGGGCGCACGCGGGCGAGGTCACCGACGACCAGGTGGTGGAGCTGCCGTACGCGCTCTGAGCGATGAACCCTGCCCGGACGGGGGAAATGGCACCGGCTGATCGTCCCCGGTTCGGGACAGCAGGGGGGGCCGTCGATGGCTAACGTGGCCGCTGCCAGCGTGATCCACGCTGAAGCCCTCCCGGAGGTTAATCCACTGTGTTTCGTCGAAGGGTGCTCGCCGCCACCGCGGCGTTGACCGTCGCGACCGGCGGCGCACTCGCCGTCCCCACCGTCGCACAGGCATACGACTACAGCCAGATCCCGGCGTCGAGCTGGGCGTACACCGACTCGACCAGACCCCACGGCGCGATCGTCGGCACCCAGACGGACGCGCCGGTCGGCCGCTGGCTGGACGACGAGGAGAACGCGCACACCTCCCGCTTCTACTTCTCCATCGACCTCGGCGGCTTGACGGGCCGGCAGTTGCTCGACGCCGACCTCGTCGCCCGCGAGAGGCAGGTCACCGACTGCACCAGGAGCACCGGTGTCGAGTTGTGGCGTACCGCCGCGTTCACCGACGGGAACTCCTGGAAGACCCCGCCGGCGGAGCTAGAAAAACTGGGCACGATGAGCGCCGGCGCCGGCCAGGAGTGCCCCGGCTACCTCGTGCAGGACCTGGCCGACACGGTCCGGGCCACCCTCGCCCGGGGCGAGACGACGCTCCACCTGGAGATGCGACTGAGCGGGGAGGCCGAGCGGCAACAGCAGCTCAGCCGCTGGTTCTATTACCGGCCGACGCTCAACGTCCAGCACAACGGCCTGCCCACCGTCGGCGGGCTGTCGGTCTACCCTGACCGGGGTTGCGGCGACGCCGCCAACCCGGTCACCGTCGGCGGCGGATACGCCACCTTCGCGGCGAACGCCAGTGAGCCGGACCAGAACGACCGGGCGGACGTCACCTTCGCCGCCTGGCCGGTGGACCAGCCGGACCAGCGCCGCGAGCGGGGCGGCAGCGGCTACGGCGGCGGCCAGCAGTTCCGCACGGACTGGGACCTGTCGAGCTATCCGCATGGCACCGTGCTCGCCTGGACCGCCCGGGCCGGAGACGGGGACGGCACCTCCGAGTGGGCCGCCCCCTGCTACGTACGGGTTGACCGGCAGGCGCCGGCGCAGGCCCCGCAGGTGAGTTCCGCGGAGTACCCGGCCGGTGGCGGCGACCAGGCCTCCGGGGGGCCGGGCGTGCCGGGCAGGTTCCGCTTCGACGCGGGCGGCGACACGGACGTCGTCCGCTACCGCTACTACGACCCCAACCAGGGGACCAACCTCTGGATCGATGCCCCGGCCCCCGGTGCCGCGGCCGTCCTCACCTGGACCCCCCGGCGCAGCGGCCCGATGACCATGACCGTCTCGTCGGTGGATGCGGTCGGCAACAGCTCGCCGCCGCGCGAGTACGAATTCTGGGTCCGGTACACCGAGCCGTCCGTCGAGGTGAGTGTGGCGGGCCCCGGCCTGCCGAGCACGCTGACCATGGGCTCGCCGGTCGCCGGGGTGACCTCCTTCGGCTACCGCCTTAACGAGGACGCCGAGGTCCGGGTGCCGGCCGAGGGCGCCGCCGCGAGTGTGCGGGTGACGTTCCCCGCCAACGGGCAGTACCGGCTGACGGTCTCCGCGTACGTGGGCGACGTGCTCTCGGGTGCCCGGCAGCAGACGGTGCACGTCGACGACGCGCCGACCGTCGAGTCGACCGACTTCGCCTGGGACCGCGACGGCGTGGCGGGCCGGGAGGGACAATTCACGTTCCGCCCGCGTACCACCGAGGTGGTGGCGTACCGCTACTCGTTCAACTACGACGACGAGATGCGGGTGCCCGCGGCGGCGGACGGCACGGCCACCCTGGCCTGGACCCCACCCGCGGCCGACTGGTACCAGCTCAACGTCCGGTCGGAGCGCGCCGACGGCACGGTCTCCGTGACCACGTCGTACGGGTTCTCGGTCATCGACAACAAGCCCTCCGTGTACTCCGGCGACCTGGTGGTCTGGCCGCGCCGCGACGGGGTGGGGCTCCCGATCGGGTTCCACTTCGACACGGCGATGCCGGACGTGACGGAGTACGTCTACCAGTTCGACGGAGAGGCCGAGCGCACCGTGCCGGCGGAGTACGGGTCGGCCCGGGTGACCTGGACCCCGGACCGGGCCGGCGAGCGGTCCGTGACGGTCCGCTCCCGGTACGCCTCGGGTGAGCTGTCCCCGCCGAATGTCTGGCCGTTCCAGGTCTGGACCGGCCCGGTGGTGACGTCGTCCGCGTACGACAGCGACAGCAGCGACGGGCGGGTCGGCAGGGAGGCCACGTTCGCCTTCCGGCCGGGCCTGCCCGGGGTCCAGCGGTACACCTACCGATTCGACGGGGGCGACGAGCAGACCGTCGACGCGGCGGCGGACGGCACGGCCAGCGTGACGTACACGCCCGGCAGTTCGGGCTACACGACCCTCGACGTGACCAGCCACGGCGCCGACGGGACCACGTCACAGACCCGGATGTACACGTTCATCGTCAAGAGCGACAAGGTCAACGTGTACGGCTACTACAGCCAGTGGTCCCCCCGCGGTGGCATCGGCGTGCCCGGTTGGCTGCGCTTCCACTCCGAGCTCCACCCGGACGTCGCGGAGTACCTGTACCGGATCAACGACGGCCCCGAGCAGACGGTGGCCGCCGCGACCGACAGCACCAGCACGGACGTGACCATCACGCCCGACCGGAACGGGACGAACACCCTCTACGTGCGGCAGCGGCTGCGCGACGGGACGCTCTCCCCGGTCACCGAGTACGTCTTCCTGGTGGGCACCGCGCCGCTGGTGGCCTCGACGGAGTACCCGGCCGGCCAGTGGAGCGGTGGCGCCGGTCAGGCGGGCCGGTTCACCTTCAGCGGGGGCACTGCCGGCATCGTCGAGTTCGAGTACCAGGTCGGTGAGGACGAGCCCCGCCTCGTCCCGGCGACCGGGGGCACGGCGACGGTCACCTGGACGCCGCCGCACCCGACCGGCTACGGGATGACCGTACGCGGCCGGCTGGCCGACGGAACCTGGACGGACAGCACGTCGTACAGCTTCTACGTGCAGCCCTGACGACGCCGGGGGACGCACCGCGACTGCGTGGTGCGTCCCCCGGCGGGGGCATAACGGCGTACGGGGTGGGAAAGCGCGGGCGTCCGACCGTCACGTGACCAGGAGACGCGCATGCCTTTCATCACCGTGGGGACGGAGAACTCGGCCCCGATCGACCTGTACTACGAGGACCACGGCCAGGGGCAGCCGGTCGTGCTCATCCACGGCTTCCCGTTCAACGGGGCGACCTGGGAGAAGATGAGCACCCCGCTGCTCGCGGCGGGCTACCGCGTGATCACGTACGACCGGCGGGGTTTCGGCAGCTCGGCGCAGCCCAGCTTCGGCTACGACTACGACACGTTCGCGGCCGATCTCGACGTGCTGATGACGGAGCTGGACCTGCGCAACGCGATCCTGGTCGGCCACTCGATGGGCACCGGCGAGGTGACCCGCTACCTGGGCGTCTACGGCTCGCAGCGGATCGACCGGGCGGTGCTGCTGGCGCCGCTAGCACCAATGTTGCTGAAGACCTCCGACAACCCGGAGGGGGTCGAGAAGAGCCTCTTCGACGGCTTCCAGAAGGCGATCATCGACGACCGCTTCGCCTTCCTCACCCAGTTCTGCAACAACTTCTTCAACTGGGACGAGAACAAGGGCAAGCTGGTCAGCGAGGAGGCCTTCCGGGGGCACTGGGAGATCGGCGCGCGGGCCTCGGCGAAGGGCACGCACGACTGCGTGGACGCCTGGCAGACCGACTTCCGCAACGACCTGCCGAACATCGACGTCCCGGTGCTGATCGTCCAGGGCGACAAGGACAACGTGCTGCCGTACCCGGTGACCGGTCAGCGGCTCGCGCCGATGCTGCCCAACGCCAAGCTGATCACGCTGAAGGGGGCGCCCCACGGCATCCCGTGGACGCATCCGACCGAGGTCAACAACGCGATCATGGACTTCATCGGGGCACCGGCGATGGCCCGGGCCTGACGCGTACGACGACGGGCGCGACTCCCCGCGCGGGGGTCGCGCCCGTCGCGTGCGGCAAATCAGCCGGCCAGTCGGGCCAGCTCCTCGTCGACGATCGACGGGTCGAGCTTGCGGAAGACCGGCTTCGGCGCGGCCAGCGGCCGGTTGGCCTCCAGCGGCACGGACTCCCAGCGCGCGCCGACCGAGTAGTCACCCGTCAGCACCGGGTAGCCTGGCCCGCCGTCGAGGTCCTCGACCTCCTCGATGACCGGCATCGGGGCGTGCACGCCGGTGCCGCCGAGCAGCTCGTGCACCTGCTGCGCGGAGTGCGGCAGGAACGGGGTGAGCAGCGTGTTGGCGTCGCTGACCACCTGGAGGGCGACGTGCAGGACGGTGCCCATCCGGGGCTTCTCGTCCTCGCCCTTGAGCTTCCACGGCGCCTGCTCGGAGAGGTACCGGTTGGCCTCGGCGACCACCTTCATCGCCTCGCCGATCGCCTGCTTCTGCCGGTGCCGGGCGATCAGGTCACCGACCGTCGCGAAGCCGGCCCGGGCGACCGCGAGCAGCGCCTCGTCGGCCTCGGTGAGGCCGGCCGGGTCGACCGGCGGGATCGCGCCGAAGTTCTTCGCCGCCATCGAGATGGACCGGTTGACCAGGTTGCCCCAGCCGGCGACCAGTTCGTCGTTGTTGCGGCGCAGGAACTCGGCCCAGGTGAAGTCGGTGTCGTTGCTTTCCGGGCCGGCGGCGGCGATGAAGTAGCGCAGCGCGTCGGCGTCGTAGCGTTCGAGGAAGTCCCGGACGTAGATGACCACCCGGCGGGAGGAGGAGAACTTCTTCCCCTCCATGGTCAGGTACTCGCTGGAGACCACCTCGGTGGGCAGGTTGAGCCGGCCCAGTTCGCCCGGCGCGCCGTCCCGGCTGCCCTCGCCCGAGTAGCCGGAGAGCAGCGCCGGCCAGATCACCGAGTGGAAGACGATGTTGTCCTTGCCCATGAAGTAGTAGGCGCGGGCGTCCTTCCCCTCCCCGTCGGCGGACCACCACCTCCGCCAGGCCTCCGGGTCGCCGGAGCGGCGGGCCCACTCGATCGAGGCGGAGAGGTAGCCGATCACCGCGTCGAACCAGACGTAGATGCGCTTGTCGGGGCGGTCCCGCCAGCCGTCGAGCGGGATCGGTACGCCCCACTCCAGGTCGCGGGTGATGGCCCGGGGCTGGAGGTCGTCGAGCAGGTTCCTGGAGAAGCGCAGCACGTTGGGCCGCCAGCCCTCGCGGGTGTCCAGCCACTGCCGCAGCACGTCGGCCAGCGCGGGCAGGTCGAGGAAGAAGTGCTCGGTCTCGACGAACTTCGGGGTCTCCCCGTTGATCCGCGACTTCGGGTCGATCAGGTCGATCGGGTCGAGCTGGTTGCCGCAGTTGTCGCACTGGTCGCCGCGGGCGCTGTCGTAGCCGCAGATCGGGCAGGTGCCCTCGATGTAGCGGTCGGGCAGCGTCCGGCCGGTGGACGGGGAGATCGCCCCCATGGTGGTCTTCGGGACGATGTAGCCGTTGCGGTACATCCCCTCGAACAGCTCCTGCACCACCGCGTAGTGGTTGCGGGTGGTGGTGCGGGTGAACAGGTCGTAGGAGAGACCGAGGCCGTGCAGGTCCTCGACGATCACCCGGTTGTAGCGGTCGGCCAGCTCGCGCGGGGTGACCCCGTCGGCGTCCGCCTGCACCTGGATGGGGGTGCCGTGCTCGTCGGTGCCCGACACCATGAGCACGTCGTGGCCGGCCATCCGCATGTACCGGCTGAAGACGTCGGAGGGAACGCCGAAACCGGAGACGTGGCCGATGTGGCGCGGGCCGTTGGCGTACGGCCAGGCGACCGCCGCGAGAACGTGACTCATGACCAGCAAGCCTAGTGACCCGCTCGCGGTGACCGCGAACCAATAGGGCGCGCGAGTGAGCTGCCCGGCCGGGCCGACCCGGACATTTGGTCCGATTTGTCGCCGACACGCGGCCTGAACTGCCCATTTGCGCACACCCGACGGGGTGCAATTGACGTCGTGACTGGCAGACAAGCGGCCCGGGACCGCGACGACCACCCCGCCGGCCCGCCGGAGGGCGGCCGGGCGGGGGCACCGCGTGGCGCTGTCGCGCCGCATCCCCGACCGGTCCCGGCCACCGCGTCGCCGGAGCCGCCGCCGGAGCCCGCCGAGCCTGCGGCGACCCACCCGCCCGCCGTCGAGCTGGAGCCCACGACCGGAGCACCGGTCGACGCCCTGCCGCGCCGGGTCCCCGTCCGGCAGCCGAACCGCTGGCGCCCCTCCGGCGGGGACCCCGCCGACGGCGACGAGCAACCGGACCGGCCGGGTGGCGGCGAGGAGCGCCCGCCCGACGGCGACGGCGGCGTGTACTGGCCACCGATCGAGGTGGTGCACTGGGACGGCACCCCGATCCGGGAGGAGCCGCCGCACGAGCGGCAGCGGTCGGCCCGGGACGGAGCCGCGCGACGGCGTGCGAGGCGCACCCCGCATCCGCCGGATCCGCTGCCGGGGCTGGCCGCGCTGCTGGCGTTGAGCCTGGTCGCGGCGTTCTTCGCCTGGGTGAGCGCCGGGCCGTTCTGGTTGGCGGTGGGGCATGCCACGCGGGGCACGGTGGTGATCGGCGACTGCACCGGGGACGGGCTCACCCAGCGCTGCCTGGGCAACTTCGTCCCCGCGGACGGGTCGTGGACCGCGTACGGCGTACGGGTCAGCGGGGTGGCCGCGGAGCGCACCGCGCCCGGCACGACGCTGCCGGCCCGGATGACCGGGCCGGACGGCGGCACCGCGTACGCCGACACCGGGCCGGCCGCGCACCTGCGCTGGCTTATCGGCCTGCTGGTGGTGCTCGGCTGCAGCGCGGGGGTCGCCCGCTGGACGGGGTCGACCCGGCTCGCCGACCCCCGCGCCCGCCGCTGGGCGGTGACCGGCGCGCTGGCCGGACCGCTGGTGATCACGGTCGGTTTCCTCGTCGCCGCCTGGTGACGGCCGGCCGCCGCCCGGCCCGGCGGCGGCTGGCCCCGGTGGCGCTCGGCGGGTCAGGAGTGCACGACGCCGTACACGTCGCGACGGCGCAGGCCGTGCTCCGTGGCGACCTCGGTGATCGCGTCCCGGCGGGACAGCCCGGCGGCCTCCCGGGCGGCGACGGCGGCCCGCAGCGTGTCGTCGTCGGGCCGCTCCGGCGTCGACTCGGGCGCGCCGGCCACCACGAGGGTGATCTCGCCGCGCGGCTCGCCCTCGGCCGCCCAGTCGGCCAGCTCGCCGAGCGGACGGCGGACGATCTCCTCGTACGTCTTCGTCAGCTCGCGGCAGAGCGCGGCCGGCCGGTCGGCGCCGAACGCCGTGGCCAGGTCGGCGAGCGCGGCGGCGATCCGGTGCGGCGCCTCGAAGAAGACGAGCGTCCGTTCCTCGGCGGCCAGGGCCCGCAGGCGGGACCGGCGGGCGCCGCCGGTGCGCGGCAGGAAGCCCTCGAAGCAGAACCGGTCGCAGGGCAGGCCCGACAGCGCCAGGGCGGTGGTGACCGCGCTCGGGCCGGGCGCGGCGGTGACCGGCACGCCGGCATCCAGGGCGGCCCGGACCAACCGGTAGCCCGGGTCGGAGACGCTCGGCATCCCGCCGTCGGTGACCAGGGCGACCAGGTAGCCGGCGGCCAGCACGTCGACCAGCTCGGGGGTACGTCGTTCCTCGTTGCCCTCGAAGTAGGAGACGATCCGGCCGCCCACGGTGACGTCGAGGTCCCGGGCCAGCCGGGTGAGCCGGCGGGTGTCCTCGGCGGCCACCACGTCCGCGGCGGCGAGCACCTCGCGGAAGCGGGCGGAGGCGTCGGCGGGGTTGCCGAGCGGCGCGCCGAGCAGGACCAGGCGCCCGGTGTCGGACATTTCACCCACGGGATGTGACTCCTTCATCGATGGAGGTACCGGTATTCGGGGACGACGGGCGCCACCGGGCACCTTCGCAGCCTACGATCGCCGGGTGACGAGTGCGTCGACAGCACAGAGCGCGGACAACGCCGGACCGGACCCCACCCCGGAGAGCCCCCCGGACGAGGCGTCCCCGCCCTCGCGCGCCACCGGCGGGGTTCCCGGCGTCGTCCGGCAGCGGCTGGCGACGGTCGAGTCCCGGCTGGCCGGGCGCTCCTGGCTGGCCACCGGGGTGATCGTCGCGATCGCGGCGATCCTGCGCTTCGTCGGTCTGAGCCACCCGCCCGGCAAGATCTTCGACGAGACCTACTACGCCCGCGACGGCTGGGCGCTTGTCGACAAGGGCGTCGAGTGGAACTTCAAGGACAACGGCCCGTCGTACGTGGTCCACCCGCCGCTGGGCAAGTGGCTGATCGGGCTCGGCGAGTGGGCCTTCGGCTACTCCGACGCCGAGCACGGCATCTCCGTGCCGGGGCACCTGATGACCACCGCGCCGGAGTTCGGCTGGCGGTTCTCGGCGGCGGTCGTGGGCACCCTGTCGGTGCTGCTGCTGGTGCGCATCGGCCGGCGGATGTTCCGCTCGACCGTGCTCGGCTGCGCGGCCGGCCTGCTGCTCGCCCTGGACGGCTTCCACCTGGTGCTGTCCCGCACCGCGCTGCTCGACATCTTCCTGCTGTTCTTCGTGCTGGCCACGTTCGGCGCCCTGGTGCTCGACCGGGACGCCCGGCGCCGCCGCTGGGCGCGCGCGCTGGAGGCGGGCCTGGATCCGGGCCAGCCGGGGCGGGCCGGGCGGCCGGCGGGCGGCTGGCGGAACTGGCCGTGGTGGCGCCTCGCCGCGGGGGTCCTCTTCGGCTGCGCCTGCGCGGTCAAGTGGAGCGCGCTCTACTTCCTGCCCGTCTTCGCGCTGCTGGTGGTCTTCTGGGAAGTCGGGGTCCGCCGCTCCGCCGGGGTACGCCGGCCGTGGCGGGACACCCTCCTCGACGAGGTGCCGTGGCTGGTGCTGGCCGGGGTGCTGATGGTGCTCACCTATGTCGGCACCTGGTCCGGCTGGCTGCTCAGCGACGACGGCTACTACCGGCTCGCGGAGCGGTACCCGCACGCACCGCTGAGCGACACGCCGGTGATCGGCGCGCTGAAGAACCTGGTCGAGTACCACAGGGCGGCGTACGGCTTCCACACCGGCCTGGACGACCCGCACAAGTACCAGTCGTGGCCGTGGCAGTGGCTGCTGCTGGGCCGGCCGGTGGCCTTCTACTGGTCCGGCGACGGGTCCTGCGGGGCGCCGAGCTGCGCCTCGGAGGTCCTACTGCTGGGCACCCCGCTGCTCTGGTGGTCGTTCCTGCCCGCCCTGGCGGCGCTGGTCTGGCTGGGCCTGGCCCGGCGGGACTGGCGGGCCTGGGCGATCCTGCTGGTCGTGGCCGCCGGCCTGCTGCCCTGGTTCTGGTTCGCGCTCGACGGCCGGACGATGTTCTCCTTCTACACCGCGCCGGTCCTGCCGTTCCTGGTGCTGGCGGTGACCTACGTGCTCGCCGCGATCGTCACACCGGCCGGTCCACCGGAGGCCGTCGCCGTCGAGACGATCGAGACCCGCGACCGGCGCCTGGTGGGCGGGGTGATCGCCGGGGCGTACGTCCTGCTGGTCGCGCTCTGCTTCGCGTACTTCTATCCGGTCTTCGTCGGGAAGCTGCTGCCGTACGCCGAATGGTCGGCGCGGATGTGGCTGGACGGCCGCTGGATCTGACGGACGGCGTGTCACCCGCCGCGAGCCGGAGACCGGCGCGGCGGGTGCACGGAGAACGGGCCCGCACGCGGTGGCGTGCGGGCCCGTCGACGTAAAAGCGCGCCCCGATCGCCTGCCACGGGGGAAGCGGGCGATTGGGGCGCGCATGAAGAGCTTAACCACCTGTTACCACCGGCACAACGGGTCGACTTCGGTCAGATTTCCGACCCACGAGCCACCAAACGGATGGTTTACATCCGACACCTAACGGTCCGTAATCCCGCCCGAACGGCGCGAATCCACAGCACCGCCCAGACCTCGCGCATGCCACATATCGCGCCAGCGGGATTCCCATCGGAGGCCAGGTTCCCGTAACGTATCGATCGATTTGGTTCTTTAGTCATCCGGGGTCCGACCCGTCGGCACCCGGGCCGGCTGCACTGTCAGCCACACGAGACCGATCGGATGGAGTTCCGCGATGACCCGTACCCTCCGCTGGGCCGGCGGCCTGCTCGCCACGGCCACCGCCGCCACCCTCGGCCTGTCCGCCCCGGCCCACGCGGCCACCGTCTCGGTGCCGCTGCGCACCCTCGTCGCCGACCTGCCGGTCGCCACCGAAATCCGCACCGGCTACTCCCGCGACCTGTTCCCGCACTGGACCGACGCCGACTCCGACGGCTGCAACACGCGGTACGAGGTGCTGATCGCCGAGGCCACCACCCGCCCCTCGGTGGGCTCCGGCTGCCAACTGACCGGCGGGCGGTGGCGTTCCTACTACGACGCCGCCTACTGGACCAACCCGTCCGACCTGGACATCGACCACATGGTCCCGCTGGCCGAGGCGTGGGACTCGGGTGCCCGGAACTGGACCACGTCGCGGCGACAGGCGTTCGCCAACGATCTCGGCGATGCCAGGTCGCTGGTCGCGGTGACCGACAACGTCAACCAGGCAAAGGGCGACCAGGACCCGGCGACCTGGCAGCCCACCAACGAGAAGTGCCGGTACGTCGGCGAGTGGGCGGCGGTGAAGACCCGCTGGCGGCTGAGTGTCGACAGTGCCGAGAAGAGCGCGCTGACCAGCCGGGCGAACTCCTGCACGAACATCACGATCACGGTGACCCACGCGTACTGAGGCGTGTTCCGAACCGGCGATCCCGACAGCAGAACAGCAGGTCAGGGCCTTGATTCGCGTCGGCGGGTCGGGGCCCTCCTGCTGTTTCGTCTCACCACCTCGTCGGGCTCGCCGGGTCCGGCTGGAGGAACTCCAGCCGGTTGCCGACGTTGTCGAACGCGTAGCAGCGGCGGTGTCCGGGGAAGGCGTCGTCCCAGGTCACCTCGACCCCTTGCGCATCGAGCCGGGCGGCCAGGGCGTCCAGGTCACCGACCAGGATGCCCGGGTGTGCCTTGCGGGCCGGCTGGAAGTCCGCTTCCACCCCGAGGTGGATCTCCAAGCGGTCACCGCGTACCCACAGTCCGCCCCGGGCGGCGAGCACCGGTGGCTTCCGCACCTCGGTGAGCCCGAGCACACCCACGTAGAACGCCCGGCACTCGTCCTCGCTGCCTGCGGGGATGGCCAGCTGGACGTGGTGCAGGCCGTAGCTCAAGCCCGAGTGGTGCTCAGGTCCATAACCAAAGCCGGAGGTCTTGGTGTCGGTCACTGCTGTTCCTTCCTTGAGCCGCGTGGCGGCCTCGGGGCCGGCCGTGGGCTTTGCGCGGCCGGGTGGGGTCACGGTGTACGGAGCGGAAGAGGGCGCCGATGGCGCGGCCATGGTTTCTGTGGCCGCCGCCGTCGGGGATGTTGCCGAGTGCCTGCGCGCGGAACGGGTCGCCATGCCTGCGGGCCCTTCGCTGGGTGGCGGCTGGCTAGGCATCGGCCCGCCTCGCGTACCAGGTGATGCTGGCTCCGTTGGGGAACGACCGGTGGTCGGTCGGGGCGAAGGCGGTGGGACGGAAGCCGCCCTCGACGAGGAGGGCGCCCGCGCCCGCGATCACGGGGTAGCTCTTGACGATCAGTTCGTCGATCTCGGGCAGCAGCGAGCCGGCCAGCCCTCCGCCACCGCACAGCCAGACGTCCAGCCCGTCCTTGCGCTTGAGGTCCCGGATGAGCGCAACCGGGTCGCGCACCAGTTCCACCGCAGGGTCTTCGACGCGGTCCAGGGAGCGGGAGACGACGTACTGCCGCAGGTGCGCGTACGGGCTGCTGATCCCCTGGTCGAGCACGGCCCGGTAGGTGTTCAGCCCCATCAGGACGGTATCGAAGCGCTTGTTGGGGACGTCCACGAGGCCGGCGTGCGGACGGTACTGCGTGGGAACCGTTTCCGGATAGCGCCCGTTGACCCAGGCCATGTACGCGGCAGCGGCCTCTCCTTCGCCGATTGGGTAGAAGTCCACTTCCCCGCCCGGGCCCGCGATGCGGCCGTCGATCGACACGCCGATGTAGTAGACGAGCTTGCGCACCTTGTCACTCCGTTCGTAGTACTATGACTGTCGTGGCTTGAACCTTAGGACTACAGATGGAGTGGTGTCAACCATGCGTAGGAACGACGAGAGGAGGGCGGCGCTCATCGACGCCGCCATCGAGGTGCTCGCCGAGCAGGGCGCGCGGGGACTGACCTTCCGGGCGGTGGACGCTGCTGCGCGGGTCCCCACAGGGACGGCGTCCAACTACTTCGCCAACCGCGACGACCTGTTCACCCACATCGGTGCGCGCGTCTACGAGCGCCTCCAACCGGACGAGGAGACCGTCGTTCGGCACCTGGAGGGCGCGCAGGACCGGGAGAAGCTCACTGCGGTGATGCGCGAGACCGTCCGCCGGGTCGCCGGATTCCGGACGGGCTACCTGGCACTGCTGGAACTGCGGCTGGAGGCGACACGGCGGCCCGAACTGCGGGCGGTGCTCACGCGGAGCGTGCGCGCCGACGTCGATGCCAACATCGCCAGCCACCAGGCGTCCGGGCTGCCCGGTGACGCGACCTCGGTGCGGTTGCTGCACATGGCGCTGAACTGGCTGATCGTCGAGCGCCTCACGCTGCCGGAGGTGTACTCCGAGCAGGAGTCCGACGACCTCGTCGCCCGCGCCGTGGAGCGGCTCGCCTGAGGCGTGCTTCGCACGAGCCAAGAGCCCCTCCCTGGTGGCGACACCCCCGCCGTCGCCCTCGCCCTCGCCGATCTTGCGCTTTCTGCCCGCCATCTACGACGCATGTCGGCCTTGCCGGGCAGGAAGTGCAAGATCGCGGGGTCGAGGCGTCGCGGGTACCGAAGGCGGCGGGTTCGTTGGGCCGTCCGTCCCCGGCGGTTTGTGCTTTGAATAACCGGTATCGCACTGCCTGCGTCGTTCGTCATCGGCGTCGCCCGCGTGCACGATCATCCGTACTTTCACCTTGTGGAATCTCTGGTCGACGCAACGTGGCATAACCAGACATAAAACTCTTATCACCTCCCTACTCTCGTGCGAGTGGTTGCCTACATTCACGACAGTGGGACGCCTTCCGTCCGCAAGGGACGCACCGTCGCCACCTCCGCTCCGGCCCCCGGCGAGGCCACCTCGCGGCGACATCGCCCGAAACGCCGGGGAGGATTCCTCGCCACGACAGGCCCTCTGACGCACCTCCCGGTCATCCCGGCCATCGTCCTGTCAGGACCAGCACTGCCGAGCCGCAGCCCTCGGCGGGCGACAGCTCGCCCCCGCCCGCCCGCCACCGATCAGTCCCGCCCGTCCACGGCCAGCAGGACCGACTGACACGGCGGGAGGACCAAGGACGGCGGGAGGACCAAGCGCAGCCGACTGAGCGCAGCGACAGTCAGCGGTTCGGGCGACACCAGTCACACCACTTTGCTACTTCCGTGATGCCCTGCGGGGCTTCGCGGCATATCTCGCTGCCCGTTGTTCGTGCCCCGCGTACGCCCTTCTGGCGAGCAGCCCTGCCACCGGCCCGGTGATCGCAGCTGCCCGCAGAGGTGTCCGCACGCATCGGCACGGGTGCCGACTCGTGATCAAGCAGGAGGTTTGCGGTTCCGTGAAGCAGGTAGGTCTCACCGGCACGCCCACGTCACCCCCGCGATCGGAGCGTCCTACGGGCGCGGAGGCGCACGTCGTGGTTCGCTCGCCGGTCGTCGAACCCGGGAGAGAGCCAGGGGACGGCGGCGACGTCACGCGCACGCGGCGTCTGCACCACGTGTTCGAGTCCGCGTGCGACCGCACCCCCTCGGCCGTCGCGGTCGAATGTGGCAACGCCCGATTGACCTACCGCGAGTTGGACGAGCGTGCCAACCGGTTGGCCCACCACCTGCGGGCGCTCGGTGTCGGTGACGGCTCGCGGGTGGCCGTCCTGTTGCAGCGCTCCGTCGAGACGTACGTGGCGTTGCTGGGCGTGGGAAAGGCCGGTGCCGCGTTCGTACCGATCGATCCCGGGTCGCCGAGCGACCGGGTCGCCTACATCGCCGAGGATTCCGCGGTCGACCTGACGCTGACGTCCTCGGCGCTCGCCGACCGGGTGGGCGACCGGCCCGCTCTCGTCGTCGACGGGTGCGCGGCCGAACTCGCGGCGGCACCCCACGGCCGGCCGGAACTCACCGGCGACGGCACGCGGGACCCCGGCGCCTACGTGATCTACACCTCCGGGTCGAGCGGTCGGCCCAAGGGCGTCGAGGTCGCGCAGTCGAGCATCTGCAACTTCCTCGACGTGGTGCCCGGCGTGTACGACGTGCGCCCGACGGACCGGGTCTACCAGGGGATGACGATCGCCTTCGACTTCGCGATCGAGGAGATCTGGCCGACGTGGTCGGTCGGCGCCACGCTGGTGGCCGGTCCGAACGACTCCCGCCGCCTCGGCGCGGAACTCGCGGACTTCCTGGACGAGGCACGCGTCACCGTTTTGTACTGCGTACCCACCCTGTTGGCCACCATCCCGCGGGACCTGCCCCGGATCCGCAACCTGCTCGTCGGCGGGGAGGCCTGCCCCGGGCAACTGGTCGAGCGGTGGAGCCGGCCCGGCCGGCGGATCCTCAACACGTACGGGCCGACCGAGGCCACGGTCACCGCGACCTGGGGCGAGCTGCTCCCCGGACGCCCGGTCACCATCGGGCGGCCCCTGCCGACCTACTCGGTGGTCCTGCTCGACGAGCAGCGGCAGCCGGTCCCCGACGGCGAGGTCGGCGAGATCTGCATCGGCGGCCCGGGGGTGGCGCGCGGGTACGTGGGGCGCCCGGACCTGACCGCCGACCGGTTCATCGCGCACGCGCTGGCGCCGCCGGGCGGTCGGCTGTACCGCACCGGGGACCTCGGTCGGATCACCGGGGAAGGCGAGATCGAATACCTGGGCCGGGCGGACTCCGAGGTCAAGATCCGTGGCCATCGGGTGGACCTCGGTGAGATCGAGAGCGTACTGCTGGAGGACCCGGACGTGGCCGAGGCCGTGGCCGCGCTGGTCCCGGTCGGCGACGGCCCGGACGCCCCCCACGAGTTGGCCGCCTACCTCGTCGTGCCCGACAGCGACCAGGCCGGGGACGACGAGCGGTTCCCCCGGCTGTGCCAGACGCTGCAGACCCGGTTGCCCGGCTACATGGTGCCCGCCTTCCTGGATGTCGTCACGGCGCTGCCGACCATGCCCAGCGGAAAGGTCGACCGGCGACGGCTGCCCCCGCCGGACCGCCGGCTCACGCTTCCCACCGGCCCGCTGGTCGCCGCCGAGGGCGAGCTGGAGAAGCAGGTACGCGCGGCGTGGGCGGAGGCGTTCGGCATCGACGCCGAGGCGCTCTCGGTCGAGGCGGACTTCTTCACCGACCTCGGAGGGCACTCACTGCTCGCGGCGCGGGTGGTGTCGCTGCTGCGCGCCCGCGAGGTCGGCGTGAGCCCGGCGGTCCGGGACCTGTACGCCCACCCGACCGTACGCGGCATGGCCGCCCATCTCGGCACTGCCGGCCGGGCCGCCACGCGCGGCGCTCCGCCCCGCCCCGCCCCGCTGCGGCACAGCAGCCGGCGGATCGCGCTGGCCGGGTCCGGACAGGCGGGCGTGATCTACCTGATGCTGCTGGCGGTCACACTCCCCGTCTCGTTCGTCTACACCCGCAACGACGGCTTCGTGTCGGCCCGCGTCCTCGCGGAGCTGATGGTCGCGATCCTGCTCAGCTACCTCGGTGTGCGGTGGGTGCTGCCGGTGCTGCTGGCCCGCCCGCTGGCCGCCGGCATCCGACCCGGTCGGTACCGCCTGTGGGGGCTCACCTACGTCCGGCTCTGGGCGTTGAACACGCTGCTGGCGGTCGGGCCGCTGCCCGTCCTCAGCGGCTCTCCCCTGATGGCCGCCTACCTGCGGCTGCTCGGTGCCCGGATCGGCCGCCGGACCACGATCGCGACCAGCGCGATCAGCCTGCCGGCCCTGATCTCCATCGGGCGGGACACCTCGATCGGGTACGGCGTCTCGCTGCGGCCGTGGCGGGCGGAGGACGGCTGGGTCGTGGTCGGGCCGATCACGATCGGGTCGCACGCCTTCGTCGGGGCGAACGCGGTCCTGGAGCCCGGTGCCTCAATCGGGGCGCACGCCGGCCTCGGCGAGCAGTCCGTGCTCGTGCACGGCGAGGCGGTGCCGCCCGGGGCCCGGTGGGCGGGCTCCCCGCCGGCGCCGACCCCCCGGCTGGCGCCCACCGTCGAGGCCCTGCGGGGCCATGACCACCCGCGGCGCGGCTGGCGGGCACACCACGTCGCCGCCGCGCTGGTCGGCCTGATCGGGCTGGAACTCGGGGCGATCGCGATGGTCCTGCCGAGCGTGGCGCTGGTGTGGTGGGTGCTGCTGACCCAGGGCCTGCTCGCCGGCCTGGTCGCGACCGTCCCGGCCGGAGTCGTCTACGTGCTCACCGTCTGCGCGCTGGTCGCCACCGGCAAGCGCCTCGTGCTGCCGCGGGTGCCGGTCGGCGTCCACCACCGCGTCCACTCGATGCTCGGCGTACGCAAGTGGATCGCCGACAAGCTGCTCGAGTCCAGCCTGATGTTCACCAACTCGCTCTACGCGACCCTCTACACCGGCCCCTGGCTGCGCCTGCTCGGTGCCCGCGTCGGCCGTGGCGCGGAGGTCTCCACCGCCGCGCACCTCGACCGGACCTGCTCACCCTGGGCGCGGAGAGCTTCGTCGCCGACATGGCCAGCCTCGGCGCCGCGACGTTCGCCAACGGCCGGATGGCGTTCCTGCCCACCACCGTCGGCAGCCGGGCCTTCGTCGGCAACGCCGCGTTCGTGCCGGCCGGCACCGTACTGGGCGACGGGTCCCTGATCGGTGTCGGCACGTTGCCGCCCGACAACGGTGTCCCCGAGGGCACGTCCTGGTTGGGCTCGCCGGCGATGCACCTGCCGGTACGCCAGAGCAGCGGCTCCTACTCGGAGGCGGTGACGTTCCGCCCGCCGCGTGTCGTGGTGGCCCGCCGGCTGTTCGTCGAGTTCTTCCGCGCGACCCTGCCCGCGTCGGTGCTCGGCGCCAGCTTCTACCTCTACCTCCTGGCGCTGTCCTCGCTCGCCAACGGCCGGGACCTGCTCGTACCGGCACTGGTGTCGCCCTTCGTCGCCATGGCGTCGAGCCTCGCGGTGATCGTTTTCTGCGCGGCGGCCAAGCGCAACGTCGTCGGCACCTACCGGCCCCGGGTGGAACCGCTGTGGAGCGGCTTCGTCCGGCGCACCGAGTTCGTCACCGGCCTGTACGAGGCCGCGGCGGTCCCCGCCGGCATCGGGCTCCTGGTCGGCACCCCGTTCCTGCCGCCGGTGCTGCGCTGGTTCGGCGTCCGCGTCGGCAGGCGCACCTGGATCGGTACGACGTACCTCACCGAGTTCGACCTGGTCGAGATCGGCGACGACGCGATCGTGGGCACCGAGGTGTCGCTGCAGACCCACCTGTTCGAGGACCGGGTGATGAAGATGTCCGTCGTCTCGGTCGGCGCCGGCGCCACGATCGGCACCCGCGCCATCGTGCTCTACGACGCCGTCGTCGGCGACGACGTGCTGCTGGGCTCGCTCTCGCTGCTGATGAAGGGCGAACACCTGACCCCCGGGACCCGGTGGCGCGGGATCCCCGCCCAGGGGGTGCTCGCCCGGCGACCGGCAAGACAACGGGCGGCCTGACGCCGCGCCGTACGGCCGTGGCCACAGCGCGCCGCGGCCCGCTCCCGTCCGTCATCCACTCGCTGAGAGGAAGAACGCGCGATGAACAAGGCACTGCTGGTCTCCGACGCGGCCCACTTCCGGGTCGACTACGAGATCAACCCGTACATGCACACCGAGGTCCAGCCCGAGCGCGTGGTGGCGATCCTCGAACACGAGCGCATCCTCGCCGCGCATCGGGCGGCGGGCCGCCACCTGGAGTACGTGCCGTCGGCGCCGGAGTGCCCCGACATGGTCTTCACGGCGAACGCCGCGCTGGTGCGGGGCGGCCGGGCCGTGCTGGGGGCACCGCCACCCGAGCGCAAGGCGGAGCTGCCGTACTTCCAGGAGTGGCTGATCGACCACGACTTCGAGGTCCTGGAGGCCCCGTACCCGTTCAGCGGGCAGGGCGACGCCCTGGCCTGCGGCGACCTGCTGCTCGCCGGCTACGGCCAGCGGACCGACCGGCGCATGCACGCCGTGCTCGCGCGGGAACTCGACTACGAGGTGGTGCCGCTGCGGACGGTGAGCCACCGCTGGTACGACCTCGATCTGGCGGTCGGCGTCGTCGAGCCGGGCCGGACACTCGCCTTCTGCCCGGACGCTCTCGACGAGCCGAGCCGTCGACGGCTGCGGGGCCTGGGCATGGACCTGATCGAGGTCGGCGTCGACGAGGCGGCGCGCTTCGCGCTCAACCTCGTCAGTGACGGCACCACCGTGACCATGACGAAGGGAGCGCCGCGGCTGGCGGCCGCACTCCGTGAGCGCGGCCTGCGGGTCGTCGAAGTCGACACAACCGAACTCGCCAAGGGCGGGGGCGGGGTCCGCTGCACCGCGCTGACGCTCGACAACCCCCTGCCGGCGAGGTCGTGATGGCGATGGGGAACCTGGGCCGCCTGCTCGCCGCCGGCCGGCGGGCACTCGCCGGCCAGGGCCGGCCGGTCTGGTCACCGCCGCCCGGGCCGTCGGAGCCCCCGGTGGCGCTGGTCTACCGGGGGCCGGCGACGCTGCCCGGGTGCCCGGAGGCGGTGGCGGCGCTGCTCAAGTCCAGCCGTTGGGGCTTCGACGTCCGGTACGTCGGCCCGGACGAGGTCCTGCCGCTGAGCCGTCGCGCCCTGGCCGGGGCGACCCTCTACGCCCAGCCCGGTGGCGGCAGTCTCAAGCGCGGCTACCGCCACCTGCGGCACCACCGCGACGAGATCAGGCAGTTCGTCCACTCCGGCGGCAGGTATCTCGGGATCTGCCTCGGCGGTTACCTCGCGGGGGCCACCCCCGGGTTCGGTCTCCTGCCCGGGGACACCGACCAGTACATCGCCTCGGCCGCCGCCACGGTCCGCTCCGAGCGGAACACCGTCGTCCCGGTCTCCTGGCGTGGCCGGCGGCGGACCCTCTTCTTCCAGGACGGCCCGTACTTCTGGCTGCGCCCGGGGGCCGGGGCCGACGTCCTCGCGACCTACCCGAACGGCACCATCGCCGCGCTGTCCACCGTCTTCGGCGCGGGCCGGGTCGGCGTCGTCGGCCCCCACCCCGAAGCCACCGACGACTGGTACGTCGACGCCGGGCTACCGATCGCCGGCCAGCTCGGCACGGATCTCGGCTGCGACCTGGTGGACACCGTGATGAGGCCATGACACAGACCGCATACCGCAGCCCCGCCGCCCCGCAGCGGACGGGCGACGCACCGGCCCCCGAGGCCGACCTGCCGGCCGGGCGCGCCCGGCTGCTCGGCGTGGACGCCGCGCGTGGCGTCGCGCTGTTGGGGATGATCGCCGTGCACTCGCTGTACCAGGCCGACGCCGCAGGCCGGCCGACCTGGTCGTTCACCATCTTCGGCGGTCGCGCGGCCGCCCTGTTCGCGGTGCTGGCCGGGGTCGGTATCGCGTTCGTGACCGGCCGGCGGCGGGTCGTCCTGGCCTCCGGCGCGGGCACGGTGGCGGCCCTCGGCGTCCGGGCCCTGGCCATCGGCGCGATCGGGCTGGCACTGAGCCACGCGGACGCGTCCCTGGCGTCGGTGATCCTGCCCTACTACGCGGTGCTGTTCCTGCTGGCGATCCCGCTGGTGTTCCTGCCGACCTGGTTGGTGGCGTGCGCCGGCCTGGCCGTGACCGTGGGAGTGCCCGTGCTCCGCCAGCTCCTGCTGCCGCGGCTGCCGGAACCGACCTACGCCAACCTGGGCTTCGCGGATCTCGTCGACGACCCGGGCGCGCTGCTCACCGAGCTGTCGATGACGGGTGAGTTCCCGGCGGTGACGTGGCTGGCGTACCTCTGCGCCGGGCTGGTGGTCGGACGCCTGGCGCTGAACCGGTTGACGGTGATCCTCGGCCTGCTCTACACCGGGCTGCTGCTCGCCGCCGTGGCGCCGGTGGCGTCGTGGATCCTGCTGAACCGGTACGAGGGCCTGCGGCAGATCTGGTTCACGCAGCCGCGGAGCGGGCTGACCGCGGCCGAGACGACGGAACTCCTCCTGTTCGGCGGGGACGGCAGCACGCCCACGTCGACGTGGTGGTGGTTGGCGGTCGACGCCCCGCACACCGGCACCCCGCTCGACCTGCTCGGCACGATCGGCAGCGCCGTGGCTCTGATCGCCGTCATGCTGCTCGCCTTCCACGTCTCCCGGCCCGGTCCGCGACGGACGGTCTCCGTACTGCTGGTGCCCCTGGCCGCCGTCGGCAGCATGCCGCTGACGCTCTACACCGCGCACATCATGTTCATCAGTTCCGAGCTCGACTCCTTCGAGCCCACGCCGGGATACCTCGCGCAGGTCTTGGTCATGGTGCTGTTCGGGACCGCCTGGTGGGCCACCGCCGGCCGTGGCCCGTTGGAGGGGCTGGTGACGCTGCTCTCCGGCGGGGCCCGCCGACTGGCCACCCGGCGCTACCGGGTCACGCGCCGCCGGGCCGGCATGTCGATGTACTCGACGCGGGACGGGGTGGGCTGAGTTGGGTCTGCCGCTCGGTGGGAGACGGCGGATGAGCCGGCGGCGCCTGCTCGTGGGCGCCGGTGCCGCCGGCACCCTCGGCGTGCTGGGCTGGGCCGGTGCCTCGGCGGTCAACTCCGGCCGCGACCGGCCGCTGGCGCTCGTCTACCGGGGGCCGGCCGCCTGTTCCGGCTGCGCCGAGGCCGTGGCCGCCCTCCTGCGCACCACCGGGTTCCGCACCGGGTACTGCGGTCCGGACGAGCGGCGGCAGATCTCGCCCAGCACCCTGGCGGAGGCGGCCGTCTACGCCCAGCCCGGCGGTGGCAACGTCAGCCCGGCCTGGCGGAGGCTGCGTGACCACGCCGACGAGGTCCGCGGCTTCGTCCGCGACGGCGGCCACTACCTCGGCTTCTGCCTGGGCGCCTACCTCGCCGCCGGCCAACCCGGCTTCGGGCTGATCGACGGGCGGGTCGACCGGTACATCGACACCGACGGAGCGAGTGTCGACAGCGTCGACGACGCGGTGATCCCGGTCCGGTGGCGCGGCATGTCCCGGCACATGTTCTTCCAGGACGGGCCGACGATCGAGCTGCGCCCCGGGGTGCCGGGCCTCGTGCTCGCCACCTACGACACCGGCGCGCCCGCTGCCGTCGTCACCACCTTCGGCGCCGGGCGCGTGGGGCTCGTGGGGCCGCACCCCGAGGCCGACCGGTCCTGGTACGCCGAAGCGGAGCTGACCAATCCCGACGGCATCCGCTTCGACCTGGGCCACGACCTGATCGGGAGCACGGTGGACGGGACCGGTCTGCCCGCCCGGTGACCGTCACATCCGCCGGTGCTCCCGCGGCAGCCAGCCGATGAACCGGTCCTGAAGGGCGGTCCCGTACACGGCGGGCAGATCCTGTGCGGCGGCGGCCAGGCAGGACCCCAGGTACACGCTGAGCATCGCCCGGTCGGCCTGGTACTCCGCCAGCAGGCGGGCGCGTTTGGTCGCGCACGGCCAGTCGGCGCCGCAGGTGCCACAGCTCCAGTCCGGCGTCACCGGCGTGTGTTCGTCAATCGGGGCCGCCCCGGATTGCGCACCATCGACCATCGCGTTCCCCCTCCGGTTCCACCTGGTGGCCGCGCGGACGGTGTCGACAGTGGTCGGACGCCGTCGCCCACGCCACGCACTGTCAGCGCCACGGGACGCTGCGGCGTTACAGCTTGCGGTACGTTGACCAACCATGGCCCTCACGACGCTGACCGTGCACCGGGCACCGGCCCGCCGGTCCGCCCGGCACCGGCCGCCCGCGCGGTCGTACCTGTCGGGGGGCGGCGATGCGTGACCTGCTGCCACCGGCCGTGGCGGTGGCCGTGGCCGGGCCGGCGGACTGGGCCGGCGAGCTGCTGCCGGCCGAGCTGGCCTGCCTGAGCGCACGCGCGGTGGACAGCCGCCGCCGCGACTTCACCGCCGGGCGGGTCTGCGCCCGGCGGGCGATGGCCGCGCTGGACGTGCCCCCGGTCGCCGTGCCGTCGGCGCCGGACCGCTCGCCGGTCTGGCCGACCGGCGTGGTCGGCGCCATCACCCACACCGCCGGCTACTGCGCGGCCGTCGCGGCCCGCTCGGGCGAGATCCGGTCGGTCGGCATCGACGCCGAGCAGCACAAGGAACTCAACGCGGGCGTACGCCGGCTGATCTGCCTGCCCGAGGAGGTGGAGCGCTGCGCCCGCCTGCCGGCCGGCACCTCCTGGCCGGCGGTGCTGTTCAGCGCCAAGGAGACCATCTACAAGGTGTGGCACCCGGTCGTCGGCACGTGGCTGGACTTCCACGACGCGCTGCTGGAGCTCGATCCGGACGCCGGCACCTTCACCGCCCGGATCGCCCCCGCACGGCTCGACGCCGCGCCGGTGGCCGATCCGCCGGCGCTGGTCACCGGCCGGTTCGCCGTCGACGACGGGCTGGTCCGTACCGCCGCCGTGCTGTCGCCCCGTTGACCGGCCCGGCGGCCAGCACCGCTGGAGACGCGCGGGGGTTTCCGTTGTCGGCGCACGGTAGCGTCAGCCGCGTTGCCGTCGTCGCCAGGTGCCTAGGAGTACGGTGAGCCAGCCCCCGCCCCCCTACGGGCCGCAGGATCCGCATCAGCCGAGCCCGGAGCAGCAGCCGCCGTACCCCTCGGCCCCGGTGCCCCCGCCCTCCACGGACCAGGGCGGATACCCGCCGCCGGCACCGTTTCCGGGAGCCTCGCAGCCGACCAACGACCCGTGGGCGCCGCTTCCGCCCGTGCCGCAGCAGCCGCCCGGCGACCCGTGGGCCGCGCCCCAGCCGCCCGTCTCCGGTGCCCCGCAGCCGCCGGTGTCGGGCGGTCCCGGGGGCCCGTGGGCGCAGCCGCCGGTGTCCGGCGTCCCACAGCCCCCGATTTCCGGCACGCCCTACCCGCCGGTCTCCGGCGCACCCGGCTACCTGCCCGTGTCGGGCGCAGCCGGTTACCCGCCACCGGTGTCCGGCGCACCCGGCTACCCCCCGCCCGTGTCCGGCGCACCCGGCTATCCCCCGCCCGTGTCCGGCGCGCCCGGCTACCCGCCCGGTTACCCGATGGGTGCGCCGCAGATGGTGGCTCCGCCCAAGAAGAACCGGACCGTCCTGATCGTCGTGGCGGTGGTGGCCGCACTGGCCCTGCTCTGCTGCGTCGGCGGCATCATCGCGATCGTCGCCGGCGCCAACAAGGCGACGGACGACCTGGCGAACGCCCTGCCCACCCCGGGAATCACCCACGTGCCGCCCGGCGGCACCACGCCCGGTAGCGACGAGGACAATTACTACAACCTGAAGCCCGGGGCCACCCTGGTCGTCTCCGACAGCAGGGGGACCATCGAGATCACGGTCACCCGGTTCACCACCGAGGCCAAGGGCTGCCGGGCGTACGCCCCGGACCCCAGCAAGGGCATGTACCTGATCGCCCACGTCACCGCGACGGTGACCAAGGGCACGAGCTCCATCAACCCGTTCTACTTCGAGTGGGTGGCCGAGAACAGCCCTCCGGTCAACGGCCTGACGAGCTCCCTCTCCGGCTGCGGCGAGCTGCTGGGCTCCGGCAGCAACATGGGCGAGGGCAGCAAGCGGGCCGGCACCGTGGTGTTCAACGTGGCCGACCAGAACGGCACACTGCAATACCGGCACCAGTTCAAGGCCGTGGGCTCCTGGAAGCCGTGACCGGCTGGTGACGGGAGGCCGGCCCGACGGGGCGGCCTCCCGCGTGCCGCCGTCCCCCGCCCGTCACCGACCCTGTTCGAGCAGGTCGGCGACCGTGACCAGCGGCGTCACCAGGGCTTGCACCAGGGTGGGATCGTTCAGTCGGCCGCGCCGGTAGGTGATCAGTTCCGCGCCCCGCACGCTCCACGTCGGCACCGCCCCGGCCAGGTGCGCGGCGACCAGGGTCGGCCCGACCAGGGCCTGCTGCCCGGGGGCCGCCGCGCCCACCCGCCACTGCCTGTCGAACTCGGCGTTGCCGGTGGCGTACCCGTCGCTGCCGAACAGGGCACGGCCGAGCCGCGAGAACACGTGGCGCGGCCCGACCGCGAGGTCCGGGAACGGCCGCCGCAGCCACACCAGGGCGACGACGTACGAGTGGGTCTGCGAGCTCGTCGTCTGGTTGCCGTCCGCGCCGGTCGAGGTGTGCGTCTCGGTGTACGCGTACTCGGCCACCCCGACCGGCCTTCCGTACATTGTCCCGGTCAACACGAACCGCACGCCCCGACGGTTGCGCCCCGGCACCCGGTCGGTCCAGGCGACCTGCGGGTTCTCGGTGAACGTCCATCCGAAGTGGGCCGCCCACCGCCGCCACCCGTCCCGCCGCTCCCGCTCCCGGCGGTGGGCCAGCACCACGAGCGCGGTCAGCCCCGCCGCGAGGAGGAGCGCGAGAGCGGCGCAGCCGCCCAGCCAGAACACGCTCGTCATCCGCTCCACGGGCGGCAGCGTAGTGGCTGGCCGCCACGAGACACGTTTCGTGCCGTCGGACCCCGCGGGACAACATCTCGGTCAGCGAGGGCGCGGAACCGGGCGGACCCGGCCGGACCGTCGGCCGCATGATCGTGCTCAAGTCAGGAAGTAGTGGCCTTACGCCTGAACGAGGCCACTACTTCCTGGATCGAGCGTGATCCTGCCGCGTCTACGGATACCCGCCCGCCGAGGCGGCGACGATCGCGGTCGCGACCATCAGGGCTACGCCCACCGCCGTCGAACGCGTCCGCCTGGTCGCCTTCGACGACGACACGTACCACCTGCTGGAGGAGGCCATCCAGGGTTGAGCCGGGCGCGGGCTCGCGACAGACCAACGATCAGCCGTCGCGCTCACGGGCACAGGCTCGACGCGGGTCAACGATCCGGCCGCTCTCCTCGATGTGTTGATGTTGCCGCTAACACGCATGCGTCGACGTGCCACCGAGCAGACTTGACGTAACTCATCGCAGGGCATCAGCGCCTTCTGTGGCGCCTTGACACCCTCCGATTGTTAACGTAAACATAGACATTCATTGTTGTTAACGATTGATGACCGCCGGTGCGACGGCGTACCGGACCACCCGCGCCTGCCCGCCCGGCTGCTGATCGCCCGGGGTCGCGGCGGGCCTGCACCGGGCCATCGCCGTGCCCGCCCCCAGAAGGACCGCCATGACGTCGTCCGCTCCCTCGTCCCGAAGCCCCTCCCTGCGTCGCCGCGCCGCGCTCCTCGCCGTGGTCGCGACCGTCGCGGCCACCGGCGTGGTCGTCTCCACCCGCTCCGCGGCGGCAGCCGCGGTGGACACCTCGGCCTGGTACGTACTGATCGCCCGGCACAGCGGCAAGGCCCTGGAGGTGTACGACCGCGCCACCACCGACGGCGCGCGGATCGCCCAGTGGTCCCGCAACGACGGTGCCTGGCAGCAGTGGCAGTTCGTCGACGCCGGCGGGGGGTGGTACCGCCTGCGCGCCCGGCACAGCGGCAAGGTCCTCGACATCCGTGACTCCGCCACCACGGACGGCGCCGAGGTCGTCCAGTGGGCCGATCGCAACGCCGCCAACCAGCAGTTCCGGCTCGCCGACTCGGCGGGCGGAAACGTTCGACTGATCAACCGCAACAGCGGCAAGGCCCTCGACGTCTGGGAGCACTCCACCGCCGACGGCGCGCGGGTCAGCCAGTTCACCGACCTCGACGGCGCCAACCAGCAGTGGCAGCTCGTCCGCGTGGCGGGCGGCACGCCCACGACTCCGCCGGCCGGCACCCCGGCCCCCACCGGTACTCCGACCACACCGCCGGCGGCGTACCCGATGCCGGGCCGGGTGACCGGCGACGTCGGCGTGCACGACCCCACCATCGTGCGCCGCCCCGACGGCGGTTACCTGTTGGCGCACACCGGCGACAACATCGCGCTGAAGACCTCGCCCGACCGGACGGCGTTCCGCAACGCCGGGGCGGCCTTCCCCGGGGGCGCGCCGTGGACCACCACGTACACCGGCGGCAGCCGCAACCTGTGGGCGCCGGACCTGTCGTACCAGAACGGCAGGTACTGGCTGTACTACTCGGCCTCGACGTTCGGCTCGAACCGGTCCGCGATATTCCTGGCGACGAGCCCCACGGGCGCCTCCGGCACCTGGACCAACCACGGCCTGGTGATCGAGTCACGGACGTCGGACAACTTCAACGCCATCGACCCGAACCTGGTCGTGGACCCGGCCGGGCGCTGGTGGCTCAGCTTCGGCTCGTTCTGGTCCGGGATCAAGATGGTCGCGCTGAACCCGAGCACCGGGATGCGGGCCGACAGCACCCTGCACAGCATCGCCGGGCGCGGCGGCGGGGCCATCGAGGCGCCGGTCATCGTCCGGCGCGGCTCCTACTACTACCTGTGGGTGTCCTTCGACCGCTGTTGTCAGGGGGCGTCGAGCACGTACCGGGTCATGGTGGGCCGTTCCACCAGCGTCACCGGCCCGTACCTGGACCGGAACCTCACCCCGATGACCTCGGGCGGCGGCACCCAGGTGCTGGCGGGGCACGGCGGCATCCACGGGCCCGGTCACCAGGCGGTCCTGGCCGACACCGGCGGGGACGCCCTCGTCTACCACTACTACGCCGACAACGGTGTCTCCCTGCTCGGTATCAACCTCATCGGCTACGACGCGGCCGGCTGGCCGTTCGTCTACTGAGCCGGAAGGAGTTCCGCCCCATGCGCAAGAAGCAGCTCCGCCGTTTCCTGGCCGCCGGCATGGTCACCGTGCTCGCCGCCGTGGGCACCGCCGTCGTGGCGCCCGCGGCCTCGGCCGCCACGGTGCAACCCAACGTCCCGTACGTCCTGGTCAACCGGCACAGCGGCAAGGCGCTGGACGTGTACAACCTGGCCACGAACGACGGCGCGCCGATCAACCAGTACGCGCGCAACGACGGCGCCTGGCAGCAGTGGCGGTTCCTCGACTCCGGCGGCGGGTGGTACCGCCTCCAGTCCGCGCACAGCGGCAAGGTGCTCGACCTGCCCACCGCCGACGACGGCATCCAGCTCGTGCAGAACGCCGACCGCAACGACGCCCGGCAGCAGTTCCGGCTCGCCGACTCGGCGGGCGGGCAGGTCCGACTGGTCAACCGCAACAGCGGCAAGGCGTTGGACGTGTGGGAATGGTCCACCGCCGACGGCGCCAAGGTGTCGCAGTACCAGGATCTCGACGGCGCCAACCAGCAGTGGCAGTTGCTTCCCCTCGGCGGCGCGCGGACCTTCACCAACCCGATCAAGCGCAACGGCCCGGACCCGTGGCTCCAGCACCACAACGGTCACTACTACCTGGCGACCACGACGTGGAACTCCACCATCACGATGCGCCGTTCGGCCACGCTGGCCGGGCTCGCCACGGCCGCCGACCAGGTGGTCTTCAACCTGGCCGGCCGGGCCAACGGCTGCTGCAACATGTGGGCGCCGGAGTTCCATCTGCTCAACGGCCCCAACGGCCCGCGCTGGTACTTCTACTACACCGCCGGGCAGAACGTCCCGGACTACAACCCGACCCAGCGGCTGCACGTCCTGGAGTCCGCCGGTACGGACCCGATGGGCCCATACACGTTCAAGGCCGACCTGGGCAACGACTGGCAACTCGACGCCAGCGTCCTCCAGGTCAACGGCAACCTCTACCTGATGGGCACCTACGGTGGCGACGGCGCCGGGCAGAGCAACTTCATCCAGCGGATGACCAACCCCTGGACGCTCAGCGGCGCGCGGGTCAGGCTCAGTTCACCGACCCTGTCCTGGGAGCGGCAGACCGGCGCGGTCAACGAGGGCCCCGAGCCCCTGTACCACAACGGCCGGGTCATGGTCGTGTACTCGGCCTCGGCCTGCTGGGGTCCCGACTACAAGCTCGGCCTGCTCACGCTGACCGGCAGTGACCCGATGAACCCGACGCACTGGACGAAGAAGTCGACCCCGGTGTTCCAGCGCAGCGACGCCAACGGCGTCTTCGCCCCCGGCCACAACGGCTTCTTCAAGTCGCCCGACGGCACCGAGGACTGGATCGTCTACCACGCCAACGACTCCGCCGGCGGCGGCTGCGACATGAACCGCTCCACCCGCGCCCAGAAGTTCACCTGGAACGCCGACGGCACCCCCAACTTCGGCACACCCGTACGGCTCGGCGTGACCCTGACCGCGCCGTCCGGCGAGTGACCGGCAGACCGACCAGAAGGACTCGCCATGGTTTCCCGCCGGCCAGGGGACGTCAGTCGGTGAGGTGGGGTCGCATCCGCGCCAGCCACCGCCGCCTCGACTGAAACCGCCAGCCCTCGCGCTCGGATCGCGGCGTGCGGGCTGGCGGTCAGGCGGCTGCGCGGTCAGCGATCGGGCGACGGCGGAGCGCCGGGTCGGTCAGCGCCGGCGGGCGCCAGGCGCCGTCGGCCTGGTACAGGTTGGTGCCCGGCGGAACGATCTCGTCGATCCGCTCCAGCACGGCGTCGCTCAAAGTCAGCGCGGCGCCCTTCAACGCGGCGTCGAGCTGCTCCATGGTGCGCGGCCCGATGATCACCGAGGTGACCCCGGGATGCGCCACCGGGAAGGCCAGCGCCAACTCCGGCAGCGTGCAGCCGATCTCCCCCGCCAACTCGACGAGCTGCTCCACCACGTCCAGCTTGCGCGCGTTCTCCTCGATCGCCGGGTCGAACCGGGCCGGAGTGAGCGCGGCCCGGCCCGTGGACAGGTCCACCGGCCGCCCCTTGCGGTAGCGGCCGGTCAGGAAGCCGGAGGCCAGCGGGCTCCAGGTCAGCACTCCCATGCCGTAGCGCTGAGCGACCGGGAGCAGGTCGACCTCGATCCCCCGGGCGAGCAGGGAGTACGGCGGCTGCTCGGTCCGGAACCGGTGCAGCCCGCGCCGCTCCGCGACGTGGTGCGCCTCGACGATCTGCTCGGCGGGGAAGGTCGAGCAGCCGAAAGCACGGATTTTCCCCTGGCGTACCAGGTCGGTCAGTACCGACAGGGTCTCCTCGATGTCGGTGGTGGAGTCCGGCCGGTGCACCTGGTAGAGGTCGATCCAGTCGGTGCTCAGCCGGCGCAGGCTCTCCTCGACCTCCCGGACGATCCAGCGCCGCGAGTTGCCGCCCCGGTTCCGTCCCTCGCCCATCGGGAAGTGCACCTTGGTGGCAAGCACCACGTCGTCCCGGCGGCCCCGCAACGCCTTGCCGACGATCTCCTCGGACTCACCGGCGGAGTACATGTCCGCGGTGTCCACGAAGTTGATTCCCTGGTCGAGGGCAGCATGGATGATCCGCGCACAATCGTCGTGGTCGGGATTGCCCACGAAGCCGAACATCATGGTGCCGAGGCAGTGGACGCTCACCTCGATGCCGGTACGGCCAAGGACGCGGTAACGCATGGTGGTGCTCCTCGTGGTCGTCGCGCGCGGGGCGGTCGGCCCGCCGGCTACGCGTGCGAGCACCCTAGGAGCTGGAGCCGACTCCAGGTCAACCCGTACGCTGGCCGGCATGTCCGGAGTCGTCCCAGGCCTGAGCATCGGCGAGGTCGCCGAGCGCACTGGGCTGAGCGTGCACACGCTGCGGTTCTACGAGCGGGAAGGCATCCTGGCCAACCCGGTCCGGCGCGATCCCGGCGGGCGCCGGGTCTACCACGAGGACGACGTGGACTGGCTCACCGTCTGCGTGATCCTGCGTGGCTCCGGCATGCCGCTGCCGGCTGTCCGGCGCTACACCGAACTGGTCCGCGCGGGCGGCGGCACCGAGGCGGAACGGCTGGCGCTGCTGCAGGAGCACCGGGGGCGGGTCATGGACCAGATGGACCAGCTCCAGAAGTGCCTGGACCTGATCAACTTCAAGGTCGGGGTGTACGAGGACGCACTGGACCAGCTCGCCGTCTCGTCCGCCACCGGTACCGACGCCGGCCGGTGACCGACGGACCGGCCAGGCCAGTTGGCGACGGGCGCGTCGTCGAGGTACGGACGCTCTACCGAGGGCCGCCACACCCGTCGCCACTCGATTCGTCACACCGGTCAGGCAGGCTGTCCGCCACCGACCGAGGCCGGCGCGGCGTCGGCTCACAAGACCTGGGGGGAAACATGACGGTCACCGCTGATGATCTCGATGCGGCAGTGTCCAGCGTCGTCGCCAGCCTGCAACCGGCGATCGGCCTGGACTGGTCCGTGCGGGCGGGCGAGCTGGAGTGGGACTGCTGGCACACCGCCGAGCACATCGGCGACTGCCTGATGTCGTTCGCGGGCCAACTCGTGGCCCGGCCGGAGAAGCGGTTCGTGTGCTTCATGGCGAACGCCGACAAGGACGCCTCCCCGGAACAGGTGCTGGAGTTCGCCGAGGCGGGCGGCCGCATCCTGGCGGCCACGGTACGCGCGTCCGGGCCGGAGGTCCGCGCCTACCATCCCACGGGTCAGGCCGATCCGGAGGGCTTCGCCGCCCTGGGGTGTGTGGAGATGCTGCTGCACGGGGCTGACATCGCCCAGGGCCTGGGGCTCGCCATCGATCCCCCGCGCGAGGTGTGCGCCCGGGTGCTCGCTCGGCTGGCTCCCGAGACGGCGCAGGAACTGTCCACCGTCGACCCGTGGGCGGCGCTGCGGTGGTCCACCGGCCGGATCGAGTTGCCGGGCCGTCCGCGACTGAGGGAATGGCACCTGCGGAGCGCCCCGCTGGGCGAGTGAGCCACCTGCCGGCGGTCATCCCGGAACCCGCCGGGGCGGCACCACTCCGGTGCCGCCCCGGCGGGTTCAGGCCACCGAGCAGACGGCGCCGTTCAGGGTGAACGAGGACGGCCGCGACGTGTTGCCGGTGTGGGTGGCCTGGAAACCGACCGTGACCGACGCGCCGGGCGCGATGGTGGCGTTGTAGCCGACGTTGCGGGCGGTCACCGCGCCGCTGGTCGGAGCGTACGTCGCGTTCCAGCCGTTGGTGATGCTCTGGCCGGCGGGCAGCGTGAAGGCCAGGGACCAGCCGGTGAGCGTCGCGCTGCCGGTGTTGGTGATGGTCACCGAGGCGGTCAGCCCGGTGTTCCAGGCGTTGACGGCGTACCCCACCTGGCAGGCACCCGGCGAGGGCGGCGGCGTGGTCGGCGGCGGCGTCGTGGGCGGCGGAGTGGTGGGTGGTGCAGTGGTGTCGAGGCCGAAGAAGCGGATCGCCTGTGCGGCGTCGACCGGCAGGTTGTGCGGCACCCCCTGCATGCTGATGGCCTCGACCGGGGCCGTGCCGTCGCTACCGCCGTAGCGGGTGCGGGTGTAGCCGGCCTGCGGGCTGTCGGTGTAGGCCGGTGTCTGGCTCAGCCCGTGCACGTTCGTCCACTGCTTGATCTGCTCGCCGAAGTTCGGGTAGCGCAGCACCTCGTCGTTCGTGCCGTGCCAGGTCTGCATCCGGGGCCGGCGCCCGGTGTAGCCCGGGTGCGCGTTGCGGACCAGGTCCCCCCACTCCTGCGGAGTCCGGATGATCTGGCCGTTGGCACACTCGCTGTTCCACTCGGAGCCGTTCGTGGTGGCGAAGCAGCCGAACGGTACGCCGGAGAACGCCGATCCGGCCCGGAACACGTCGGGATAGAGCCCGAGCAGGACGTTGGTCATCATCGCGCCGGAGGAGATGCCGGTGGCGAAGATCCGGTCCGGGTCGACGGCGTACCGCTGCCGGACGTGGTCGACCATCGACTTGATGCCCACCGGGTCGCTGCCGCCGTCGCGACGCAGCGCCTGCGGCGAGGAGACGTCGAAGCACTGGCTGCTCCGGGTCACCGACGGGTAGACGACGATGTAGCCGTACCGGTCGGCCAGGGCCGCGAACTGGGTGTTGGAATACATCGCCGGGCCGGTGCCGGTGCAGTAGTGCACCGCGACCAGCAGCCCCGGCCGGGGTGCGACGGTGTCCGGCACGTACAGGTACATGCGCAGGTTGCTCGGGTTGGGGCCGAAGCTCGTCACCTCGGTCAGCGTCGCGGCCGACGCCGACAGCGGCACCGCTACCGCCGCGAGCGCGGCCAGCGCGGCGGCAGCCAGGGCGGCGCCCATCAGCCTGAGTGTGGCTCTCATCGATGGTTCCTCCGGAGGATGGCGGACAGGGCGGGGTTCCGATCGAGGGCTGCCCGGCTGCCCGATCACGTCCGGCTCAGGAACATCGACGATTCTCTATTATGTTCGGAGGCCTGGCAAGCGCCGCACTCTGGCGACGCCCGCCCACACACCTTCGCCTCCGCCATCGGATGCTGGCGGAGGCGAGGGCGAGAAGCGGGCTACGCCTTGGCGCTGGCCTTCTTGGCGGCGGCGGACTGGCCGACCGCCTGGGTGAACACCGGAAGGTAGCCGAGGGACTGCCCGGTCGCCATCGGGTGGTACGAGTTCGACAGGTTCAGGATGTCGACGGAGTGGATCCACTTGTTGCCGCTGCAGATCTGGTGTCCGACGAAGATGCTGCGCACGTCGGCGAAGGTGAACCCGGCGCGGGCCGCGGCGGCGGCGATCAGGCTGTCG
Organism: Micromonospora sp. NPDC047074; assembly: GCF_040643815.1. NCBI lineage: Bacteria > Bacillati > Actinomycetota > Actinomycetes > Micromonosporales > Micromonosporaceae > Micromonospora > Micromonospora sp. NPDC047074. The sequence continues at coordinate 74,311 of NZ_JBEYVB010000027.1, forward strand.
GCCAGGTTGATGCCCTCGTTGACCTTCGCGCGGGCCGCCTCGCCGATCCCGATGCAGACCGTGCCGAGCTGGTAGAAGACCGGGTAGCTGAGCACGACAACCTTCGCGTTCGGGGCCTTGCTGCGGATCGCGGCGTAGGCCCGGTCGAGCAGGCCGGGAAGGTTCGCCCGGGCCTGCACCTGGGCCGCGTCCACCGCGGCGATGCAGGCACTTGAGCCCTGGAGGGCGCAGGTGCTCATGATGTTGCCGAACCCGGCGTCGTTGCCGCCGATGGTGATGCTGACCAGGGTGGTCTGCGCGCTGAGCGCGGCGACCTGCGAGTTGATCACGTCGGTCGTCTTCGCACCCCCGCAGGCCACCGACTTGTAGGAGGCCGGCGCGTTGGCCGCCGCCCAGAGGGCGGAGAACGCCTTGGTGCTGCGCTTGCAGCTGCCGCTCTCCGCGGTGTAACTGCCGGCACCGACACCCGAGGCGTACGAGTCGCCCAGTGCAACGTAGTGGTGGCCGGCGGCGTGCGCCGGGTTGGCCAACCCGAGCACGGCGAGCGTCGCGGAGAGAACACCTGCGAGCAGGGTCAGCATCCGGGTTCTGGTCATGCACCCCTCCATCGTTGACTGTTACAAGACGATTAATTTCAGTACGTCGATGCCTGAGGATACATGCCAATCGACCTTGTGTATCGATGTTCTTCTACATAGATAAAGATGTCATGTCTTGCGTGACGCGACGTCGCCGTCGATGCCGGGTTTTCCATGACGCACGCCCGCGCGCCCATGTACACCGTCGGATGACGTGGCGAACCATCCCGCCCGTGCTCGCCGGGGCGTGCGCGTTCTCGGCCACGCGGCAACCGCCAGGGGTGACAATCAGCGAATGGACAGGCTGGTGGCGGTCATCACGGGGCTACCGCCGGTCCTCGTCCTGACCCTGGTGTTCCTCCTGCCGGCCCTGGAGTCCTCGACCCTGCTCGGGCTGGTCATACCGGGCGAGACGGCGATCCTGGTCGGCGGGCTGCTGGCGCACGCCGGCCGACTGCCACTGTGGGCGGTGGTCGTCGCCGGCGCAGTCGGGGCGTGCCTCGGCGACCAGGTCGGCTACACACTGGGCCGGCGGTACGGCCAGCGCGTGCTGGCCCGCGCGCCCGGCCCACTGCACCGGCACGCGGACATCGGGCGGGCCCGCCGCCTGGTCGCCCGACGCGGAGCGTGGGCGGTCGTGGCCGGCCGCTGGATCGCCGTCCTGCGGGTCCTGGTGCCGATGGTCGCCGGAGCCGGTGGGATGCCCTGGCCACCGTTCCTGCGGGCGAACCTGGCCGGTGGGCTGGTGTGGGCCACGGCCGTGGCGCTGCTCGGCTACCTCGGCTCGGCCTCCTACCGCTACCTCGAACGGGAGTTGGGCATCGGCGAGTGGGTCCTGCTGGTGGCGATCGCCGCCGTCGTCGCCCTGCGCGTGTGGCGGCGCCAACGGATCCGGGCCGGCCGCTGACCGACGCGCGTCCGGTGCCAAAGTCCGTGTCGGTACCGCGAACCGGCGTTCCGGCGGCTTATCAGGGCAGGTCTGCTCGGCGCGGCTATAACTGAGCTGGTGCGGATGAAACCGACGCTTGTCGTCGTCAGCGGTCCCCCCGGCGCGGGCAAGACCACACTCGCCCATCGACTCGCCCGGAAGATCGGCTGTCCGGCGATCTGTCGAGACGAGATCAAGGAGGGCATGGTCCATACGGCTGGTGACTTCAGCGCCGCGCCGGTCGACGATCTGACCCTGCGGACACTGCCGACGTTCTTCCAGGTGCTGGAACTGCTCCTGGCAGCCGGCGTCACCACGGTGGCCGAGGCGGCCTTCCAGGACCGGCTCTGGCGCCCGCACCTGCTGCCCCTGAGTGGGCTCGCCGACATCCGGGTCGTCCACTGCCAGATCGCAGCCGCGACGGCATGGGACCGCATCAAGCAACGGCAGGGAGAGAGCCCGACCCGGCGCGCACATGCCGACGCGTTCTTCATCGACCAGCAGATACACACAGCGGGCCACGACAGCTTCGACCGTGTCCGGCTCGACGTGCCCGAGTTCGAAGTGGACACCAGCGACGGTTACCGACCCGGTCTCGACGAGATCGTTGCCTTCGTGAACGCCGGGCGATGACCTCACCGGCGTCCGAGGTCGGCCGCCTCGGTCGTCACCTGGTTGGTCACTCGGCCCGGATGTCAGACATCGATGGCTCCTCATCGGGATTCGCGTGCCGCGCGCGGTATCTGTGCCTCCGTCGCCACCACCAACGCAGTGGCCAGAACAATCCCGTCACGGACTGCAACAGCAGGAACGGTCCGACGGCAGTCACGGCGACGAGTTGGCAGACGTGTGCGTTGCCCGGATCGGCCACGTGATCGAAGACGAGCAACGCGGCCAGCACCGACCAAGCGGCGTTCGCCACCCGGTCGCGCACCTCGACCAGGATGCGACGCCAGCCCTTCCGTACCGGAGGATCGGGAACCTCGCCCGTGGTCACCAGGGCCTTCCAGGCGCGCCACGAGACGACCAGCGTGTGGGCGAGGGTCATTGGCAACCTCACCAGTGCGATCCACGCAGCGAACCTGGCAGGGCTCACGGCTACCTCACCCAGCACGTTGGGAACGACCGAGGCCAGCAGCAGGTACGTGACAAGGATGAGGACGAAATCGAAGGCCAACGCGAACAGCGGGAATAGCAGCATGAACAGCCGACCCAGCTGTCTGATCGTGCGCGGGCTCAGCTCGGCCATGCCGATCATTGTCCGGGCGGTCGCAACCCACCGATTGCCATCGTCCTGCCATGTCCTCCGGCGACCGTTTCCGGGCGGGCGTCCTGGCGGTCGGGCTTGGATGATGTTCGGGTTGGTGTGTGGTTGGCGCTCGTGGCTCGGTTCAACGCGCCCTGGTCACCCGACCGGTCGACCGGACTGAGGCGGAGGGTGTTTCTGGCTCATATGCCGTAGCGTCGATGGCATGAAGCCGCTGCTGGTGTCCCTCATAGCGTTCGCCGCTTTCCTGCTCGCGGCGTTCGTCTTCGTTGGCTGGCGCGACCGGAAGCGCTTCTCCTCGCCCGAGGATTCCGCTTCGGCTCGCGATGCCAGGTCTACCCAGGAGCGGTACGCGGCAGAGCGTCATGCCGTCCAAGGTGAGGTATGGCGGCGCGGCCAGAACCCGCCCAGCCCCTGAGCGGGCCTCGCGCAAGCAGAAGCCCTACCCAGCCGACCCGTCTGCCGCCGACTCGCCCTCCACGGGAGCGGGCCGGGGGCCCGGCCCTCACGTCAAGCCAACCTCGACGCACGTACGGACGCTGCCGGAACAGACCGAGTCGCCTCTCGTGTCGCGGACCGCTGCTCAGGCGTGGCGCGGCGTGGCGCGGCCGGCTGCCGGCGACGCCTACGCCCAGGTCGCCTTCGGAGGCGACCGAGACGGCCTCCACCCGACTCGGCGAGCAGTTCCTGTGAGTTGCTGTACCGTCGCGGGTCTCGATCAACTCGAAGGAGTGTCAGAGTGGAGCCGTTCGGGATCTCGCATGATGCCTTCGGTCGGCTTCGCCTCGCCGACTTCATAGCGGCGGAGCACCTTGAGCAGCTTCACGGCTGGGAGTACTTGGGCCGGTCCTGGGTCGGAGAGGCATCAGGCTTCACGGAGTGGCTTCGCCTTGAGTCGGCTCCCGAGGTGACGCTTTCCATAGCGATCGACCTCGTCGCCCTGCCGGAGTCGACGGTTCAGAGCATGATCAACGCACTCCGGCTTCCCCTGCGGGCACGGCAGAGCCAGCAGGAGATCACCAGCGCGCTTGGAAAGCCCAGCGGCACCCAGAGATTCGTACGGGATCGGGTCACCCTCATCTTCCGCATCGGCGCTGCCGAGCCCTACGAACTGAGCTGCACAGTTCACGAGGAGCAGGGGCTGATCTACCTCACGATGCACCCGACGCCGCTGCCGGATTAGCTCGCTGGCGCCTCCGCCGAGCCCGGTCAGCAGTTGCTGCCAGAAATCGAAAAGACCGTCTCCGACAAGCGGAACCGGCCTTTGAACTGGGTAGCCGAATCGTCGTCCCGTTCAGTGCACCGGTGGTGCCGGATCGCCACCACCGATCTGGTTTCGCAGGTGCTGTTCCATGCGAGCCTGGAGCATCGGTCGCCGCTGGTGGCTGACCACCAGGTCGTACGCGCATTTCTTGAAGGCACCGAGTCTCAGCAGGTCGAGGTCGTCGTAGGAAAACAGGACGTCGTAGTACGGCGCCAGCACCTCGTCGTCGTACTGGAACCGGCCGATCAGCAGTTCCAGCGGCGTGCCGAACTTCTTCGCGACCGCGTTGACGTCAGCCCCCGCGTCGATCAGCCTCCGAAGCAACGAGGCCTCCGTCTCCGGTGCGAGCCTGGCTCGGCCGAACATCACGTGCAACGCGTTCACCCCGTCGGAGAGAGCCTCCCGAGCGTCGGCGCCATCATCGAGAAGCACCGTCACGATGCCCACACGGGCTGCTGGATCCGGATTGGCAATCGCCTTCAGCAATGCCCTGCCGGCTTTCCCCTCGGCTTTCACCTGGGCAGCGTCGTAAACCTCAAGGAACCCGGCAAGTGAGCGCCGCCGCGCCTCGTACAGGATGTCCACCAGTCCCCCTTTGCCGTGCGAAGCTACCAGCACCATCCGACCCGCGTCCCCCACGCTGAGGGCTCACCTCTGACGATCGTTCCTGGTTCCGAAGTGTCGCGATCGCGGTTCTGGAGTGTCACCACCGCTGCGGCCGGAGCAGGTCGGCTTCGAGCACGGCGCTTCGGGAAGCTGCGGGCAACCGCTCAGGGGTGCGCTTCCGGGCTGAGTCGTGCCGAATCTGCGCCAAACGATCAATGGCCAGCGTTTCCGCTGGCCATTGGCATTACGGGTGGAGTTGAGGGGATTCGAACCCCTGACCCCCTCGATGCGAACGAGGTGCGCTACCGGACTGCGCCACAACCCCTCTGCCGGCGAACCGGCTTTGGTCCCACCCGGCTTTCACCGGGAGGGCCGGCGCCAAGGCTAACAGGTCGACCGACCCCGCCGCGAGTCCACCCCCGGCGCGCCACGATCTTGGTGCGGAACGGCCCTTGGAGGGGCCGTTCCGCACCAAGATCGCCGAGGAATAGGGGCGAGGCGTCAGGCCGAGTGGGAGCCGCGGCCGGACTGGTACGGACGGCCGCGCAGGCCACCGGAACGACGGTATGAGACGGAGCCGCCGTTGGCCGCCGCCGGCAGGTCGGACGGCCGGTCCAGGCCCATCGCGGCGCGGCGTACCACCTCGCGTTGGGCCGCCAGGCGACGCTGCGCCTCCCGGCGGGCCGCCGCCCGGCGGGCCTGCTCCCGACGCACCTCGGCCTGCCTGGCGGCCAGCCACGCCGCCTCCCGAGCCCGCGCCCGCCGCCGCCGGCGGTCCGCCAGCGCCCGCGCCCGCAGGTGCACGACGTACGCGATCAGCAGCGTGGCGGTGACCGCGAAGCTGATCCAGAAGCCGGGGCTGACCACGATCACACCGATCAGCTCGACGAAGTTCAGCAGCAGCAGTGCGGCGAGCACCCGCCTACGCCGGTAGACGGCGGGCGTGTGCTGCCGGCGGGGCGGCGGCCGGCGGCGGCCCTTTTTCGGCGCCGGCGGCACCGCGCGCAGCCGCTTCTGCCGGCGGGCGGGCGGCGCGGAGACCGGTGGGGAGAGGTCACCCGTGTTCACATTCTCACTGAGGGTGACGACAAGGGTGCGGGGCGGATGGACCGGCCGTCGTCCCGGCACAGTGCGGCGACGCCGGCGGCGCTGGAGCACCCGCGCCGTCGACTGCGCCCGCTCCGCCACCAGCCGCTCGGTGGCGTCGTACCGGCGGACCAGCGCCGGTGCGAGGGCGAGCAGGCCGGCGGCGGCGAGGACGGCGAGGAGCACCGAGGTCGGCACCCTCACCCCTCCCGTCACCGAATTCGGAGCAACCGTCACCCGACCGCAGGATCTTCCACCGATCGTGGTCGGGTGCGTGGATCGTACGGATGGAGCAGCGCTTGCCACAGCTTGCAGTTACTTGAGGTTACGGGCCGGGGACGTGGATGCTGACGCGCCGCGCCGATCCCGTGCGTGGGACGGCTCACGCCGTGGTGGCGCGGAGCCGGTGCCAGCGGGCCAGCAGCCCACCCTCGGCGGCGACCTCCTCGCTGGTCATCGCATATCCGATATGGTCCCGCCACGCACCGTCGATGTGCATGTAGCGCACGTGGTACGACTCCTCGCGGAAGCCCAGCTTCTCCACCACCCGCCGGGACGGCCGGTTCTCCGGGCGGATGTTCACCTCGACCCGGTGCAGCCCGCCCAGCCCGAAGGCGTGGTCGACGGCGAGCGCCATCGCGGTGGGGATCACTCCGCGCCCCGCCACCCGGGAATCCACCCAGTAGCCCACGTACCCGGAGCAGAACGCCCGCCGCACGATGCTGCCCACGTTGAGGTGGCCGACCAGCCGCTCCCGCCCCTCCTCACGCAGGCAGACGGCGAACGGCATGCCCTCGCCGATCCGCGCCGACCGCCGCTGGTCGCGATGCACCCAGCGGAACGCGGCCGGCGAGTTCAGCTCGTGCCAGCTCCCGGGCAGGGACGACTCCCACGGCGCGAGCCACTCCCGGTTGGCGCGGCGCACCTCGGACCAGGCGGCGGCGTCCGAACGCCGGTAGGGGCGCAGCAACACGGGGCCGTCGGTCAGCACCGCCGGCCACCCCGGCGCCCTCCCCGGCCTGAACAGACTCACCGAGCCAACCTTCCGCTCGCGACTGCGGGGCTCGCAAGCTCACTCCTCGCGCTCACCGAGCCAACCTTCCGCTCGCGACGGCCGGCCTCACCGGCGCCGGTCCAGTAGGAGGACGTCCACCGTGGAGCCGGCCGCCGCACTGGTCACCCGCTCGCCCAGCACCATCAGCCCGTTCGCCTCGGCCAGCCCCGAGAGGGTGTACGGGCCACCGTTGAGCGGCTGCACCGTGTAGCCGCCGCCGCGCCGCTCGGCGACGTGTGCGGGGCGGAACTCGCGCAGCCCGACCGGCGACGAGATCGTCTCCAGCAGGTGGGCGCGGACGCTGGGCCGGAACACCGGCTCCGCCCCGGCCAGCAGGTTGATCGCCGGGCGGGCCAGCACCTCGAAACCGATCAGGGCCGAGCCCGTGTCGCCGGGCAGGCACACCACCGGCACCTCCTCGGCGCCGACCGTGCCGAAGCCGAGCGAGGTGCCGGGATAGAGCGCGACCTCGGTGAAGGCGACCGGCCCGGCCCGGCCGCCCTCCCGCCGGGACAGGATCCGCCGCACCATGTCGCCGGGACCGGTGCCGGTGCCCCCGGTGGTGATGATCAGGTCGGCACGCAGCGTCTGGTCCTCCAACAGCCCGCGCAGCCCTTCCGGGTCGTCGTCGCAGATACCCACCCGGTACGCCAGGGCGCCGACCTCGGCCGCGGCGGCGGTCAACGCGTGCGAGTTGGCGTCGACCGTCTGGCCGGGCTGGCTGCCCCGGCCCACGTCGACCAGCTCGTCGCCGGTGGCCACGATGACCACCCGGGGACTGGGCCGGACGACGACGTGCCCGATGCCGGTGGCGGCGAAGACGGCCACCAGCGCCGGTGAGACATAGGTGCCCGCCCGGGCGAGCAGGGTGCCTGCCGGCAACTCCTCGCCGGCCCGGCGCACCCCGTACCCCCGTTTGGGGACGCGGAAGATCTCCACCGCGGCCATGCCCTGGTCGGTCCACTCGACGGGCACGACGACGTCGGCGGTGAGCGGCAGCGGCGCCCCCGCGGCCACGGAGAAGCACGCGCCGGGGGTGAGCCGGACCGGCCGCCAGCTCGCCGCGCCGAGGTCGCCGACGACGTTGAGCCGGACGTTGCGCCCGCCCGGCCCGCCGGACTGGGTCGGGACGTAGCCCACGCCCCGACCGCCTCCGGAGATGTCCTCCCAGCGGGCCGCGTACCCGTCCATGGCCGCCTGGTCGAAGGCCGGGAAGGAGTGCGGCGCGACGACGTCCTCGGCGAGGACGTTGCCGTGCGCCTGGGTGAGGTCGAGGTCGAGCGGAGGCAGCGCGCGTAACCTGCGCAGCACGCTGCCCAGGTAGTCGGCGAGCGGCGTCAACTCGTTCGCGGCCGCCTCGGCGTCGGCCGACGCTGTCATGTACCAGTCACGCCCGACGCGTCGGTGTTGACGAACTCGGTCAGCCAGGCGCGGAACTCGCTGCCGAGGTCTTCGCGTTCGGCGGCGATCTGCACCACGGTCTGGAGGTAGCCCAGCGGCATTCCGGTGTCGTAGCGGGTGCCCCGGTAGACGATCGCGTGCACCGGTGTGCCCTCGTCGCGCAGCAGCTCCATCGCGTCGGTCAGCTGGATCTCGCCGCCGCTGCCCGGCTTCGTCCGCCGGATCGCGTCGAAGATCGTGCCCGGCAGCACGTAGCGGCCCAGCACCGCGAGGTTGCTCGGCGCGTCCTCCGGCTTGGGCTTCTCGACCAGGCCGGTGACCCGGACGACCTCGCCGATGTCGGTCAGCTCCGCCTCCGCCGGCTCCACCGAGGCGATGCCGTAGCGCTTCGTCTCGGCCGGGTCGACCTCGAAGAAGGCCAGCACCACGCCGCCTGTGCGGGCCTGGAGTTCCAGCATGGCCGGCAGCAGCGGCTCGGACTGCTTGACGAACTCGTCGCCCAGCAGCACCGCGAAGGGCTCGTCACCGACGTGCGACTCGGCGTAGCCGACGGCGTGGCCGAGGCCGAGCTGCTCGGGCTGCCGGCAGGTGTAGATCTCGGCCAGCTCGCTGGGGCGGCGCACCGCGGCGAGCCGCTCGGCGTCACCCTTCTCCTCCAACCTGGCCTCCAGGTCGGGGCGGCGGTCGAAGTGGTCCACCATCGATGTCTTGCCCCGGCCGGTGATCAGCAGGACGTCGCCGATGCCAGCCTGGGTGGCCTCCTCGACGATGTACTGCAGAACCGGCCGGTCGACCACCGGGAGCAGCTCCTTGGGCACCGCCTTGGTGGCTGGCAGGAACCGGGTGGCCAGACCGGCGGCCGGGATCACGGCCTTGACCGCGCGGGGGCGGCCGGTTGCGGCGGTCGCCGTTGAGGGGTTCGCTGAGTGCTCCGACATGTCGCGAGACTATCGGCCACGGCTCTGTCGTGGAGGGTGAGGACCGGAAGACGCGCCGCCGCAGGAACCCGGCCGCGCGGGGGCGGGTCCAGCCGGCGTGTTCCCGAGGTCCACGCCGGCCGATTCGGCCGGTTCGGGGCAGTTCCGGCCGGGCTGGCGTGGCGTGCCGGCACGCGGCATTCCGTCCTCCGGGCTGGCCGCGGCGGCCGGGACGGGGATCTCCCTCGCCGGTGGGTCGTCCCGCTCCTCGGCGATCCGCCAGGTGTCCCGGCCGGCCGCCTTGGCGGCGTAGAGCGCGTCGTCGGCGGCGTCCAGCACCTGCTGGCCGGTGACGCCGTGGTCGGGGTGCACGGCGATGCCGATGGAGACGGTGACCGTGATGGAGACGGCTGCCCCACCGTGCCCGCCAGCGGCGATCGGGTTGCCCCGGACCGCCACGCCGAGCCGCTCCGCGACGATCGCCGCGCCCCGGGCGTCGGTCTCCGGCAGCAGCAGCACGAACTCCTCGCCGCCCTGCCGGAAGGCGAGGTCCACCTCGCGGATTTCGTCGCGTATCCGACGGGCGAACTCGGCCAGCACCGCGTCGCCCGCCGCGTGGCCGTGCGTGTCGTTGACGTCCTTGAACCGGTCCAGGTCGAGCGCGAGGACGCTGAGCATCCGGCCGAACCGGCTCGCCCGCTCCACCTCCCGACGGATCGACTCCTTCAGGTAGCGGTAGTTCCACAGCCCGGTGAGCGGGTCGGTCAGCGACAGCCGCTGCGCCTCCTCGTGCACCCGGACGTTGTCCACCGCCACCGCCGCGTGACCGGCGAAGGTGCGCAGGGTGACCAGGTCGTCGTCGTCGAACTCGTCCGCGCCGAGCCGGTCGTAGAGGGCCAGCACACCGAGCGCCCCGGCCGGGCCGGCCGGCTCCGGCCCGGGGCGGGCGGCGGGGGCGTCGGACCCGCCCACCGTGGGGGCGGCGAACGGCACCGCGATGTACGTCTGGCAACGCGGCTCACCCGGTTGCACGGCGGAGGGCTCCACCCGGCCGCGTCGCGGCTCCCCGGTCGCCGCGACGGCGCCCACCACGCCGCTGCCGAGCGGCACCCGCAGCGGGCCCGGCCGCTCGTCCGCCGAATCGGGCCCGTCCAGCCCTTCCACGCACTGCGCGACGAGCACCCCACCGTCGTCGACGAGCAGCACCGCGCCGGCCCGGGCACCGGTCGCCGCGATCGCACTGTGCAGGATCACCCGCAGGATGCGTTGCAGGTCGTGCGTGCTGGCCAGGGTGTCGCCCAGCACGGCGAGGTGCCCGCGCAGCTGGTCCCGGCTGCTGGTCAGCGCCGCCACGTAGGTGCCCGTCTCCCGGGTCATCCGGTTGAACGCGCCGGCCAGCCGGCCGATCTCGTCCCGGCTGCGCACCGGCACGCGGGCGGTCAGGTCGCCGCGGGCCACCCGGTCGACCGCGCCCGCCAGCTCCACCAGCGGACGGGTGGCCACCCGCGCCAGCCGCCCGGCGACCCCCACGGCCAGCAGGGCCGCGACCAGTACCGCCGCACCCAGCGCGACGTAGAGGCCGGGCGGCCGCTCGCTGGGCACCGAGAGCACCAGCGGCAGGGGCTGCCCGGAGGACGGGCCGATCCGGCGGACGTACCGGCCGTCGGCGGTCTCGGTGACCCGCTCGTCGTCGAGGGTGCCGGCGGCGGCGAGGACGGCGTCGCGTACCTCGATCTGCTCGGTGCTGTGCGCGAGCCGGACGGGCGTCTCGGCTCCGTCGAGCAGGGTGACCGCCACCCCGGTCACGGCCGCGAGGCGCGCCACGAAGGCCGGGTCGACGCGCTGCGCGGCGGTGACGGTGCCCAGCGGGGCGCCAGCCCCGTCGCGCAGGTCGACCCGGGCGGCCAGGGCTCGCACCGGGCCGACGGTGGGCGCGTCGGTGCAGTCCCGCCAGGGCCCCGGCGGGGCGCCCGGCGTGACGTAGGTGACCCGGCCGGTGATGTCGGTGACCCGCACGGCGGTGGCGAGACCGCGGCTGACCGCCTGGCTCGCCGCGCCGGGCCGGCCGCCGGTCAGGGCGACCGCGTCGGCGGCGGCCCGCAACTGCTGGCAGAGGGCGTCGACCGAGGTGCGCACGGTCGCCGCGGCCACCGCGAGACGCTCGGTGGAACGGCTCGCGTCGACCGCCGCCACCGTCGCCCCGACGAACATCACCCCGAGCACCACCGGGCCGAACGCCACCGCCAGGAAGGCTGTGGTCAACCGCCCGCGTAGCGTCACTCGGTCCCCCCGGAAGTTCCGCCGCCGTCGCTTGCGATGCTGACACAGAGCCACCAGGTGGCAAACGTTGCGTCAGGAGTGTTGCGTGCCCGATTTTTCTCATGAAGCGGAAGGGGCGAAGCGGGATGAGCGCGCCGCGGTGCTCACCCGCCGCCGGGCGCTGACCGCGCCGCAGCGCACCGACGCCGCCGGGCGCGTCCAGGCCGAGCTGGTGGCTCTCGTACGCCGCCTGCGGCCGCTTTGGATGACCGCGTACGTGCCGGTCGGCTCCGAGCCGGGCGGAGCGGACCTGCCGGCGGCGCTGCACGCGGCGCTGCCGCCGGGCGGGGAGTTGCTGCTGCCGGTGCTGTGCGACGACCTGGACCTGGACTGGGCGGCCTGGACCGGGCCGGACGGGCTGGTGGCCGCCGGGCGGGGAATGCGCGAGCCGACCGGGCCGCGACTGGGCCGGGCCGCGATCGGCAGGGCTGAGCTGGTGGTGCTGCCGGCCCTGGCGGTGGACCGCCGGGGCGTGCGGCTGGGCCGGGGCGGCGGTTCGTACGACCGGGCGCTGGCCCGGGTGTCGGCGACCGCGTTGACGGTGGTCCCGCTGCACGACGGCGAGCTGGTGGAGGCACTGCCCGCCGAGCCGCACGACCGACCGGTACGCGCGGTGGTCACTCCTGCCGGAGGGCTGCGTACGCTGGACGCCGCCCCGGGGGGCACGGCGGGTGTCGTGCCCCACACGTCCGCTGGACGAACCCGGGGGCGATGACGCACCATTGGCACTCGAATACGTCGAGTGCCAACCGGCCGTGGCCAGATCCGGAGGAGAACGTGCCCACGTACCAGTACGCCTGCACCGCGTGCGGCCACCAGCTCGAGGCGGTGCAGTCCTTCTCTGACGAGCCGCTGACCGAGTGCCCGGCCTGCGAGGGACGGCTGCGGAAGGTCTTCAACTCCGTCGGCGTCGTGTTCAAGGGCTCGGGCTTCTACCGCACGGACTCGCGGTCGTCCGGCTCGGACACCCCGAAGAGCGGTGGCGCAAGCAAGCCGGCGAAGTCCGACTCGTCCTCCGGCGGCGACTCCGGCTCGTCCGGCGGCTCGACGTCGTCCTCGTCGTCGTCGAGCGGCGCTGGTGGCTCCTCCGGCGGGGCGGGCAAGACCCCGGCCGCCAGCACAAGCGCCTCCTGAGGCTCGCACGCACCGGCCCGGGGATGGTCCGCCCACCCCGGGCCTTCCGCGTTCGCGTGGGCCGGGGGATGGCCTTCCGCGTTCGGCGTGGGCCGGGGCAGCGGCCTCCGCGTCGTCGTCCACAGCCCCTGGCTGTTATCCACAGACTCCGAGACGTTGTCCACAGGCCCGCTGGCGGTTCAGTCCCAGTGCGGGGGACGCTCGGCGAGCAGCCAGTCGTCGTTGCCGCCGGAACGTTCGCCCCAGCCCCGGTCGGTGTCGTCGGCGGTCTGCTCGGGCAACACCACGAACTCGTCGCTCAGGTCGACCGCGCGATCATCGTCGCGCAGCCCCGAAGTCTCCCGCTCCCTACCGCTCACGACCGGCAACCCTAACCCACCCACCCCACTCCACCCGGCGCCGCGCGCCACGCCCGGCCCTCGACCCTCAACCCTCAACCCTCGGCTCGGCTCGGCTCGGCTCGGCTCGGCTCGGCTCGGCTCGGCTCGGCGATCTTGCACTTCCTGCCCGGACAAGGCGGACATTCGCCGTAGACGGTGGGCACAAAGTGCAAGATCGCGACCAGGGGACGGGACTTCTGCGCGGCGAGCCACGAGGCGTGGGCACGGAGCCTTGGGCGAGTGCGGGTGTTGGGGTGTGGGGCTGGTGCTCGGGTGGCGGGGTGCGGGGGGCTTGCGTCGTATGGGTCTGATGTCCGCTTTGTGGCGTCCGGTGCGTGCCCCGGACGTCGGGTTGCGGCGGGGCGTCCCGTGGTCGGCGCCACCCTCGCGGCGGAATCGCGGACGGGCCCGGGTCGTTGTACATGGCATACCCGCGGCGCTCCCCCGCGCCCCGCGATGGCCCGGCCGAACGGCGGAATGCCTCACCGCCCCGGGCCGTTACATCCTCGGACGCCCGAGCAGGCCCCCCGCCGCCGGAGCGATCCTCCTCAACTTCCTCCCACGGCACGCCGCCATGCGCGCCGTACAGCGGCACGCCGCTCCCCCATGCGCGCCGCACACCCCCGATCGAAAGGTGCTCTCATCATGCGTACCGATCTGATCCGTAAGACCGCTCTGACCGTGGCCGGGCTCGCCGTCACCGGCGGCGCCATC
>NZ_JBEYVB010000028.1:0-84329 GCF_040643815.1 Micromonospora sp. NPDC047074
GTGGTGCTGTCGGGGCGTCGCGGGCGGCTGTCGATTCGGGTTTCTATCCGCATCAGTTCCAGGTGGGTCAGACCGGTAAGACGGTGTCTCCGCAGTTGTACGTCGCGTTGGGTATCTCCGGTGCGATCCAGCATCGGGCTGGTATGCAGACGTCGAAGACGATCGTGGCGGTCAACAAGGACGGTGAGGCGCCGATCTTCGAGCTTGCCGATTTCGGTGTGGTGGGCGACCTGTTCAAGATCGTCCCACAGGCCGCGGAGGAGATCCGCAAGCGCAAGTGAACCGACGCTCGTTTTGACGAGGGCCGGGAGCCGTGACGGTTCCCGGCCCTCGTCGTGCTGGTCTTTGTCCCGTGCTGCGCTCTGTCCCGTGCTGCGCTCTGTCCCGTGTTGGGCTCTGTCCCGTGTTGGGCTCTGTCTCGTGTTGGGCTCTGTCTCGTGTTGGGCTCTGTCCCGTGTTGGGCTCTGTCCCGTGTTGGGCTCTGTCTCGTGTTGGGCTCTGTCTCGTGCTGGGCTTTGTCCCGTGCCGCCGCCGGCCGGTGCGGTCGCCGGCCGGGCCGAGCGGCGGGGCCGAGCGGCGGGGCCGCTGACGGTCAGTCGGCGGCGGGGCCGGGTGGCGGTGGGTCGGCGGCGGGGCCGGGTGGCGGTGGGTCGGCGGCGGGGCCGATGGGTTGGTCGGCGGCGGGAGCTGATCGGCGGGCCGGGGAGCTGAGCCGGCCCGCCGATCAGCCGTCAGGGTGCCCCCTCAACGGGCACTCACCCGGAGCGGGCGGTGTGATCGCCGTGCATCTCGCGGAGACGCCGACAACCGAGTATGCCTGAAGCTCGACGTCCGGCGGCACGGGCGGCGGCTCGTCCGACGTCGCGGTGGCTCGTCCGGCGTCATGGTGCGAGGCGCATCTCCTTGTCCGGTGGGTCGACGAGCCGGATTTCGTAGTACCCCGGGACGTCCAGGAGATGCGCCGGGTACCGGGTCGGGTGGAAGAATCCCTGCCGCTGCTTCGCGACGGCGCACTCCGGCCTTCGGTGGGTCCGGTGCCGGTCGTAGGCTGAACGGTGATGGCTTACCTGGATCACGCGGCGACCACTCCGATGCTCGACGAGGCACTGGAGGCGTACGTCGCCACCGCCCGCGAGGTCGGCAACGCGTCCTCACTGCACGCGGCCGGCCGTCGCGCCCGGCGGCGGGTGGAGGAATCGCGGGAGCGGGTGGCCGCCGCGCTGGGCGCCCGGCCCTCCGAGGTCGTCTTCACCGGTGGCGGGACCGAGAGCGACAACCTCGCGGTCAAGGGCATCTTCTGGGCCCGGCGAGCCGCCGACCCTCGGCGCGACCGGGTCGTCTCCAGCGCCGTCGAGCATCACGCGGTGCTCGATGCGGTGGACTGGCTCGTCGATCACGAGAAGGCCGGGGTGGGCTGGCTCACCGTGGACGCCACCGGCCGGCTCAGCCCCGACGCGCTGCGCGCCGAACTTGCCGCGCACGGCGACACCGTCGCGGTGGTGACGGCGATGTGGGCCAACAACGAGGTGGGCACCGTGCAGCCGGTCGCCGAACTGGCCGCCGTCGCCGCCGAACACGGGGTGCCGTTCCACACCGACGCGATCCAGGCGGTAGGCCAGGTGCCGGTGGACTTCTCCGCGAGCGGGGCCGCCGCGCTGACCGTCACCGGGCACAAGCTCGGCGGGCCGACCGGCGTGGGCGCCCTGCTGCTCGGCCGCGACGTGCCGGCCGCCCCACTACTGCACGGTGGTGGACAGGAACGCGACGTGCGCTCGGGCACCCTCGACACCGCCGGCATCGTGGCCTTCGCGGTCGCGGTGGAGGCGGCGGTCAAAGGCCAGCAGGAGTACGCGACCCGGATCGCCGCCCTCCGCGACGACCTGGTGGACCGGGTACGGCACGCGGTGCCCGAGGTCGTCTTCAACGGCGACCCGACCGACCGGCTGCCGGGCAACGCGCACTTCTCCTTCCCCGGCTGCGAGGGGGACGCCCTGCTGCTCCTGCTCGACGCGCAGGGAATCGCCTGCTCGACCGGCTCCGCCTGTTCCGCCGGGGTGGCCCAGCCCTCGCACGTGCTGCTCGCCATGGGCGCCGACGACGACCGGGCGCGCTCCTCGCTGCGGTTCACCCTCGGCCACACCAGCACCCCCGCCGACATCGACGCGCTGATCGCCGCCCTCCCGGCCGCCGTCGAACGCGCCCGCCGCGCCGCCGCCCTCCGTACCCCCCGCTAACCCCACCCCACCCCACCCCCACCCTCCCGCCTCCGCGCCCCCTCTCCCCGCGCGATCTTGCACTTTGTGCCCACACGAATGGGACAAAGTAGCCCATAGCTGGGGCAGGAACTGCAAGATCGTCGGGTCGGGTCGGGTCGGGTTGGGTTGGGTTGGGTCGGGTCGGGCTGGGTTGGGCTGGGCTGAGGGTGCAGCAGGGAGGTCGGCGGAACCCGCGGCGGAGGCTGGCGGAGACCACGGGTGGAACACCATGGTTGTCAAAGGGCGCTGGTGACACCCATGGTGTTCCACTCGCGGGCTCCCGCGACCGGGCGCGGCGGGTGCAGCCTGTTGGCCGGGCCGGGCCGGGCCGGGCCGGGTCGGGCTGGTCGGGCTGGGCGGCGCAGGCTGGCTGGGCTCAGCGGGGCTGGCCGGCCGGGTGCCGCTGCCGGCGATCTTGCACTTTCTGCCCCTGTTCTGCGGCTTTTACGGCGTTTGCTAGGGCCGGAAGTGCAAGATCGCGTGGGCGTGGGCGTGGGCGTGGGCGTGGGCGTGGGAGGGGCGGGGGCGTGGGGCAGGGGTGGGGTGGGGATGGGTTGGGTGGGGGTGGGGGGTGCGGGGATAGGCTCGGTGGGGTGAAGGGAGTGGGCCGGTGAGGGTGTTGGCGGCGATGTCGGGTGGGGTCGACTCGGCGGTCGCGGCGGCTCGGGCCGTGGAGGCGGGGCACGACGTGACCGGCGTGCACCTGGCACTGGCCCGGAACCCGCAGACCTACCGCACCGGCGCACGTGGCTGCTGCACGTTGGAGGACTCCCGGGACGCCCGGCGGGCCGCCGACGTCATCGGCATCCCGTTCTACGTCTGGGACATGGCCGACCGCTTCCACTCCGACGTGGTGGACGACTTCGTGGCCGAGTACGCGGCGGGCCGTACGCCCAACCCCTGCCTGCGCTGCAACGAGAAGATCAAGTTTGCCGCGGTGCTGGACCGGGCCGTGGCCCTGGGCTTCGACGCGGTCGTCACCGGCCATCATGCCCGGCTCGGTGCGGACGGCCTGCTGCGCCGCAGCGTCGACCTGCCGAAGGACCAGTCGTACGTGCTGGCGGTGCTCACCCGCGAGCAACTGGACCGGTCGATCTTTCCGCTCGGCGACTCGACGAAGGCGCAGGTGCGCGAGGAGGCCGCCCGACGGGGGCTGGCGGTGGCCGACAAGCCGGACTCGCACGACATCTGCTTCATCGCCGACGGGGACACCCGCGGCTTCCTCGCCGGGCGGCTGGGCGAGGCACCCGGCGACGTGGTGGACGCGACCACCGGCGCGGTGGTGGGCAGCCACACCGGGGCGTACGCGTACACGGTGGGGCAGCGGCGCGGCCTGCACCTGGATCGCCCGGCGCCGGACGGTCGGCCCCGTTACGTGCTGTCCATCACGCCGAAGACGAACACGGTGACGGTGGGGCCGGCCGAGGCGTTGGAGGTCTCCCGGGTGCGCGCCGAGCGCCCGGTGTGGACGGGCGGTCCGCACCCGGACGCGCCACTGGAGTGCGAGGTGCAACTGCGGGCGCACGGCGACGTGGTGCCGGCGGCGGTCGAGTTGACCCCCGACGGGCTCCGTGCCGAGTTGCGCCGCCCGGTCCGTGGGGTCGCCGCCGGCCAGGCGATCGTGGCGTACCGGCCGGACCCGGCGGGCGACATCGTGCTCGGCTCCGCCACCATCGCCGGCTGACCATCACCGCTGCCGCTGCCGCTGCCGCTGCCGCTGCCGGAGGCGTCGGCATCGGGCGCAGGCGTCGCGCGTCGGGCGTCGCGCGTCGGGCGTCGCGCGTCGGGCGTCGCGCGTCGGGCGTCGCGCGTCGGGCGTCGGGCGTCGGGCGGGACCGGCCGGCGTACGGATAGTCTTCGGCCGTGACAGATCAGCCGTGGCCGTGGCCGGCCGGGGCGGCGACCGGCATCGGTTCGTTGCCCGGCACCGACATCGCCGAGGCGCAGCGGATCGTCCTCGGTGAGCTTCCCGCGCTGCCCCACCTGCCGGAGCTGCCGGCCCGGGGCCCCGGCGCCGACCTGATCGGCCGAACCGCCGGCCTGCTGGTCGAGCTGCCCGTGGAGCTGTACGCGGCCCGTTGGCGGATCGCGCCGCGCCCGGGCCGGGACCTGCGGCGGGCCCGCGACCTGATGGAACGCGACCTCGACCAGCTCGCGGAGCAGGCCGAGGCGTACGCGGGGCCGGTCAAGATCCAGGTCGGGGGCCCGTTCACCCTGGCGGCCTCCCTGGAGTTGCCGATCGGCGGCCGGATGGTGCGCGATCCCGGCGCGGTGCGGGATCTCACCGGCTCGCTGGCCGAGGGGGTGCGCGGGCACGTCGCGGCGGTCGCCCGCCGGCTGCCGCGCGCCACGGTCCTGCTCCAGCTCGACGAGCCGTCGCTGCCGGCGGTGCTCGCCGGCCGGGTGCCCACCGAGAGCGGGTTCGGCGTGTACCGGGCCGTCGAGCCGGGCGTCGCCGGGTCGCTGCTGCGCACGGTCGTCGAGGCGGCCGGCGTACCGACCGTCGTGCACTGCTGCGCGCCGGACGTGCCGCTGGAGCTGATCCGCTCGGCCGGGGCCGTCGGCGTGGCCCTCGACCTCGCGCTCGTCACCGACCTCGACCCGCTGGGCGAGGCGATCGACGCCGGGCTCGGGCTGTTGGCCGGCGCCGTGCCCACCCGGCCGGCCACCGCCGGTCGCGCGCCGACCTCGGCACAGGTCGCCGACCGGGTACGCCGGCTCTGGGACCGCCTCGGGTTCCCGCGCCGGCAGCTCGCCGAGCAGGTCGTGGTGACCCCTGCCTGCGGCCTCGCCCAGGCAACCCCGCAGTACGCCCGCGCGGCGCTCGCCGCCTGTCGGGACGCGGGGCGGCGGCTCGCCGAGGACTGAGGTTTCCCGTCGTGCCGGCGGGGCAGGATGCCGTCATGATTGGACAATTGCGCAGTGTGGTCATCGACTGCCCCGATCCCCGGTCGCTGGCCACGTTCTACTCGGAACTGCTCGGCCTGCCCGTCGACGACGGGGCCAGTGACGACACCTGGGTCGTGATCGCGGGCTCCGGGCACCGGCTCGCCTTCCAGGCGGCACCCGCCCTCCGCCCGCCCACGTGGCCCGACCCGGCGGTCCCGCAGCAGCTGCACCTGGACGTGCAGGTGGAGGACATCGAGGCGGCCGAGAGCCGGGTGCTGGCGCTCGGTGCCCGGCGACTGCCCGGCCAGGGCGAGGGCTTCCGGGTCTACGCCGACCCGGCGGGTCACCCGTTCTGCCTGGTCTTCGTCGACTGACCGCTGACGACCGCCGCTGGCCGCCGCCCGCCGCTGACGGCCCGCCCGCCGCCGCCCGCCGCTGACGGCCCGCTGGCCGCCGTCCGCCGCTGATGGCCCGCTGGCCGCCGCCCGCCGCTGACGGCCCGCTGGCCGCCGTCCGCCGCTGACGGCCCGCCGCCGCCCGCCGCCGGCCGCTGACTCGCCGGGGTGCCGTCGGGCGCTGACTCGCCCGAGTGCCGACCGTCGCCGACGGTCGTCGATCGCCTGCCGGGCTCGGCCTGGCCGGCGGCCCGGGTGGTGCGGGTTGCGGTCGGGCGGCATGATCGCGGGAATGATCGACACCTCGCTCCGGCGGGCCGCCGGGTCCCTCTTCGGCCTCGCCTACGGTGACGCGCTGGGCAAGCCGACCGAGTTCCTGACCGTCGCCGAGATCGTCCGCCGCTACGGGCCGGCCGGCCCGCGCGACCTCGACGGCGACCCGGCACTGGTGACCGACGACACGCAGATGGCGCTGGCCGTCGGTTGGGCGCTGCACGAGGCGCCGGCGCTGACGCCGGAGGTGGTCGAGCCGCTGCTGCGTCGGCGCTTCCTCGACTGGGCGGCCAGCCCGGAGAACAACCGGGCGCCGGGCATGACCTGCCTGCGCGCCTGCGCCGAACTCGGGCGTGGGGTGCGCTGGCAGGAGGCGACGGTGGCCGGCTCGAAGGGCTGTGGGGCCAACATGCGGGTCACCCCGGTCGGCCTCGTCGACGTCGACCTGGACACGCTGGCCGGGCTGGCCCAGCTCCAGGCGGGGCTGACCCACGGGCACCCGACGGGCCTCGCGGCCAGCGAGCTGACCGCGTTCGCGGTGCGGCTGCTGCGCGACGGCGCGACGCTGGCGGAACTGCCCCGGCTGCTCGCCGACCGGGCCCGCGAGCAGCGGCAGGTCTACCGCGCCGACTGGCTCGGTGACCTCTGGCAGCGCCCGGGCGTGGCCGCCCCGGCCGACTTCATCGCCCGGGGGTGGGACGAGTGCTTGGCGATCCTCGGCCGCCTCGACGCCGCACTCTCCGGCCCTGACGACGGCGGCGACCCGTGCCGGCACACCGGCGAGGGGTGGATCGCCGAGGAGGCGCTGGCCACGGCCCTGTTCTGCGCGATCCGGCACGCCGACGACCCGGTGGCCGCGCTGGCCCGGGGCGCTACCACCGCCGGCGACTCCGACTCGATCGCCGCGCTGGCCGGTGCCTTCGTCGGCGCCGCGCTGGGCATGCCGGCCTGGCCCGCCGAATGGGCCACCCGCATCGAGTACGCCGGCCAGCTCACCGCCCTCGCCCGGTCCTGGGACTGAGCCCACCCCGGCGGGACGGAGGCGGGGACAGGGCGGCGGACAGGCGCCAGGCAGGGGACAGGACGGCGGTCGGGCGCCGGGCAGGGGAGGGCAGGCCGGTCAGGCGCCGGGCAGGTGGGGCAGGCGGCGGATGCGGCGCCACAGGGCGGGGTCGCAGGCACCGGCCCGCCGCGAGAAGTCCGGCAGTGGGACGTGGGCCGGCTCGGCCAGGTCGACGAAGCTGTCGTGGTCGGCGTCGGGGTCCCACTCGCGGGTCGGAATGCGGACGTGGTCGTCCCGGTCGCTCTTGTCCTGACTGGTGATCTTCAGGACGTCCGCGCCCCGGGGATCGGCACGCAGCACCAGGCAGGGCCGCACCTTCGAGCCGGTGCCGTCGGCGTACGGGACGTCGGCCCACCAGATCTCGCCGGGACGTGGCGCGTCGGCGGGAGCCCGCTCGGCGGTGCGCGGCCGGGGCGGCGCGGTGGACCGCCCGGGCCCGCCCGGCGACGTCTTCCGGCCGGGCCGGGTGCGTGGGCGCCGGGTCGGGCGCGGGTCGCCGTCCCGGGGATTCCGCCGCCGATCGTTCCAGGCCCAGCCGGCGGCCACGGCCAGCACGATCGCCACCGCCCAGATCAACCACTCCGGCATCCGTACCCTCGCCTCGCCTAGCCTGCGGGTGCGGCGCGGACGCCGCGGGTCTCGACGGCGGGAGCGGGCCAGCGCACGTGGCCCCGCCGTCCGGCGATCCTCGCACGTCAGGGGCCGCGCCGCCGGTCGGGCGCGGCGGGTGGTCGGCGGATTGTCCCACCGGCCCGATACGGTGCCGGGGTAGCGGAATCACGGGAGGTCGCACGGTGTCCGAGGAAGCCATCGCCCAGCAGGTCACTCCGGCGCAGGAGGCGGCGGCCGGCGCCGAGCCGACCCCGGAGGCCCGGGAGCGGCACGCCACGCTCAGCCAGGAGCTGACGGACCACCAGTACCGCTACTACGTGCTGGATGCGCCGACCATCTCCGACGCCGACTTCGACCGGCAGCTGCGGGAGCTGGAGGCGCTGGAGGAGCGGTTCCCGGCGCTGCGCACCCCCGAGTCGCCGACCCAGCGGGTCGGCGGCACCTTCTCCACCGACTTCACCCCGGTCGCCCACGCCGAGCGGATGCTCTCCCTCGACAACGCCTTCGCCGACGAGGAGCTGGCGGCCTGGGCCGAGCGGGTCGAGCGCGACGCGGGCGGGCCGGTGTCCTACCTGTGTGAGCTGAAGGTCGACGGGCTCGCCATCAACCTCACCTACGAGCGCGGGCGGCTGGTCCGGGCGGCGACCCGGGGCGACGGCCGCACGGGCGAGGACGTCACCGCCAACGTGCGCAGCATCGCCGACGTGCCGGGTCAGCTCAGCACGTCGGCCGAGTTCCCCGACATCCCGGAGTTCGTCGAGGTCCGGGGCGAGATCTACTTCCCGGTGGCCGCCTTCGCCGACCTCAACGCCGGGCTGGTCGAGCAGGGCAAGGCCCCGTTCGCCAACCCGCGCAACGCCGCTGCGGGCAGCCTGCGCCAGAAGGATCCGCGGATCACCGCTTCCCGGCCGCTGCGCCTGGTGGTGCACGGCTTCGGCGCCCGCCGTGGCTTCCAGCCGGTGACGCAGTCCGAGTCCTATGCGGCCCTGAAGGCGTGGGGGCTGCCGACCAGCGACCGCTGGCGGGTGGTGCCCGACCTGGCCGGCGTCGCGGAATACATCGCCCACTACGCGGCGCACCGGCACGACGTCGAGCACGAGATCGACGGCGTGGTGGTCAAGGTCGACCCGGTCTCCATCCAGGGCCGGCTCGGCTCGACCAGCCGGGCGCCGCGCTGGGCGATCGCCTTCAAATATCCGCCGGAGGAGGTGAACACGAAGCTGCTCGACATCGACGTCGAGGTCGGGCGCACCGGCCGGGTCACGCCGCGGGCTGTGCTCCAGCCCGTCAAGGTGGCCGGCTCCACCGTCGCGTACGCCACCCTGCACAACGCGCGGGAGGTCGAGCGCAAGGGCGTCCTGATCGGCGACACCGTGGTGCTGCGCAAGGCCGGCGACGTGATCCCCGAGGTGCTCGGCCCGGTGGTCGACCTGCGTCCGGCCGACGCCCGGCCGTTCGTCATGCCGAGCACCTGCCCGGCCTGCGGCTCGCCGCTCGCCCCGGCGAAGGAGGCGGACGTCGACATCCGGTGCCCCAACTCCCGCACCTGCCCCGGGCAACTGCGGGAGCGGGTCTACCACCTCGCCGGCCGCAAGGTGTTCGACATCGAGGCGCTGGGTTACAAGGGCGCGGCGGCGCTGCTCGACGCGCACGTCATCACCGACGAGGGCGACCTGTTCTCCCTCGACGAAAAGCAGCTCACCCAGTCGCCCTTCTTCGTCAACAAGGACGGCACCCTCGGCAGCAACGCCCACAAGCTGCTGGACAACCTGGCCGTGGCGAAGGAACGCGACCTGTGGCGGGTGCTGGTGGGCCTGTCCATCCGGCACGTCGGCCCCACCGCCGCGCAGGCGCTCGCCCGGCACTTCCGCTCCGTCGAGGCGATCGACCGGGCCACCGAGGAGGAGCTCTCCTCGGTCGACGGCGTCGGGCCGACGATCGCCGCGAGCATCCGGGAGTGGTTCGCCGTCGACTGGCACCGCGAGGTCGTTCGCAAGTGGAGCGAGGCCGGCGTGCGGATGGCCGAGGAGGCCGTCGACGAGGGGCCGCGCCCGCTGGAGGGGCTCACCGTCGTGGTGACCGGCACCCTGGCCGGGTTCAGCCGTGACCAGGCGTCGGAGGCGATCCAGAGCCGGGGCGGGAAGGTGAGCGGGTCGGTCTCCAAGAAGACGTCGTTCGTCGTGGTGGGCGAGAATCCCGGCTCGAAGGCGGACAAGGCGGCCAGCCTCAAGCTGCCGGTCCTGGACGAGGACGGGTTCCGGGTGCTGCTGGACGCCGGTCCGGAGGCCGCCCGGGAGGTCGCCCGCACCGAGGAGTGACGCGCCGGGCCGAGCAGGCCGGTCGCGTCCGGGCCAACCGCCCGTCCGGCCTGCTCGGGCGCGTCCGCATACCAACTTAATTACGACTACGACCGATTCGCGACTGTCGTGCCAGCCATTGCGCCACGGAGGGCGTTTCATTGGTGGCACGGCGTGCGACCGGGTCACGCCCCGTGGACCGAGCCCTCGGGAGGTGTGATGGAGGCCGCAGACTCGCGCAACTCCGTTCCGCCTGGCCGGGCCCGTCCCTTCTTCGCCTTCGTCTGCGTGGTGCTCGTGCTGGCCGCGCTGGCCTGCGTACGCCCGCTGCTCGCCCTCCCCGGCGAGCTGCCGGAGCTGCCGGTGGCGTTCTGGGTGATGGCGGCCCTGGCCGTCGGTTGCGACGCGCGCCCGTTCGTCCCGCCCGGCCGCCGGCAGACCTCGGCGGTCTTCCCGTCCACCTGCTTCACCTTCGCCATCCTGCTCGGCTGGGGATTGGGTCCGGCGGTGGCGGTGCAGGCGGTGGCCGTGGTCATCTCCGGCTGGCGGTTGGGTCACGCCCCCTGGCGGACCGCCTTCAACGCCGGCCAGTACGCCTGCGCACTGAGTGCCGCGCAGGCGGTCACCTGGCTGGGGCCGGGGGCCATCTTCGACGGTGGCCGGCTGCGCGGCACGGACGTGCTGGCGGTGGGCGGCGCGACGGTGGCCTGGTTCGCCGTCAACTACGCGCTGGTCAGCGTGGCCGTCCGGCTGCGCTTCGGCGACCGCTGGTGGCCCAGCCTGCGGCAGGGGCTGGGCTTCGAGCTGCTCTCCACGGGCTCGCTGCTGCTGCTCGCCCCGGTGCTGGTCGCCGCGGCGCGGGCCAGCGCGGCGTTGATTCCGCTGGTGCTGGTGCCGTTGTTCGCCGTCTACCGGATGGCCCGGCTCAGCGTCGAGCAGCAGCAGCTCGCCTCCCTGGATCCGCTCACCGGCCTGCCCAACCGCAAGGCGCTGCTGGCCGAGGTCGGCGAGCAGGTGCACCTGCACGCCGAGCGAGCGGCCCGCGGTGAGCCGGGGGCGCGGCTGGCACTGCTCCTGATCGACCTCGACCGGTTCAAGAACGTCAACGACGCGCTCGGGCACGCGGTGGGGGACCGGCTGCTGGTCGAGGTGAGCGCCCGGTTGACCGGCGTCGTCGACGAGGAGACGGTCGCCCGGCTGGGCGGCGACGAGTTCGCCATCGTGATGACCGGTCTGACCGACGTCGACGAGGCCCGTGAACTCGCCGACCGGGTGGTACGCGCGCTGGCCGAGCCGGTGTCGCTGGACGGGTTGCCGCTCGACGTCGGCGGCTCGATCGGCATCGCGATCTTCCCCGAGCACGGCGAGGACTTCGCGACCCTGATGCGTCACGCCGACGTGGCGATGTACGACGCCAAGCACCGCAACGACACCGTGGCGGTCTACGCGGCCGAGTCCGACCACAACTCCGCCGAGCGGCTCGGCCTGCTCGCCGACCTGCGCCGGGTGCTGGAGTCGGGCCGTCCGGCCGGCGCTCCGGCC
This sequence comes from Micromonospora sp. NPDC047074, assembly GCF_040643815.1. Lineage (NCBI taxonomy): Bacteria > Bacillati > Actinomycetota > Actinomycetes > Micromonosporales > Micromonosporaceae > Micromonospora > Micromonospora sp. NPDC047074. The sequence continues at coordinate 11,327 of NZ_JBEYVB010000028.1, forward strand.
GGGCCGGTCGGAGCGGCAGAGCCGGTCGGAGCGGCAGAGCCGGGCGGTGCCCTGGGCGGGCCGACGGTGGTCGTCCCGGTGGGGCCGGCGCCGGGCGCAGGATCACAGGGCACCGGCGGAACGCGGGGCGGGGACGGGGCCGCACTCCCGGCCACAGGCGTGGGCCTGCCTGCCGGCGTCGGCCGCTGGCGGTTGCGCCGCAGCCGGAAGCTGACCGAGCCGCCGCACCCCGACGAGCTGATAAACCGGATCGTCACCGCCGCCGACCCGATCCGCCGCCGGGCGGCCTCGGAGGCGGTCGGCCCCGACCAGCATCCCGTGGTCCCCGGCCGCCACGACGGCGTCGGGCGGCCGGGCGGCCAGGACGCTGCGACCACCCGCCGGGCGGCCCCGCCCGCCGACGCCGGCGCGGGCGGCCACGGCGGCGACCGAGCCCCGGCGGGCCGGCCGGGCATCCGGCAGGACGCGGCACCGCAGCACGCGGCGGACGCCGACCCGGCCGTCGATGCCGGCGAGATCACCATGTACTACCAGCCGCAGATCGCCATCGCGACCGGCGAGGTGGTCGGTGTGGAGGCGCTGCTGCGCTGGTGGCACCCGAGCCGGGGAATGGTGGACCCGGAGGAACTGATCCGGGTCGCCGAGCAGAGCGCCGTGATGCGGCTGCTCACCCGCCGCGTGGTGGACGACGTGGTGGAACAGCTCGCCAAGTGGTCGGCCGCCGGACTGGCCCTGCCGGCGGCGCTCAACGTCAGCGTGCGGGATCTGCACACCGGCGAGATCGCCGACCAGATCGCCGACCGGCTCGCCCGGTACGAGGTGCCGCCCGAACGGCTGCAACTGGAGATCACCGAGGGTGCCCTGATGGCCGACCCGCGTCGGGTGCTGGCCACCATCACCCGGCTGCACCGGATCGGCGTGGGCATCGCGCTGGACGACTTCGGCACCGGATACTCATCTCTCCAGCACCTGCGTCGGCTGCCGCTGTCCGAGGTGAAGGTGGACCGCTCCTTCGTGCTGGGCATGGCCGAGGACGCCGACGACGCGGCGATCGTCAAGTCGACGATCGAGCTTGCGAAGGCGCTCGGGCTGCGGGTGGTCGCCGAGGGCGTCGAGGACGAGCGCACCTGGCGCATGCTCCACGCGGCCGGCTGCGACGCGGCGCAGGGCTGGTTCTACGCCCGGCCGATGCCGGCCGAGGAACTGGTCGGCTGGCTGGCCCGCTACCGGCCGGTCCGCCCGACGCCCAGCCCCGACGCGGAGATTCCCCGGCGGCACGCCCGCTGAGCCCGTCGCGCCGCAGGGCGGCCGGGACGCGCCGGAGGGGGAGTCGGGGACGCGCCGTCGGGGCGGAACAATAGACTCGCTCCGGTCACCGCGCGTCACGCACCATCGGCCGCGCGGCGGACACCCGGTCCGACCCGCAGCACCGTCACGAAGGGGGCACCGATGGCCGCCATCTCCCGCGAGGAGGTCGCGCACCTGGCGCGACTGTCGCGGCTCGCCGTCACGGAGGAGGAGCTGGACACCTTCGCCGGCCAGCTCGACGTGATCCTCCAGGCGGTCGCACAGGTCGGCGGGGTCGCCGCGGCGGACATCCCGCCGACGTCGCACTCGGTGCCGCTGACCAACGTCCTGCGCGATGACGTCGTGGTGCCCGGGCTGACCCCGCAGGAGGCGCTGTCGGGTGCGCCCGACGCCGAGGAGCAGCGGTTCCGCGTCCCGCGGATCCTGGATGAGGATGTGGCGTCATGAGCGAGCGCAGCGAGCGAGTCAGCAGGCTCGGCGTGTTCGTCGGTCGTGGCGCCGGTGAGCGAAGCGAGGCGGCGTCATGACCGACCTGACCAGACTGACCGCGACGGAGATCGCGGGGCTCGTCACCGCCGGTGAGGCCTCCGCCGTCGAGGTGACCCAGGCACACCTGGACCGGATCGCCGCCGTCGACGGCCGGGTGAACGCGTTCCTGCACGTCGACAGCGAGGGCGCGCTCGCCGCCGCCCGCGAGGTGGACGCCCGCCGCGCCGCGGGCGGGGAGTTGGGCCCGCTGGCCGGCGTGCCGGTCGCGGTGAAGGACGTGCTGACCACCAAGGGCGTGCCGACCACCGTCGGGTCGAAGATCCTGGAGGGCTGGCGTCCGCCGTACGACTCGACGATCGTGCAGCGGCTGCGCGCCGCCGGCACGGTGATGCTCGGCAAGACCAACATGGACGAGTTCGCGATGGGCTCCTCCACGGAGTACTCGGCGTACGGGCCGACGCACAACCCGTGGGACCTCAGCCGCATCCCGGGTGGTTCGGGCGGCGGCAGCGCGGCGGCGCTGGCCGCGTACGAGGCACCGCTGGCGATCGGCTCCGACACCGGGGGCTCGATCCGCCAGCCCGGCGCGGTCACCGGCACCGTCGGCGCGAAGCCGACCTACGGCGGCACGTCCCGCTACGGCCTGGTGGCGTTCTCCTCCTCGCTGGACACCCCCGGCCCGTGCGCCCGTACGGTGCTGGACGCCGCGCTGCTGCACGAGGTGATCGGCGGGCACGACCCGCGCGACTCGACCTCGATCCCGCAGCCCGTGCCGGACGTGGTGGCCGCCGCCAGGCTCGGCGCGACCGGCGACCTGACCGGCGTGAAGCTCGGCATCGTCACCGAGTTCGCCGCCGACGGCGTCGAGCCGGGCGTGGCGGCGGCGTTCCGCGAGTCGGTCGACGCGCTGGCCAAGCTGGGCGCCGAGATCGTCGAGGTGTCCTGCCCGCACTTCACGTACGCGCTGCCGGCGTACTACCTGATCGCCCCGAGCGAGGCCTCCTCCAACCTGGCCCGGTTCGACGGCGTCCGCTTCGGCCTGCGGGTCGGCGACGACGGCAACCGGTCGCTGGAGGAGGTCATGTCGCTGACCCGGGAGGCCGGCTTCGGCGCCGAGGTCAAGCGCCGGATCATGATCGGCACGTACGCGCTCTCGTCGGGCTACTACGACGCCTACTACGGTCAGGCGCAGAAGGTCCGCACCCTGATCACCCGGGACTTCACCGCCGCGTTCGAGCAGGTGGACGCGCTGATCTCGCCGACCACGCCGTTCGTGGCGTTCCCGCTCGGCTCGCGCACCTCCGACCCGTACCAGATGTACCTGGCCGACCTGTTCACCATCCCGACGAACCTCTACGGCGGGCCGGGCATCTCGGTGCCCTGCGGGCTCTCCGACGGGCTGCCGGTCGGCTTCCAGATCATGGCCCCGACGATGGCCGACGACCGGATGTACCGGGTCGCCGCCGCGCTGGAGAGCGTCGTCGGCACGTTCACCCCACCGGCACTGTGAGGCAGGAGCTCAGATGACGACGACACTGCCCGCGTACGACGAGGTCGTCGCGCGCTACGAACCGGTGATCGGCCTGGAGACCCACGTCGAGCTGGGTACGAACACCAAGATGTTCTGCGGCTGCCCGACCGACTTCGGCGGCGAGCCGAACACCCGGGTCTGCCCGGTCTGCCTGGGCCTGCCCGGCTCGCTGCCGGTCGCCAACCGGGCCGCCATCGAGGCGACCATCCGGATCGGTCTGGCGCTGAACTGCTCGATCGCCGAGTGGTGCCGGTTCGCGCGGAAGAACTACTTCTACCCGGACATGCCGAAGGACTTCCAGATCAGCCAGTACGACGAGCCGTTGTGCTTCGAGGGCTACCTGGACGTCGAGGTGAACGGCGAGCTGGTGCGGATCGGCATCGAGCGGGTGCACCTGGAGGAGGACACCGGCAAGACGCTGCACGTCGGCGGCGCCACCGGCCGCATCCACGGCGCGACCGAGTCGCTGGTCGACTACAACCGGGCCGGCATCCCGCTGGTGGAGATCGTCACCAAGCCGGTCCCCGGCACCGGCGCGCTCGCCCCCGAGGTGGCCCGCGCGTACGTCACCGAGCTGCGCGACGTGATCCGCTCGCTGGGCGTCTCCGACGTGCGGATGGAGGAGGGGTCGCTGCGCTGCGACGTGAACACCTCCCTCAACCTGCCCGGCGAGGAGTGGGGCACCCGCACGGAGACCAAGAACGTCAACTCGCTGCGTTCGGTCGAGCGGGCCGTCCGGTCGGAGATCATCCGGCAGGCCTCCGTGCTCGACGCGGGCGGCCGGATCACCCAGGAGACTCGGCACTTCCACGAGGACACCGGCGACACCACGCCGGGCCGCTCCAAGGAGACCGCGACCGACTACCGGTACTTCCCGGAGCCGGACCTGGTGCCGCTGGCGCCGGACGCCGTGTGGGTCGCCGAGCTGAAGGCCGCCCTGCCGGAGCTGCCCCGGCTGCACCGGCGTCGGCTCCAGGAACAGTGGGGCCTGTCCGACGCGGACATGCAGTCGGTGCTCAACGCCGGCGCGGTCGAGCTGATCGAGGCCACGGTCGCCGCCGGCACCACCCCGGCCGCCGCCCGCAAGTGGTGGCTGGGTGAGCTGTCGCGGCGGGCCAACGAGACGGGCGTGGAGCTGGCCGACGTCGGGGCGACCCCGGGCCAGGTCGCCGAGCTCCAGGGTCTGGTCGACGCCGGCAAGCTCAACGACAAGCTGGCTCGGACCGTCCTGGAGGGCGTGGTGGCCGGCGAGGGTTCGCCGACCGAGATCATGACCAACCGGGGCCTCGAGGTCGTCTCCGACACCGGCGCGCTCACCGCCGCCGTGGACGAGGCAATCGCTGCCAACCCGGACATTGCCGACAAGATCCGTAGCGGCAAGGTCGCCGCGGCCGGAGCGCTGGTCGGCGCGGTCATGAAGACCACGCGTGGCCAGGCCGACGCCAAGACCGTCCGTGAGCTGATCCTGGAGCGCCTCGGCGCCTGACGAATAGGAAAAGGCACCTTCCTGACGCCGCTGCGCGGGAAGGTGCCTTTTCTGTACGACGGCTGCGCTGATCCGCGGGGAGCCGTGACGTCGCGGCCAGTTGACCGCGCCCACCGACCGCCGAACCTGATCTGGCGGGCGTGACAGACGGTGACCGCTGATGATGTGACTGAGTGTGACGACTGGGTGTGGGCGGGCAAGGCATTCGCGCGCCCCCTTTGCTTTGCAGCCACGGACGCACCACCCTGTTCAACAGCAATTATGTCCAGTGGGTTCCGCCGGCCTTCACCAGCGGAACCCTACGTTCCGTTACTGGTGCGTTCATGGCTGCAGAGCAAAGCGTCCGGAGGGGGAGTTGGCGGCGGGCGGAAGCCATTACTCAAGGTGATGCCGGCACTTAGGTGATGCCGGGGGCGGGGTGGGCGACGCAGCTCGACAAGCGACCAGGTCAGGCGAAGGCCAGCGGCGGGGGCGGGGGCGAGGGGCCGGGTGGGCCGGCGCGACGTTCAGCGGGTCGGGGTGGGGGTGACCGGGGCCGGGACGCCCGCCCGTGGGTCCTCCACGATGTGCCGCTCCAGGTTCACCTGCGCCTGGCCGGTGCCGCCGACGGTGATGTCGTCGTATGCCTGGAGCAGCTTGTCCTGGTCGAAGTAGAGCACGCTCATCGACAGGGGGGTGGGCTTCTCGCCCTCCAGCCCACGCAGCCCGGCGCCACCGGTGGAGCCCTGTACCAGCAACTGGGTGGGCATCTGCCCGGGCATCTCGGGCAGTTTCGAGACCTGCCGGCTGTGGGTGTGCCCGGCGAGCACCAGCGGGCAGGCGCCCGACAGCGGGCCGGCGGAGGCGGGGTCGTGCACCAGCGCGATGTTCACCGGGCTCGGCGAGCTGCGCACCGTGGCGGCGAGTTGTTCGCCGGCGCCGATCACCTGGTCGGCGACCTGTTGGGTGAGGCCGCTGCCTGCCGGCGAGGTGTTCTTGTCGGGGGTGAAGCGCGGGTCGCCGATGCCGGCGATGGTCAGGCCCGCGACCGTGGTGGTGGTGTTGTTCAGCACGATGGCGTTCGGCTGGCGGGCCACGGCCGCCGCGGTGCGTCCCGAGTCGTGGTTGCCCCGGATGTAGACGTACGGCTTCTTGAGCAGGCCGATCGAGCCGACGTAGGAGGCCTCCGGTTCGCTGCCCCAGTCGGTGATGTCCCCGGTGTCGATCACCACGTCGATCCCGAACTGCTCGACGACCGTGCGGATGAGCTGCCAGCCCGTCGGGTTGAGGTGCATGTCGGAGACGTGCAGCACCCGGGTCGTGCCGGGTGCGGGCTCGTAGACCGGCAGGGACGACACCGTGGTGTAGAGCTGGCTGACGTTGCCGACGATGCGCTGGAGCTGCTCCGCGTACCGGGTGTAGTCGTTGGCGATCCGCCGGGCGTCACCGACGATTGCCGGGGCGTTGACCAGCAGTCCCTCGTAGCGCGGCTCCTCGATGGCCTGTGGCCGGATGGTCGCCGCGGCGACGCCGAGGCTGCCGGTGGTGACCGCCAGCGCCAGCCCGCCGGCCCACGCCGCCCGGCGCGTGTCACGGAAGACCAGCAGGGCCAGCAGCAGGGTGACCAGCACCGCCGAGGCGAGGGTCCGCAGGCCGAGCCGCAGCACGCCCTCACGGACGTCCTCGACGGCCGACTGGCTCGCCCGGTTGATGCTCGCCGGATCGTCGAGCAGCGCCTCGGTGCGGCTCTGGTCCAGTGCGCCCAGCTCCACGGTCAGGTGCGTCGGCCCGTCGTGGCTGTCGAGCAGCAGCGCGCCCAGGGGCGGGACGTCGACGGTGGTACCGCCGCCGACCGCCGGGGCGACCGAGAGGTCGGCGTGGAACGGGCCGATGTCGGTGCTCACCCGGCCGCCGGCGAGCACCCCGATCACCACCCCGACCAGGGCGACGACGAGGACCGCCAGGGTCACCCCGGTCGCGCGGAGGGCCCGTCGGCCGGATCGGCCGGCGACGTCGCGCCGGAACACCGGGCGCCGGGCAGGACCGGTCGCCGGGGTGTCCTCACCCCGGTCCACGTGCTGCTCGTTCTCCTCGCCGTCCATGTTGAGATTCTGACCTGCCCGTTGAGGGATCTTGGGAAACCTGGACGTGCCGGTGCGTCAGCTCCGCCCCGCCCCGCCGCCGGCGAACACCAGGCGGAGCAGCCGGTCGTCCTCGGCGGCCGGCTGGCCGCGCCCGTCGTGGTTGGAGGTGCTCACCCAGATCGAGCCGTCTGGGGCGGCGGCCACGGCCCGCAGCCGCCCGTAGCGGTCGGTGAGCAACTCGCGCGGCTGACCGAGCACGGTGCCGGTGTCGGTCAGCTCGACCAGCCAGAGCCGCTTGCCGCGCAGACAGGCCGTGACGAGCAGCCGGTCCGTCGCGGTCAGCCCGGAGCACGAGGCGTCGGACGTCGGCCACTGGGCGATCGGGTTGACGAAGCGCTTGTCGTCGTCGCGCCCCTCGACGTTCGGCCACCCGTAGTTGCGGCCCTTGGTGATCTGGTTGATCTCGTCCCAGGTGTTCTGGCCGAATTCGACGGCGTACATCCGCTTGCCGGCGTCCCAGGCGAGGCCCTGGACGTTGCGGTGGCCCAGCGACCACACCGGGGAGTTCGGGAACGGGTTGCCGGGCGCGGGCTTGCCGTCCCTGGTGATCCGCAGGATCTTGCCGCCGAGGCGCTTGGCGTCCTGCGCCTGCGGCCGGTCGCCGGCGTCGCCGGTGCTCGCGTAGAGCAGGCCGTCCGGCCCGAAGGCGAGGCCGCCGCCGTTGTGGATGCCCGCCTTGGGGATCCCGGTGAGGATCGGGGTCGGCGTGCCGCCCAACTCCAGCCGGGCGATCCGGTTGTCCCGCTCGGTGGTGTAGTAGACGAAGACCGACTTGTCACGCTGGTAGTCGGGCGAGACGGCGATGCCCATCAGCCCGCCCTCGCCGGCCGCCGCCACGTCGGGGACGGTCTGCACCGGGGTGACCTTCAGCCCGTCGGTCCCCGACTCCGGGCCCACCCGCAGGATCCGGCCGCTGTCCCGCTCGGTGACCAGGGCCGCGCCGTCGGGCAGGAAGGCGATCGCCCACGGCACCCGCAGGCCCTTGGCCAGCACCGTGGTGACCACCTCCTGGCCGGCGCCGCCGGCACTCGCCGTCGCCGACGGGGTCGGGAAGGTGGGCGGCTCACCGGCCGGGTCGGGCTCCGGCTCGCCGAAGCTGCAACCGGCGGCCGCCAGCAGCAGCGTCACGCACGAGGCCGCCAGGGCCGTCCGCGGACGGCGGGTGCGGGGGTACGGAGGACGGGGGCTCACCCGGCCCAGGGTAGCCCCGCCGAGGCGCCACTGCGTGGTCGACGGATCGGACGGGCCCGTCGCGTGGTCAGGTCGCCCGTACGGCGAGCAGCGCGACGTCGTCCTCCCGGTGGTGCGCGGCCGTCAGCAGCAGGTCGCACAGCTCGCCCAGCGGCAGTTGGTCCGTGCTGTCCAGCCGGGCGGCCAGCTCCGCCATCCCCTCGTCGATGGACCGGTCCCGCCGCTCGATGAGGCCGTCGGTGTAGAGCAGCAGGGTGTCGCCGGCGGCCAGGTGGGTGTGCCGGCTGGTGCGGGGGACCGGCCGGTTCAGCCCGAGCAGCGGCTCCGTCGTCCCGGCGAGCACCTCCACCGCGCCCCCGGCCCGGACCACCAGCGGTGGAGGGTGGCCCGCGTTGCACCAGGTGACCCGCTGGCGGCCGGTGCCGTCGGGGCGCAGCCGCACCAGGGTCGCGGTGGCCGCGGCCGGGATGCACAGCCCACGCATGGTCTCGTCCAGGCGGCTCATCAGCTCGTCGACCGGGTCGGACCGGCCGTACGCGTTGCCCCGGACGAGGTTGCGCAGCTGTCCCATCGTCGCGGCGGCCTCGATGTCGTGCCCGGCCACGTCGCCGATCGCCGCGACCAGCTCGCCGTCGGGCTGGCAGAAGGCGTCGTACCAGTCGCCGCCGACCTCGACCCGGTCCGCCGCCGGCTGGTAGCGGGCGGCCAGTTCCAGGCCGTCGGTGAGCGGCAACTGCGGCAGCATGCTGTGTTGCAGCACGTGCGCGACGTGCTGCTGCTCGCCGTACATCCGGCTGTTGCCGACGGCCTGCCCCGCCCGCCGTCCGATGTCCTGCGCGACGAGCAGGTCGCGGTCGTCGAAGTCCCGCCGCCGCGGGCCGTTGACCAGGGTGATGCAGCCGAGCACCCGCCCCGCGTCGGTGATCGGCACGCTGAGGTGGGACGAGAAGCCCAGGCGGGCGGCGAGTTCCGGCATCTCCGGCCCGACCGAGCCGCGCCGTACGTCGTCGAGGTGACCATCGCTGACCAGCACCGGCCGGCCGGTACGCAGCACCGCACGGGTGATCGAATCGGGGCTCAGCCGGGTGCGCATCAGCTCGGCGAAGCGGGCGACGTCCGACCGGTTGGCCGGATCGCGGTGCGCCGCGGCCACCTCCCGGGGCATCCGGTCGGGCCCGGCCAGGGTCACCAGGGCCCAGTCGGCCAGCAGCGGAACCATGGTGTCGCAGAGACGCCGCAACGCGGTGGCCACGTCCAGCGTCGTGGCCAGGACCTCGCTCAGCCCGGCGAGCAGTTCCAGCCGGCCGTGCGCCTCCTCGGCGTGTTGCTGGGCGTTCTCCGCGCGTTCCTGGGCCTCCTCGGCCTGTTCCTGGGCTCCCTCGGCGCGTTGTTGCGCCTCCTCGGCGCGCTCCTGTTCCGTCTCGGCCCGCCGCTTCGCGCCCTCGGCGCCGTTCAGCGCGATCCGCAGCCGCAGTTCGGACGAGCAGGCGGCGGCGAGATCGGTGAGCGTCCGTAGCTGCTCGGCGGTCCAGTCGCGGGGTTTGTCGTCGATCGCGCACAGCGACCCGAGGACGCGGCCCTGGAGATCGGTCAGCGGCATCCCGGCGTACGCCACCACGCCCAGTTCGGGCACGGCGAGACTGTCCCGGAGCGTGGGGTGCCGCCGGGCGTCGGAGAGCACCAGCGGGCTCCCGGGATCGACGACGTGCTGGCAGAACGAGTGGCTCAGCGGGGTCTGCCGCCGGGCGGCCCACGGCTGTGCCAGGCCGGTCTCTCCGGGAAAGAACTGGCGGTCGGCGTCGACCAGGGAGACCAGGGCGACCGGCACGTCGAGCAGGTCGCCGACCAGCCGGGCGAACCGGTCGAACGCCTCGTCGGCGGTGGCCGTCAGCCCGGTCTCGGCGAGTGACCGCAGCCGCTCCGGCTCGCGGCTCGGTTCTGCCTGCTCTGCCCGCTCCGGAACCTCGGCGGGGGACCCGTACGTCATCGATCACCTGCCCGTGCCCGGCGGAGGCCGACCGGCGCTCCGTTCCCTCCCGTGCTCGGTCCGCTTATACCCCGCCCGTACCCGGTTCCATGCCGCCGGTCGGCGGCCGTGTTGATCATCCGCAGGCCGGACCGGGCGGGTGTCGGGAGAAGCCCCGCCCGACCGGCCGCCGCCTCCGGGGCCTATCGTCGGCGGGCGTGAAGGTATGGATCCCGCACCAGGAAGGCCGGACGCTCCTCGGCGGGCTGCCGGCGGAGACCACGGTCGAGGTGGTCGAGGACGTCTCCCGGCTCCCCTCCGAACCGGCCGGCGTCCGGTTCTGGGTGCCGCCCTTCCTGGCCGGCGGTGACGCCACCGGGCTGCTCCCCGAGCTGCCCGACCTGGCGGTGGTGCAGCTCCTGTCGGCCGGCGCGGACGCGTGGGCCGGCCGGATGCCGGACGGGGTGACGCTCTGCGACGCCAGGGGGGTGCACGACCCGGCGACCGCCGAGTGGGTCGTCGCGGCGATCCTGTCCCATTTGCGCGCCTTCCCCGCCCTCGCCCGCGCGCAGGCCCGACGCTCCTGGGCGTACGCCGAGGTGGCCCCCACCGACGAACTGGCCGGCAAGCGGGTGCTGATCGTCGGGGCCGGTTCGATCGGGTCGGCGGTGCGTGACCGGCTCGCGCCGTTCGAGGTGACCTTCACCCTGGTGGCCCGGACGGCCCGCCCCGAGCAGGGGGTGCACGGCGTCGGGGAGCTGCCGGGGCTGCTGCCCGGGGCCGACGTGGTGGTGCTGCTGGTGCCGCTGACCGAGGCGACCCGGGGCCTGGTCGACGAGGGCTTCCTGGCCGCGATGCGCGACGGCGCGCTGCTGGTGAACGCCGCCCGGGGGCCGGTGGCGCGCACCGGGGCGCTGGTGGCCGAGCTGCGTACCGGCCGGATCTCGGCGGCGCTGGACGTCACCGATCCGGAGCCGCTGCCCGCCGACCACGAGCTGTGGGCGATGCCGAACGTGCTGCTCACCCCGCACGTCGCGGGCTCGGTACGTGGCCTGCTGCCGCGCGCGTACCGGCTGGTCGGAGAGCAGCTCCGGCGGTTCGCGGCCGGTGAGCCGCTGATCAACACGGTGGTGGACGGCTACTGACCGGCGCCGGGCGGACGCTGTTCAGCCGGCCGTACCCGGCAGGTCCTGACCGGTGGCCGAGACCAGCCGGGGCAGGTCGCGACCGCGTACGGCCGGCAGCGGCACCAGCTGACCGTCGTCGAGCTGGGCGACGGCCCGGCCGCGCGGGTCGGCGGCCAGCCCGACTACCCGGTCCCAGCTGATCCTGCGTTGCCCGAGCAGCGCCCGCAGGCGCAGCTCACGGGCGTCCGCGTCGGTGCCGGCCCGCCACGCCCAGACGCCGACGGCGAGTGGAACGAGCAGCACCGGCAGCAGGTACCAGCGGGCGCCGGCCAGCGGCAGGGCGCCGATGAAGGCGATGATCGCGGCGGCGAGGATCGCCTGGTTGTGCCGGAAGTGGACGGTGCCGGAGCTGCTCACCTCCCGATGATCCCACCCGCGCCGGCCCGGCCACGCGCCGGGCGGTGCCGGGTCCGGCTGCGGAGTCGCCAGTGACACGGGTCACCGTCGATTGGGCGTCACCGCCTTCGTGTCGGCTCGTTCACGTGGTGTGCAGTGGACCAACCCCGGGTCCGCCCCGCACCGTCGCACCGCCTGTGCCCCCTCACGAAGGCGACCGCCGTGCCCCACGCGTATCCGCAACACGCGTTCACCCGTCGTCCCGCCGTGCCGGACGTGCTCGTCCTGGCCGCCGTCACGCTGTTCCTGCTCGCCGGCCTGGCCGGTCGGGTGCCCGCCCTGGCCGTGGTGGCGCTGGCCGGCGCCGCCGGCGCCGCGCTGGCGGGCACGCGGCTCTCCCGGCTCGCCGCCGCTCCGCCGCCGGCTCCCGAGCCGGCCCGCGCCCGATCCCGGGCGGCCCGCCGCCGCGTGTCGTCGCCCCGCCGCGTCGCGGTGCTGCTCGACGCCGCGGTGGTGACGGCGGGCCTGACCGCCGCCGGGATCCCGCTCGCCGCCGCGGGTCAGCGGCCCGCCGTCGCGGTGGCGGGGTCGGCCGGTACGGCCCTGCTGTTCGCGGCGGGGCTGCCCCCGGCGGCGCATGGCCCCCACCCGCCCGTCCGGGTCCGGCTGCGCCGCGCCGTCGAGGCGGCCGTAGCCGGGGTGGGGCTGGTCCTCGCCGGCTGGCTGCTCCTGCCCCGCGACGGCCTCGACCCGCCCGCCCGGCTGGCCGTGGCGGTGCTCCTGGGCGGGCTCACCGTCGGGCTGCTCACCGTGCTGACCGGCCCCGACCGGCGGGCCGGCGCGGCCCGCTGCCGGGCCGGGGCCGCGCTCACCCTGCTCGGTCTGGTGGCGCTGGCCGCGCTCCCGGCGGGGGCGGCGCCGGGCCCGGCGGTGCTGCTGGCCGTACCCCCGCTGGTGGCCGGGGCGCTGCTGACGGCGGCGGGGGCACGGCGTTCGGCCCGGCCGGAGGCCGACCCGCCCGAGCTGCCGGCCCTGGTGTGGCCCCGGGTCGTCGTCCCGGCGGGCGCGGTCGTGGCGGCCACCGGCTGGCAGCTGCGCACCGACGGGCCGCCCGACGCCACCGCGGTCCTGATCGCGCTCGCGGTGATCCCGCCGCTGGTGCTTCGCGACCTGCTCCGGGCGGTCGACCCGGCGGTGCCGGCCCGCCCGGACGCCCCGCCGCCGGCCCGGCACCGCTCGACGGATCCGGACGGGCCGGCGGATCCGCGCGAGCCGGACGGGTCGGGCGTGCCGGCGGACCATGACCGGGCGGGCGCACCGGCGGACGCGGACCGGACGGGCACACCGGCGGACGCTGACCGGGCGGGCGCACCGGCGGACCGGGCGGCGCTGCTGCGTGCCCTCACCGCCCGCCGGGGTGCGCCCGCCCCGGCCGGCGCGCTGCTCGTCGTCGACCTGCACGGCGAGGGCATCGCCGCCGACGGCCAGCGGGCGCGGGAGGACGTCCGGGCCGAGGTCGTCCGCCGCGCCCGCGCCGTCATCGGCCCCCGGGACCTGCTCGCGGACGTCACCGCCGCCGGATTCGCCGTGCTCACCGAGGCCAGCCCGGTGCTGGCGTACGCGCTGGGCGACCGGCTGCTCGCCGCGCTCGCCCAGCCGTACCAGGTGGCGGGCGGGGTGCTGCGGCTGCGCGTCGGCATCGGGCTGGCCGAGGTCGGCGTCAGCGCCCCGGAGGACGTGCTGCGCCAGGCGGACCTCGCCCGGCGGCGGGCCGTCCAGCTCGGCCGGGACCGGGTCGAGTGGTACGACGCCTACCTGGAGGAGCAGCTCGTCCGCCGGCTCGACCTCGAACGGGAGCTGCCCGGGGCGGTCGCCCGGGGCGAGCTGGACCTCGTCTACCAGCCGGTGCTCGACCTCACCGACCGGCAGCCGGTCGGCACCGAGGCGCTGCTGCGCTGGCGCAGCCCGGTGCTCGGCACGGTGCTCCCCGCCGAGTTCCTGCCGGTGGCCGAGGACCTCGACGTCGTGGGCGAGTTGGGCTGCTGGGTGCTGGACAGGGCGTGCCGGCAGTTGGCCGCCTGGTCGGCGGGGAGCCGGCAGCTCTGGATGGCGGTGAACGTGTCCGTCCGGGAGCTGGCCCTGCCCGACTTCGTCCCCAGGACGGCGGCGGTGCTGGACGCGTACGGGGTGTCGCCGGACCGGCTGGTGGTCGAGGTGGCGGAGCCCCGGGTGGCCGCCGAACTGCCGACCGTGGTGGCCCGGCTGGCCGGGCTGCGCTCGCTGGGCGTGCGCACCGCGCTGGACGACTTCCGGGCCGAGCACGCCTCGCTCGCCCAGCTCCGCCGGCTGCCGATCGACCTGCTCAAGGTGGGCCCGCAACTGGTGGACCCGGCGGACCCGCGGCGCCCGCTGCTCGACGTGGTGGTGAACGTGGGGGACCGGCTCGGGCTGGACATCGTGGCCGAGGAGCTGGAGTCGCCCGGCCTGGTCGACGGCGCGCGGCGGGCCGGCTGCCGGTACGGGCAGGGCTTCGCGCTGGCCCGCCCGGCCACGGCGGAACGGGTCGAGGCGTACTTCGAGGAGTTCCCGTCGGCCTCGCGCTGACCGGGCGTCGGTGTTCCCCGCCCCCGCCTGGTTGACTCTGACACCGTGTCAGGGCCGAACGTGTGAGGGGCCATGTTCACCATCGGAGACTTCGCCAGGCTCGGCCGGGTGTCGGTCCGCATGCTGCGGCACTACGACAGCATCGGGCTGCTCCGCCCGGCCGCCGTCGACCCGCACACCGGCTACCGGTTCTACCGGGCCGAACAGCTCCGCCGGCTCAACCGGGTGATCGCCCTCAAGGACCTGGGGCTCACCCTCGGGCAGGTGCGGGCGATCCTCGACGACACCGTCGAGGTCGCCGAACTGCGCGGCATGCTGCGGTTGCGCCGGTCTGAGTTGGCGGCCCAACTGGCGGCCGACACCGCCCGGTTGGCCGGGGTCGAGGCGAGGCTCCGCATGATCGAGACGGAGGGTCGGATGACCAGCCAGGACGTCGTACTCAAGGAACTGCCCGCGGTCCGGGTGGCGGAGTTGACCGGGGTGGCCCGCAGCTACGAGACCCCGGACATCTCCACGGTGATCCAGCCGCTCTACCCGGAGCTGTTCCGGCGCCTCGGCGCGGCGGGCGTCGTGCCCTCGGGCCCGGGGCTGGCCTGGTACGAGGCGACGGGGGAGGGCGAATCCGTCGTGGTGCACGCCGGGGTGACGGTGGCCGCCGACTCCTCGGCGGCCCGGGACTTCGGCATCGTCGACCTGCCCGCGGTGCCCACCGCGGCGACGATCATCCACCACGGGCCGATGGACGAGGTGGCGGGCAGCATCCAGGCGCTCGCCACCTGGATCGAGGCGCACGGCTGGCGGGCCGACGGGTACACCCGCGAGTTGTACCTGGACTACTGCGCGGACGAGCCCGAGAAGGGCGTCACCGAACTCCAGTTGCCGGTGGTCGCGGCCTGAGCGGCGGCCCGACCCGGGCGTGGCCCCGGGCCGGGCGGCAGGTGGTGGCGGGACGGCCGGTGCAGCCGCCCCGCCACCGGTGTCACCGCAGGTAGGGGCCGGTCTCGCCGACCTTGCCCGGTGCCGGGTTGCCCGGCAGGTCCAGCACGTACACCCGCAGGTTGCCCTGGCCGCTGACGCTCGCCGTCAGCGTCCCGTTGGTGACGGTCCGGACGTCGCCGGTGACCGCGTCGACGTACCGGCCGTTGGGCACGCCGGTGAACGTCGCGCTTCCGGAGACCGTGACCAGCGCGAAGCTGTCCACGCCGCCGGCGGTGAAGCGTCGCTTGTACGCCATGGCGCCGCTGATCCCCTCGGTCGAGTACTGCCCCTTCTGCAGGGCCGGCACCGCCCGGCGGATCTGGTTGAGCCGCTGCACGTGCTTGACCAGCGGCTTGTCCAGCGTGCTGGCGACCGGTCCGGTGGCGGAGCTGACCCGGCCGAAGTCGGCCGCGGTGACCGTGCCCGCCAGGTGGTTGCCGTAGTAGGCCCGGCCGGTGGTGGCCAGCGGGCAGGTCGGCCCGCAGTCGATCTTCGCGCCCTTCTGGAACTCGATCTCGGAGCCGTAGTAGAGCGTCGGGATGCCCCGGAACGTCCACATCAGGCTCATGTTCTCCGCCCAGGCGTCGGTGCCCCCGGTGTACCGGGTGTTCGACTTGTTCGGCCCGTAGTCGTGGCTGTCGACGTACACGACGTTGTAGGTCGCGTCGTTGTAGCTGTCGTCGGAGTCCCTGCCGTTGCCGAAGGCGTTGTTCGCGTCGCCGAAGTTCATGTGCATGCGCATGTCGATGACGTTCATGCCGGAGAACTTCGAGTGGTCCGGCGCGTGGTAGGTGTTCCCGCGCAGGAACGCGTTGTCGCTGGTGGGCTGCCCGCTCGGGCCGATCAGCTGCTCGTGGTCGTACTGCTCGATGGCGGCCCGCACGTCGTCGGCGCTGTACTCCTTGCGCTCCTTCCAGGTGAAGAACTGCGCCGAGTGGTTCACCGAGCCCCGGTTCCACTTGTCGTTGACGAACGCGGCGACCTCGCCGAAGACGTAGAAGTCCCGGCCCTTCTCGCCGTGCCTGGCCAGCGCGTGCTGCTGGATCGCCGGCAGGAAACGCCGGTTCCAGGTGACCCGGGGGATGTGCACGGCCGTGTCGATGCGGAAGCCGTCCACCCCCATGTCGATGAACTTGTTGTACGCGTCGATCAGGTACTTCTGCGCGGTGGCGTTCTCGGTGTTGAAGTCGGCCAGGTCCTCGTGCAGCCAGCAGCTGCGCGAGTCCTCGCCCTCCCAGTTGCCGATCCAGCACTGGTGGTACAGGTCGGCCGGGAAGAGCTTGCTGGTCGGCGTCGGCCACTGGCACTCGTAGAGCCGGAAGCCCTCGGGGCTGGTGCCGGCCGGGGAGCCCCAGCGCGGGCACTGGTTGCCGGTCGGCGCGGTGGTCGACCAGACGTCCCCGTTGTAGGGGCGGCCCTTGGCGAGGGCGTTCTGCGCCGGGGTCAGCTCCGGGTCGGTGCCGGGGTGCTCGACCGTGGGGTCGTACTCGCGCCCCGCCTCCGGCCTGCTGTACATCCACTTCCACTGCTCGTCGCGGACGCCGTACACGGTCGGGGTGAACAGCCCCTTGGCGCCCCACCGCGAGCTGTGGTTGTAGACCACGTCCTGGAAGATCTTGATGCCCTTGCCGTGCGCGGCGTTGATCAGGTCCTGGTAGCTCGCGCCGGGGCTCTCCAGCCGTGGGTCGACCCGGTAGAAGTCCCAGCCGTGGTAGCCGTGGAAGTCGTAGTCGGAACGGTTCAGCACGACCGGGGTGATCCAGAGCGCGGAGAAGCCGAGCCCCTTGATGTAGTCGAGCTTGTCGATCAGGCCCTTGAAGTCGCCGCGGAACATCGGGTCGTCGTTGGCCGCGTTGCCGGACTTCACGTGCTGGCTGCCGCCCCGGTTGTTGGTGCTGTCGCCGTCGGCGAACCGGGCGGTCATCACGAAGTAGATGCTGTCCTCGCGGGGGTCGCCGCCGAGCGGGGTGCCGGGCGCGGGCGCCGGCGGGGTGGTGCCGGTGGTCGCCGCGGCGGGGGCGCTGGCCGGGGAGGTGTTGCCGGCCGCGTCGTACGCCCGGACGGTGTACTCGTACCGGGTGTTGGGGCTCAGCGTCGCGTCGACGTGGCTGGTGCCGGTGGTGGTCACCGTGACGGTGCCCTCCGGCCCGCCGGTACGGGTGAGCCGGTAGCCGGTCACGGCACGGTCGTCGGTGGCCGCCGCCCAGGCCACCGCGATCCGCAGCCCGTTGGCGGTCGCGCCCAGCCCTGTCGGGGTGGACGGCGGCGTGGTGTCCGGGGGAGTGGGGGCGCACGGCGAGTCCGCGCCCGCGGTCACCACTCCCGCCCTGACGGTGCTCACCCCGGCGCCGAGGGTGTAGTCCGCGCCGTTGTTGTTGTCCCAGGCCCCGGCGCCGTTGTTGAACGCCGCCCGCAGCGTGGCGGCGGTGCCGAGGTCGACCACCCGGCGGGCCCAGCCGGTGCAGCCCGCCTCCATCGGTACGCCGGGGACGGTGGTCCAGGCGCCGCCGGCGGGCTGGTAGTGGATGTTCGCGGTGGTCCAGCCCCTGGTTCCGACGTGGTACCAGACGTCGGCCGTCCGGCCGGTCGGCGGGTTCGACGGGCTGGGCGTGGGGGTGCCGGCGCACGGGTCGCCCGTGCCGACCACGCCGTCGGCGATGGTCACCGTTCCGGTGCCGGTGCGGTAGTTCGCGCCCCGGTTGTTGTCCCAGGTGCCGGCGTTGTCGTTGAACACCACCTGGAGGCCGGTGGCGGTGCCGGCGTCGACGGTGCGCTTGCGCCAGCCGGCGCACGCGGTCTCCATCGCCACTCCCGGCACGGCCGTCCAGGCGCCGCCGTCCGGGGCGTAGTGGATGTTGACCTGGCCGGTCCAGGAGGTGGGGGGTCGGTAGTAGACGGTCACGGAGTTCGCGGCGGCCGCTGTGCTGAGCGGGGCCAGCCCGACGGTGATCCCGGCGGCCAGCGCGGCCCCGATTATCCGTCGTCGTCCGGTGCCAAGGCGCATCGGACCTCCTCGGGGGAAGGTTGTCGGCGGGGCCGACGGGACGGGGGTGGCTTGCAGGACAGCCGTCGATGGTGGAAGCAGCCTGTCCGGTCTGGACAGAACGGTGACGCCTTGCGACACAGATGGACGAATGTTTCTGCAAGGTCTTGCAAGTGGCGAGAAAGTTACCACCATCAACGTCCTGACACCAGACGTTCACAACAGGCGGGACCCGCCCGTCCACCTGGGGCGGACCGGCCGGGTCAGTTCGCGATCGTCGAGGTGCGGTGTGGAGGGGTGAACCCGTTCACCTGGCGCGGGGTGGCGCCGTGCTGCCCCTCGGGGTGAGGTGTGCCGTCTCGTCCTGGACGCGGCCGGCCGGCGCGCCGCCGATCACCGCGAGCAACTGCCGGGCGGCGTGCGCGCCGTACGCCGGGATGTCCCGGCCGAGCGCGGTCAGCGGCGGGTGCACCAGCTGGCAGAGCGGCGAGTCGTCCCAGGCCACGATGGACAGGTCGCCCGGCACGGTGAGGCCCATCTCCTGGGCCACCGACAGCCCCGCGATCGCCATCACGTCGTTGTCGTAGATCACCGCGGTGGGGCGACCCGCCGAGCTGAGCAGCCTGCGCGTCGCGCGCGCCCCCTCCTCGCCGGTGTAGTCCGACGGGACGGTGACCGCGTCGGCCAGGCCGAGCCGCCGGCACGCCTGGGCGAACGCGTCGGTGCGGATCTCGGTGTGCAGCAGGTCGGGCAGCCCGCCGACCCGCGCGATCCGGCGGTGCCCGAGGGCGACCAGGTACTCGACGGTCTCCACCAGCGCCGCCGCGTCGTCGGCCCAGACGCTGGCGAGCCCGCCGGTGCCGTCCGGACCGCCGATCACCACCGCGGGCAGGCCCAACTCCTCCAGCGCCGGCACCCGGCGGTCGTCGGTGCGCAGGTCGCAGACGAGGACGCCGTCGACCCGGCGCTCGCCCCACCACCGGCGGTGGACCGCGATCTCCGCCTCCGGATCGGCCACCATCTGGAGGGTGAGCGCGTACGACCGGGCGGAGAGCTCGGCCTCGACGCCGCTGATCAGCTCCATGAAGAACGGCTCGATGCCGAGCGTACGGGCCGGGCGGCACAGGGCCAGGCCGACGGCGTCGGCGGTGGCCCCGGAGAGGGATCGGGCGGCGCGGCTCGGGTTGAAGCCGATCTCGGCGGCGATGGCGAGGATCCGCTGCCGGGTGGCATCGGAGACTCCCGGCTGGCCGTTCAGCGCGTAGGACACCGCCCCCTTGGACACCCCGGCGCGCCGGGCGACGTCGGCGATCGTGGGCCGCTTCACCGGCACATCCTCCGCTCTCCCGCCCTGGCGGGTGTCACCACGACGCCGGGGCGACCGGCGGCGATTCACGCTACTGCACCGGCTCCCGGGCCGGTCGGGCCGGCCGTCGGCCCGCCCGCGATGGCGAGAGGCGGGAATGAGCTTTCCCGGTTAAGTCTGCGCGAGGCAACTCTGCCCGGGCACGGTCGGCCGGCGTACAGAATGCCTCCCAAACCCTGCGACCTTGCATGATCGCGCTCCCACCATTGATGAAAGTTACCGCAAGATTGCGGATTTCATCGCCCGTTGACACTGTCGATGCCGGCCCGTACGGTGTCGTCACTTATCCGGTTCAGTCAACGTCCTTCGATACCGAGGGCGTTCTCACCTGGCGCGGAGGATGACATGAGACGGTCCTTGGCCCACTGGGCGCGGACGGCCGCCGTCGGCGCGGTCAGCCTGGTCCTGGTCGCGGCGTGCAGCGGCAACAGCGGGGGCGGCGGCTCGCAGTCGGGCGACACCGTCACGCTGAAGATCAATTTCTGGGGCGACTTCGGGCTCGACGAGCTGAAGGCGAAGTACGAGGACGCCAACCCGGGCGTGAAGATCAGCCTGAACACCGGCGAGTACAACGCCCAGCACGAGGACCTGCAGAAGAAGCTCATCGCGGGCTCCGGCGCGCCGGACATCGCCGCCATCGACGAGGGCTTCGCCATCCAGTTCCGCGGCCAGGCCGACAAGTTCGTCAACCTGCTCGACAAGGGCGCCGGCTCGTACGAGCAGAAGTACCTGCCCTGGAAGTGGAAGCAGACCCTGACGCCCGACGGCAAGACCCAGATCGGCCTCGGCACCGACATCGGCGGGCTCGCCATGTGCTACCGCACCGACCTGTTCAAGGCCGCCGGCCTGCCCACCGAGCGCGACCAGGTCTCCGCGCTCTGGCCCACCTGGGACAGGTTCATCGAGGTCGGCCAGCAGTACGTCGCCAAGAGCGGCAAGAAGTTCATCGACGCCGGCACCAACGTCTTCAATCCCGTCCTCGGGCAGCAGCCCGTCGGCTTCTACGACGAGAGCGACACGCTGAAGATGGACGGCGGCCCGAAGGTCGCCTTCGACGTGGCGGCCAGGACGATCGCCGCCGACCTGTCGGCCAACCTCGCCGCGTTCTCGCCCGAGTGGAACAGCGGCTTCGTCAAGGGCAGCTTCGCCGTGCTCGCCTGCCCGGCCTGGATGCAGGGGCACATCAAGAACACCGCCCCCGGCACCAGCGGAAAGTGGGACGTGGCCGCGATCCCCGGCGGTGGCGGCAACTGGGGCGGCTCGTTCCTGACCATTCCCAAGCAGGGCAAGAACGTCGACGAGGCGTACAAGCTCCTGGAGTGGCTGGTCCAGCCCGAGCAGCAGATCGAGATCTTCAAGAAGGTCGGCAACCTGCCCTCGCAGCCGGCGCTCTACCAGGACCCGGCGATCCGGGACTTCACCAACCCCTTCTTCAACAACGCCCCGGTGGGCCAGATCTTCTCCAAGACGGCGGAGAACCTGACCCCGCAGTACCTCGGCAAGCGCAACGGCCCGACCCGGGTGGCGGTGGAGAACGTCCTCAACCGCCTGGCCACCGGCAACCTGAAGGGCAAGCCCGACCAGGCGTGGACCGAGGCGGTCAAGGAAGCCGAGAAGGCCGCCACGTCCTGACCGCGCGCCGGTCGGGGCCGGCTCGCGCCGCGCCCCGACCGGCCCTTCCCACGGTGCCTGGAGGTGCCCGATGTCCACCACCCGTGCCGCCCCCACGGCGCCGCGGCCCGGCCAGGAGCCTGGTGCGACGGCCGAGCGCCGGGCGCGCCGACCAGAGCCGGCCGGCTGGCGCACCCGGCTGTACCGCTTCGACCTGCGCTACGTGCCGTACCTGCTGATCGCCCCGTTCTTCCTGCTCTTCGCGGTGTTCGGGCTCTTCCCGATCGTCTTCAACGGCGTCGTCGCCCTGCGCAACTGGCGACTCGACGACCCGACGCTCACCGGTTGGGCCGGGCTGGAGAACTTCCGCCGCCTGTTCACCGACGACGACTTCTTCAACGCGCTCGCCAACACCTTCGGCATCTTCCTGCTCTCCACCGTGCCGCAACTGCTGCTGGCGTTGGTCGTCGCGTCGCTGCTGAACCGCAAGCTGCGGGCCCAGACCTGGTTCCGGGTCGGGGTGCTGCTGCCGTACATCACCCCGGTGACCGCCTCCACGCTGATCTTCTCGGTGGTGTTCGCCCGGGACACCGGCATCGCCAACTGGGCGCTGTCGCTGCTCGGCATCGGGGAGACCGAGCCGATCGACTGGCGGGCCGCCAAGTGGTCCTCCTGGATCGCCGTCGCCACCATGGTCAACTGGAAGTGGATCGGCTACAACGCGTTGCTCTACCTGGCCGCCATGCAGTCCATCCCGCGCGACGTCTACGAGGCCGCCGCCGTCGACGGGGCCGGGCCGTGGCGCCAACTGTGGCGGATCACCGTGCCGATGATCCGGCCGGTGGTCATCTTCACCGTCGTGCTCTCCACCATCGGTGGCCTGCAGCTGTTCACCGAGCCGATGCTCTTCGACAGCAACCCGGCGCTGGGCCTCGGCGGTGACGACGGGCAGTGGCAGACCGTCGCGCAGCTCATCTACAAGGTCGGCTGGCGGGACCTGAACCTCGGCTACGCCGCCGCCATGTCCTGGGCGCTGTTCCTGATCATCCTGCTCGTCGCGGCGGTCAACGCCCTGGTCACCAACCGCCTGGGGGGTGGTAAGCGGTGAGCGCGAGGAGTGAGCTTGCGAGCCCCGCAGTCGCGAACGAAAGGTGGCACCGGTGAGCGCCTCGAATTCCCGGCGGGCGGTGCTGATGGGCCGGGCACCGCAGCACATGCCCGGCAGCGTCTGGACCTACCTGTTCCTGAGCGTCGTGATCACGTTCTCGGCGTTCCCCCTCTACTGGATGTTCGTCATCGCGACGAACACCGACGAGGCGCTGGCGCAGATCCCGCCGCAGGTGCTGCCCGGCGGGCAACTGGTCACCAACCTGCGGGAGGTCTTCTCCATGCAGGACGTGTTCTTCCTCCAGTCACTCGGCAACAGCGTGATCGTGTCGTCGGTGGTGACGGCGTCGGTGCTCTTCTTCTGCTCGCTGGCCGGCTTCGCGTTCGCCAAGCTGCGCTTCAAGGGCCGGAACGCGCTGATGGTCATGGTCATCCTGACCATGACGGTGCCCAACCAGCTCGGCGTCGTCGCGCTCTACATCCTGATGGGCCGGATGCCCGGCGAGGGTGGCTGGAACGGCACCCTCCTCGCCGTCATCGTGCCCGGCCTGGTCAGCGCTTTCGGGGTCTTCTACATGCGGCAGTTCATCCTTGACGCGGTCCCCGACGAGCTGGTCGAGGCCGCGCGGATGGACGGCGCGAGCACCATGCGGATCTTCTGGAGCGTGGTGGTGCCGGCGGTCCGGCCCGCCATGGCGGTGCTCGGCCTGCTGACCTTCGTCGCCACCTGGAACGAGTTCCAGTGGCCGCTGATCACGCTCGGCGGCACCGACTTCCCGACCTCGATGGTCGCCCTGTCCGACCTCGCCAGCGGCAACTACGTGCTGTACCGGCGGGTGCTCGCCGGCGCCCTGGTCGCCACCCTCCCGCTGCTGGTGATGCTCTTCATCGGCGGCCGTCAGATCGTCCGCGGAATCATGGAAGGTGCGGTGAAGTCGTGACCCGGCAAGCGTTGCACGAGGGCTGGACCCTGCGGGCGGTGGAGGGGCCACAGGTGCCGGTGGGGATCGCGGGGCGTCGCGTCCCGGCCACGGTCCCCGGCTGCGTGCACACCGACCTGCTGGCCGCCGGCCTGATCCCCGACCCGTACCTGGACGACAACGAGAAGGGGGCGGCCTGGATCGGCCGGACCGACTGGGTCTACGAGACCACCTTCGCCCACCAGCCGGGCGACGAGCAGCGGATCGACCTCGTCTGCGCCGGCCTGGACACCGTCGCCACGCTCACCCTCAACGGCACCGAGGTCGGCCGCACCGAGAACATGCACCGCGGCTACCGCTTCGACGTCCGGTCGCTGCTGGTCGCCGGGTCCAACACCCTGGCCGTACGCTTCGACTCCGCCTACGGCTACGCCGAGGCGCAGCGCGACCGGCTCGGCGACCGGCCGAACGCCTACCCGGAGCCGTTCCCGTTCATCCGCAAGATGGCCTGCAACTTCGGCTGGGACTGGGGGCCGACCCTGGTCACCGCCGGCATCTGGCAGGAGATCGGGCTGCACGCCTGGGGCACGGCCCGGCTGGCCGCCGTACGTCCCCTGGTGACGGTCGAGAACGGTGACGGCCGGGTGGAGCTGCACGTCGAGGTCGAGCGGGCCGGCGACGCGCCGTTGACCGTGCGGGCCACCGTCGCCGGCGCGGCGGCCGAGGCGACCATCGCGGCCGGGCAGCGCACGGCCGTGCTGGCCCTCACCGTCCGCGACCCGGCGCTGTGGTGGCCCCGGGGGTACGGCGACCAGCCGCTGCACCCGCTGGAGGTGACGCTGCACCACGCCGACGACCGCCCGCTCGACACCTGGTCGCGGCGCATCGGGTTCCGGTCGGTACGCCTCGACACCACCCCCGACGCGCACGGCACCCCGTTCGCCCTGCACGTCAACGACACCCCGGTCTTCGTCCGGGGGGTGAACTGGATCCCCGACGACGCCTTCCCCACCCGGATCACCCGGGACCGGCTGGCGCACCGGTTCCGGCAGGCCGCCGACGCGAACGTCAACCTGCTGCGCGTGTGGGGCGGCGGCCGGTACGAGTCGGACGACTTCTACGACCTCGCCGACGAGTTGGGCCTGCTCGTGCAGCAGGACTTCCTCTTCGCCTGCGCCGCCTACCCCGAGGAGGAGCCGCTGGGCGCCGAGGTGGCCGCCGAGGCCGCCGAGCAGGTCGTCCGGCTGGCGCCGCACCCGTCGCTGGTGCTCTGGACCGGCAACAACGAGAACATCTGGGGTTGGCACGACTGGGACTGGCAGGAGCCCCTCGCGGGGCGCAGCTGGGGGCGCGGCTACTACCTGGAGCTGCTGCCCCGGATCGTCGGCGAGCTGGACCCGACGCGGCCGTACTGGCCCGGCAGCCCGTGGTCCGGCAGCGAGGAGATCCACCCCAACGACCCGGCGCACGGCACCACGCACATCTGGGACGTCTGGAACACCGACGACTACACGAGATACCGGGACTACGTGCCGCGCTTCGTCGCCGAGTTCGGCTACCAGGCCCCGCCCGCGTACGCGACGCTGCGCCGGGCACTGTCGGACGAGCCCCTCGCACCCGACTCGCCCGGGATGGCGCACCACCAGAAGGCGATCGACGGGGACGCCAAGCTGCGGCGCGGGCTCGACGCGCACCTGCCGGCGCCGGCGGACTTCGACGACTGGCACTGGCTGACCCAGCTCAACCAGGCCCGGGCCATCCAGCTCGGGGTGGAGCACTTCCGCTCCCACCGGGACGTCTGCGCCGGCACCATCGTCTGGCAGCTCAACGACTGCTGGCCGGTGACCTCATGGTCGGCCGTCGACGGCGACGGCCGCCGCAAGCCGCTGTGGTACGCGCTGCGCCGGGCGTACGCGGACCGGCTGCTGACCGTCCAGCCCCGCGAGGGCGGCCTGGCCGTGGTCGCGGTCAACGACGGCGCGGCCCCGTGGCGGGCGACCGCCTCGGTGACCCGGCTGACCCTGGCCGGTGCGCCACGGGCGAAGACGACGCTGGAGCTGGACGTCCCCGCGTACGGCAGGCTGGAGCTGGCGCTGCCGGCGGAGCTGGCGCGGCCGGATGAGGCCCGTCGCGAGCTGCTGGTGGCCGAGGCGGGCGACACGGCGGAACGGGCGCTCTGGTTCTTCGCCGAGGACCGCGACGCCGACTGGCCGGCGGCCGGTTGGGACGCGACGGTCGAGCCCGTCGACGGCGGGCAGCGGATCCGGGTCACCGCCAGGACGGTCCTGCGGGACCTGACGCTCTTCCCGGACCGGCTCGACCCGGCGGCCGAGGTCGACGAGGCGCTGGTCACCCTGCTGCCGGGGGAGTCGGCCACGTTCACGGTGCGCGCGGCCGGGCCACTGGACCCGGCGGCCCTGACCGCCCGCCCGGTCCTGCGCTGCGTCAACGACACAGCCGCCGGCTGACCTGGCCGGCCGCGCCGGTACACGAGCAGATCTTGGTAGGAAAGCGCCCCTGGAGGGGCCGTTTCCTACCAAGATCTGCTCGTGTCACTCCGGGACGCGGCGGTAGGCGCCGTCGCTGGCCGAGGTGGCCATCGAGGCGTACGCGCGCAGCGCCGCCGACACCGGCCGCTGCCGGTCGACCGGGGTGTACGGGCGGTCGCGCTTCTCCTGGGCGATCCGGCGGGCCTCCAGCACCTCCGGGGCCACGTTCAGCTCGATCGAGCGGCCCGGGATGTCGATGACGATCTCGTCGCCGGGCTCGACGAGGGCGATCAGCCCGCCGGAGGCCGCCTCCGGGGAGACGTGCCCGATGGAGAGCCCGGAGGTGCCGCCGGAGAAGCGGCCGTCGGTGAGCAGCGCGCAGGAGCGGCCCAGCCCCCGGCCCTTGAGGAACGAGGTGGGGTAGAGCATCTCCTGCATGCCGGGGCCACCCTTCGGCCCCTCGTAGCGGATCACCACCACGTCGCCGGCGACGACCTGCTTGGCGAGGATGGCCGTCACCGCGTCGTCCTGGGACTCGTAGACCTTGGCGGGGCCGCGGAACGTCAGGCACTCCTCGGGCACCCCGGCGGTCTTCACCACGCAGCCGTCCGGGGCCAGGTTGCCGTGCAGGATCGCCAGCCCGCCGTCGGCCGAGTACGCGTGCGCGAGGTCCCGCACACAGCCGCCGGCCGCGTCGGTGTCCAGCGACGACCAGCGGTTGGTGGTGGAGAACGGCTCGGTGGTGCGCACCCCGCCCGGGGCGGCGTGGAACAGCTCCACCGCCTCCGGCGTCGCCGACCCGCCCCGGACGTCCCAGTCGGCCAGCCAGCGTTCCAGACTGGGGGAGTGCACCGCGTGCACGTCCCGGTTGAGCAGGCCGGCCCGGTCCAGCTCGCCGAGGATGGCGGGGATGCCGCCGGCCCGGTGCACGTCCTCCATGTGGTACTGCGGGGAGTTCGGCGCGACCTTGGCCAGGCAGGGCACCCGGCGGGAGATGGCGTCGATGTCGGCGACGCCGAAGTCCAGCTCGGCCTCGCGGGCGGCGGCGAGCAGGTGCAGGATCGTGTTGGTCGAGCCGCCCATCGCCACGTCGAGGGCGACCGCGTTCTCGAAGGCGGCCCGGCTGGCGACCGTGCGGGGCAGCACCGAGGCGTCGTCGCCGTCGTACCACCGTTTGGCGATCTCCACGGCGGTGCGGCCGGCCTCCACGAAGAGCGACCGGCGCGCGGCGTGGGTGGCCAGCGTCGAGCCGTTGCCCGGCAGCGCCAGGCCGATCGCCTCGGTGAGGCAGTTCATCGAGTTGGCGGTGAACATGCCGGAGCAGGAGCCGCAGGTCGGGCAGGCGGACCGCTCGATCGCGTCGAGCTGGTCGTCGGTGACCGCCTCGTTGGAGGAGGCGATCATCGCGTCGATGAGGTCGATCTTGGAGTGCACGATGCCCTCGATCGCCACCGTCTTGCCGGCCTCCATCGGCCCGCCGGAGACGAAGACGGTCGGGATGTTCAGCCGCAGCGCGGCGAGCAGCATCCCCGGGGTGATCTTGTCGCAGTTCGAGATGCAGACCAGGACGTCGGCGCAGTGCGCGTTGACCATGTACTCGACCGCGTCGGCGATCAGCTCGCGGCTCGGCAGGGAGTAGAGCATGCCGCCGTGACCCATCGCGATGCCGTCGTCCACCGCGATGGTGTTGAACTCCCGACCCACCCCGCCGGCCTCGGCCACCGCCTCGGCGACCAGGCCGCCGAGGTCCTTGAGGTGCACGTGACCGGGTACGAACTGGGTGAAACTGTTGGCGATGGCGACGATCGGCTTGCCGAAGTCGTCGTCGGTCATCCCGGTGGCCCGCCACAGGGCCCGGGCGCCGGCCATCGTCCGACCGTGGGTGGAGGTCCTCGACCGCAGCTCAGGCATGCGTACCAGTGTGGCACCGTCACCGGAGCGACCGGCGGGGGTGCGTGCCGTGTCCCAAAGGATGCGCATCCGGCCCCCACGCGGCGCCCGCATCCGGCAGAGTGAGCACGTGCAGGTCCCCCCGGGCATGATCGTGGCGGCGGCGCTGTGCGGGCTGGCCGCCACCGCGGCCACCGCGTTGTCGGCCATCGACGCCCGGCGCCGCGCCGGACCGCACCGGCAGGCGCACGCGCTGCTCGCCGCCGCGTCCGGGGTGGCGCTGGTCACCCTGCTGGTCGGCGTCGCCGTGGCGCTCTCCACCCCCGGGCACGCGGGGCACCCGCCGCAGTCGCGCATGCTCTGGGCGGGCGTCGTCGCGATCGGCACGGCGGTCAGCGGGCTGATCTTCTCCGTCGGGCTGCTCCGGCTGCCCGGCGTGGCCTCCCCGGCGGCGGCCACGGCCCGGCTGGCGCTCGACGGCACGGTGATGGCGGCGGCGTTCTGGTTCGTCGGCTGGGTGCTCGTCTCCGAGCCCACCCGGCTGCTCGGCGGCGCCACCCCGGTGGCCTGCGTGCCGATCCTGCTCGCCACGGTCAGCGCGGCGCTGACCGCCGGGCTCGCCCTCGTCGTGGCCTTCCGGGCCCCGTCGCCGCGCCGTTTCCACGCCGGGCTGGGCGCCGGAGCCACCGCGGTGGCCTGCGGCGGGCTCCTCGTGGCCGCCGGTCTGTGCCAGGCCGGGCCGGGTGTGGCGCTGGTCGGGGCGGGGGTGCTCGCCGCCGGCCTGCTCACCGCCGCGCTGGCCGCCCGCCGGGTGGCCGCCGGGGCGGCCCGGACCGCCCTCGACCTGATCAGCCGGGACGGCGCGTACGCGTTCGTCCCGATGTTCGCGATGGCGGCCTCGGCGATGTACCACCTGCTCCAGGACGGCCGGTTCGACGTGTTCGGCATCGTCGCCGGCAGCGTCGAGGGCTTCGCCCTGGTGGGCAGGCAGTACCTCGCGCTGCACGACGTGCGCGGCTACGCCGGCCGGCTGGCCGATCGTGAGGCGCACTTCCGTGAGCTGGCGCACACCGACGCCCTGACCGCCCTGGCCAATCGGCGGGGGTTGTTGCAGGCGCTGCACCGCTGCGCCGGGGCCGGCGCCCCCGTCGTGCTCCTCTGCCTCGACCTCGACGGCTTCAAGAACGTCAACGACGTGCGTGGCCACGGCGTCGGCGACGCGGTGCTGGCCGAGGTGGGTGAGCGGCTGCGCGCCAACCTGCGGCCGGGTGACGTGGCGGCCCGGCTCGGCGGCGACGAGTTCGCCGTGCTGACGCGCGGCTGCCCGTCCGACGCGGACCGACTCGCCGAGCGCCTGCTCGACGTGTTCGGCCAGGCCTACGACCAGCCGGACGGGCCGGTCTTCCTGTCGGTGAGCATCGGCGTGGCCGGCTGGGCCGAGAAGCCCGACGTGGAGCTGCTGCTGCGGCACGCCGACCTCGCGCTGCGCTACGCCAAGCAGCGCGGCAAGAACCGGATCGAGCGCTACGACGCCGCGTACGACCAGCTGCTGCGCCGGCGCACCACGCTCGAACACGAGCTGCGCGGCGCGATCGAGCGCGGCGAGCTGCGCCAGGTGTTCCAGCCGGTGGCCGCGCTGCCCTCGGTCCGCCCGGTCGGCGCGGAGGCGCTGTTGCGCTGGCACCATCCGGTGCTGGGCAGCGTCCGCCCCGACGAGTTCATCCCGCTCGCCGAGGAGTGCGGGATGATCGGCAAGCTGGGCGCCTGGGTGCTGCACCAGGCCTGCCACCAGCTCTCCCGCTGGCTGGCCGACGGTCACGACGTGTGGGTCTCGGTCAACGTGTCCCCCCGCGAGCTGCACGCCCCGGAATACGTGGTCCAGGTCGCCGAGGCGCTGCGTGCCCACAACGTGCCGCCGCAGCGGCTGGTGCTGGAGGTCACCGAGCACGTCGTCGCGACGGACCTCGACGAGTTGATCCGGCGGTTGACCGCGCTGCGGGCGACCGGCGTCCGGATCGCGCTGGACGACTTCGGCGCCGGCTACTCCTCGCTCGGGCAGCTGCGCCGCCTGCCGATCGACATCCTGAAGATCGACCACAGCCTGGTCGCGGAGCACGAGCCGGTGCGGCCGGTGGGCAGGGACGGCCCGGCGTTCGCGCCGATGGTCGACATCGTCATGCGGCTCGGTCACCAGCTCGGCCTGGAGGTCGTCGCCGAGGGGGTGACCACGCCGACCGAGCTGGCCGCCGTGGTCGCCGCCGGCTGCCGGTTCGGTCAGGGCGCGCTCTTCGGTTGGGGCGTACCGGCCGAGCACCTGGAGGCGATGCTGGAGGCGGCCACGTCTCCCGGCGCCCGCCCGGCCCCGGCGCCCGTCCCGCCACCCGCACCGTCGCCGCCGCCACGGCGGCTGCCGAGGATGCCCGCCCCGCGCCCGGCGGAGCAGGGATCCGCGCAGGTGGAGCGGGGTGTGTAGGCACCCGGACGGGTGAAAGTCCATGATCCGTTAACCAACATGTGGGATCAGTTGACTCATCGCGTGAGATGCGTCAGGCTTGACCGCATGTCGTCGTACCGGTCGCTGCGAGTACTTACCTGAGCGCACTCTCCACCTCGAGAGTGCGCTGGCCCCGTGCATCCTGCACGAGGGCTTTTTTGTTGCCGTCGGACCCATCGACGTGGGCGGCTGCCCGCGTCACCCGCTCGAACAACCGCACCCACTCCAGCCGAAGGCATGAACCGCCATGACGAGACCCACGCCAGAGACACTCGCCCACTCCGCCCGGCGGGCCCGCACGGCCGCCGAGCCCGCGAGCGACGCCGCCCACACCGGCCCCGCCCGCGTCGCCGCCACCCCGGCCGCCCCGGGGGTACGCACGCCCGCCCCGGCCCAGGTCTCCGGTGCCGGTTCGCTCGTGCGGTCCCTCGAGGCGCTCGGCGTCGACGTCGTCTTCGGCATCCCGGGTGGCGCGATCCTGCCGGCCTACGACCCGCTCTACGACTCCACCGTCCGGCACATCCTGGTCCGCCACGAGCAGGGCGCCGGGCACGCGGCGACGGGCTACGCCCAGGCGACCGGTCGGGTGGGGGTCTGCATGGCCACCTCCGGCCCCGGCGCGACGAACCTGGTCACCCCGATCGCCGACGCGTACATGGACTCGGTGCCGCTGGTGGCGATCACCGGCCAGGTCGCGCGGCCGGCGATCGGCACGGACGCCTTCCAGGAGGCGGACATCCAGGGCATCACCCTGCCGATCACCAAGCACAACTTCCTGGTGCAGGACGCCGAGGAGATCCCCCGGGTGCTGGCCGAGGCGTTCCACCTGGCGGCCACCGGCCGGCCCGGCCCGGTCCTGGTCGACATCCCCAAGGACGTCCTCCAGGCGCCCACCACCTTCACCTGGCCGCCGACGCTGGACCTGCCCGGCTACCGGCCGACCCTGCACCCGCACGGCAAGCAGATCCGCGAGGCCGCCCGGCTGATGGCGACGGCCCGACGCCCGGTGCTCTACGTCGGGGGCGGCGTGCTGAAGGCCGGCGCCACCGAAGGGCTGCGCCGGCTGGCCGAGCAGACCGGGATCCCGGTGGTCACCACGCTGATGGCCCTCGGCGCGTTCCCCGACTCGCACCCGCAGCACCTGGGCATGCCCGGCATGCACGGCACGGTCGCCGCGGTCTACGGGTTGCAGAAGGCCGACCTGATCGTGGCCCTGGGCGCGCGGTTCGACGACCGGGTCACCGGCAAGCTGGACTCCTTCGCCCCGGACGCGGCGGTCGTGCACGCCGACGTCGACCCGGCCGAGATCGGTAAGAACCGGCACGCGGACGTCCCGATCGTCGGTGACGCCCGGCACGTCATCGACGAGCTGATCGCGGCCGTGGGCAACGAGCAGGCGTCCAGCCGGCGGGCCGACCTCACCGACTGGTGGACGCAGCTCGACGACCTGCGCAAGCGGTACCCGCTGGGCTACGAGGAGCCGGCCGACGGCACGCTCTCCCCGCAGTACGTGATCAAGCGGCTCGGCGAACTCGTCGGCCCGGACGCGATCTTCGTGGCCGGGGTGGGCCAGCACCAGATGTGGGCGTCGCAGTTCATCTCCTACGAGAAGCCGTACACCTGGCTGAACTCGGGGGGCCTCGGCACGATGGGTTACGCCGTGCCGGCGGCGATGGGCGCCAAGGTCGGCAAGCCGGACACCACGGTGTGGGCGATCGACGGCGACGGCTGCTTCCAGATGACCAACCAGGAACTGGCCACCTGCGCGCTGGAGGGCATCCCGGTCAAGATCGCTGTGATCAACAACGGCAACCTCGGCATGGTGCGGCAGTGGCAGACCCTGTTCTACGGGGAGCGCTACTCCAACACCGACCTCGGCACCCACAAGCACCGCATCCCCGACTTCGTGAAGCTCGCCGAGGCGCTCGGCTGCATCGGGCTGCGCTGCGAGAACGCCGAGGACGTCGACAAGACCATCGAGGCCGCCATGGCCATCGACGACGCCCCGGTGGTCATCGACTTCGTCGTCGGCAAGGACGCCATGGTGTGGCCGATGGTCGCCGCCGGCACCAGCAACGACGAGATCATGTTCGCCCGGGGCGTCCGCCCGGTCTTCGACGAGGATGACATCTGACATGAGTGAGCCAACCCAACGAATGATCGAACTCAGTTCCGTGCCGGCTCAGGGCGCGACCGAGCGGAGCGGGGCCGGGGCATGACCATCCACACCCTCAGCGTCCTGGTGGAGAACAAGCCGGGTGTCCTGGCCCGCGTCTCCGGGCTGTTCTCCCGGCGGGGCTTCAACATCGACAGCCTCGCCGTCGGCGAGACCGAGAATCCGGACGTGTCCCGGATCACCATCGTGGTCAACGCCGAGTCGTCCCCGCTGGAGCAGGTCACCAAGCAGCTCAACAAGCTGGTCAACGTACTCAAGAT
Organism: Micromonospora sp. NPDC047074; assembly: GCF_040643815.1. Classification (NCBI taxonomy): domain Bacteria; kingdom Bacillati; phylum Actinomycetota; class Actinomycetes; order Micromonosporales; family Micromonosporaceae; genus Micromonospora; species Micromonospora sp. NPDC047074. Next base: position 43,822 of record NZ_JBEYVB010000028.1, read on the forward strand.
CGTCGAGCTGGACCCGCAGGTCTCGGTCGCCCGGGAACTGCTCCTGGTCAAGGTGCGCGCCGACCGCGCGGCCCGGGCCCAGGTGCTGGAGACGGTCAGCCTGTTCCGGGCCCGGGTGGTCGACGTGGCGCCGGACACGCTGACCATCGAGGCCACCGGCACCCCGGACAAGCTCGACGCGCTGCTGCGCGACCTCGAAGCCTTCGGGATCAAGGAGATGGTCCAGTCCGGGCTGGTGGCGATCGGGCGCGGCTCGCGCTCCATCACCGCCGGGCCCGCGCTCCGGGCCGCCTGACCCGACCGGGACGGCGCACCGAGCGCCGCCCGAACCGCCCGACCGGGCCGGCGCGCGCCACGCGCCGCCCGGGATCGACACCGCACAGAGCCACGACGGACCGCCCGGGCCGTCGTACGAAAGGGAAATCATGAGCGTTGAGGTGTACTACGACGACGATGCCGACCTGGGCCTGATCCAGGGCCGGAAGGTCGCGGTGATCGGCTACGGCAGCCAGGGGCACGCCCACGCGCTGTCGCTGCGTGACTCCGGCGTCGACGTGCTGATCGGTCTGCCGGAGGGCTCCAAGAGCCGGGCCAAGGCCGAGGAGCAGGGCCTGCGGGTCGTCACGCCGGCCGAGGCGGCGGCCGAGGCCGACGTCATCATGATCCTCGCGCCGGACACCGCCCAGCGTCGCCTCTACACCGAGTCGATCGCGCCCCACCTGGCCCCGGGCAAGGCGATCTTCTTCGGCCACGGCTTCAACATCCGCTACGGCCTGATCAAGCCGCCGGCCGAGGTCGACGTGGCGATGGTCGCGCCGAAGGGCCCCGGCCACCTGGTCCGCCGCCAGTACGTCGACGGCAAGGGCGTGCCCTGCCTGGTCGCCGTCGAGCAGGACGCCAGCGGCAACGCGCTCGCCCTCGCCCTGTCGTACGCCAAGGGCATCGGCGGCACCCGGGCCGGCGCCATCAGGACCACCTTCACCGAGGAGACCGAGACCGACCTCTTCGGCGAGCAGGCGGTGCTCTGCGGCGGCGCGGCGGCGCTCGTGCAGACCGGCTTCGAGGTGCTCACCGAGGCGGGCTACGCCCCCGAGGTGGCCTACTTCGAGTGCCTGCACGAGCTGAAGCTGATCGTCGACCTCATGTACGAGGGCGGCATCGCCAAGATGCGCTACAGCATCTCCGACACGGCCGAGTACGGCGACCTGTCCCGGGGCCCGCGCGTCATCGACTCCCGGGTCAAGGAGGAGATGCGCAAGATCCTCAGCGAGGTCCAGTCCGGCGAGTTCGCCCGGGAGTGGGTGGCCGAGGACGAGGCGGGCCGGCCCAACTTCAGCAAGTGGCAGGCCGAGGGCGCGGCGCACCCGATCGAGGAGACCGGGCGCAAGCTGCGCGGGATGATGAGCTGGGTCGACCGCCCGATCACCGAGACCGCCTGACGTACCCTCCCCGGCGGCCCGGCCCGGCGCTCTCCCCGGCGCCCGGGCCGGGCCGCCTGCTCTCTCCGCTCCACCACCGACGCCGCCTGTTCTCCTCCACCACCCGTCACGACGCCGCCGGCCGAGCCGCCGACGGCGTGCCGTCGCGCGCTGTTCACCGGCGGGTCGTCACCCGTTGTGAGGGCACTCACCCCACGGTCCGGGGCATGCCGGGCGGCCGGACACCTACGATCGCGGGGTAGGTGCGTAGCCGGCACCTGACGGCCATGGCCCGGATCAGCGCAGGGCGCAGCGCGGCGTCCCGCAGCCCCGGCCCACCGCTCTGACGACAACTACGAGGACCAATGACTCCTGTCGTACTGATCGCCGAAGAACTCGCTCCCGCCGCCATCGAGGTGCTCGCCCACGACTTCGACGTCCGCCACGTCGACGGCACCGACCGTCCGGCTCTGCTCTCGGCGCTCTCCGAGGCCGACGCCGTCATCGTGCGCAGTGCCACCCAGATCGATGCCGAGGCGATCGCCGCCGCGCCCCGGCTGAAGGTCGTCGCCCGGGCGGGCGTGGGTCTGGACAACGTCGAGGTGCCGGCCGCCACCGCGCGGGGCGTCATGGTCGTCAACGCCCCCACCTCCAACATCGTCTCCGCCGCCGAGCAGGCCCTCGCCCTGCTGCTCGCGGTGGCCCGCAACACCGCCAGCGCCAGCGCCGCGCTGAAGGCGGGGGAGTGGAAGCGGTCGAAGTACACCGGCGTGGAGATCCAGGGCAAGACCGTCGGTGTGGTCGGCCTCGGCCGCATCGGTGTGCTCTTCGCCCAGCGGATCGCCGCCTTCGGCACCCGGCTGATCGCGTACGACCCCTACATCCAGCCGGCCCGCGCGGCCCAGCTCGGCGTCCGCCTGGTGGGCCTGGAGGAGCTGCTGCGGGAGAGCGACTTCATCTCGATCCACCTGCCGAAGACCCCGGAGACCGTCGGCCTGATCGGTGAGAAGGAGCTGGCCGTCGTCAAGCCGGGTGTCCGGATCGTCAACGCCGCCCGGGGCGGGCTGGTCGACGAGCAGGCCCTGGCCGACGCGATCGCCGAGGGCCGGGTCGCCGGCGCCGGCGTGGACGTCTACGCCAAGGAGCCCTGCACCGCCTCGCCGCTGTTCGCCTTGGACAACGTGGTGGCCACCCCGCACCTGGGCGCCTCCACCGGTGAGGCGCAGGACAAGGCCGGCCTGGCCGTGGCCAAGAGCGTGAAGCTGGCGTTGCAGGGCGAGTTCGTGCCGGACGCCGTGAACGTGCAGGCCGGTGGCGTCGTCGCGGAGGGCGTGCGGCCGCTGCTGCCGCTGGCCGAGAAGCTCGGCCGGGCCTTCACCGCCGTGGCCGGCGGGGTCGCCGCCAGCGTCACCGTCGAGGTGCGCGGCGAGATCGTCAACCACGACGTGTCGGTGCTGAAGCTCGCCGCCACCAAGGGGCTGTTCAGCTCGGTGGTCGAGGAGCAGGTCACCTACGTCAACGCCCCGCACCTGGCCGCCGAGCGTGGGGTCGAGGTGACCCTCTTCTCCCAGACCGACACGGTCGACCAGCCCAACCTGGTCACCGTCCGTGGCGCGCTGCCCGACGGCCGTACGGTCAGCGTCTCCGGCACGGTGGCCGCCGCGGGCGCCCGCGACGTCCTGAAGCTGACCGAGGTCGACGGCTTCGACGTGGAGATCGGCGCGGAGGGCATCCTGGTCTTCCTCCGCTACGTCGACCGTCCGGGCGTCGTCGGCACGGTCGGCACGCTGCTCGGCGAGGCCGGCGTCAACATCGCGGCGATGCAGGTGGCCCGGCGGGAGGCCGGCGGTGAGACCCTGATGACCCTCACCGTGGACCAGGCGCTCGGCGCCGACCTGCTCACCTCCGCCGCGGACTCGATCGGCGCGGTCGCGGCCAGCGCGGCGGACCTGCGCGACGAGTGACCTGAGCGCACGACGAAGCGGGGGCCCGGCGGATCGCCGGGCCCCCGCTGTCGTCGGCCGTCAGCCCGGCACCCGGGACGGCGGCGGGTAGACCGAGCCGTCCTGCGCGTCGAAGAGCATGAGGTCGTACGCGCCGGCCAGCCGCTCGATGTCGAGCAGCACCTGGTCCTCGCAGGTCGGGTGCAGGTTCAGCTCGACGTGGTCGTGGGCGGCGTGCAGGGGTGCCACCGCCCACGGGGTGCCCGGGCCGGCCGGGCGGTCCGGGTAGCTGCCGGTGATGGCCCGGTAGAACGCCACCACCCGTGGGTCGGGGTAGCGCTCGACGTGCTGCCCCTGCCGGCACCGCAGCACCGCCGCCCGCACGTCCTCGGGTGTCGCCCCGTCCGCCAGGGCCCACACGCTCAGATCGAAACTCACGGCGGACAGCGTGCCATCCGCCGTTCGCCGCGCCGAAGTCGCCCTCGCGTCCACAGGAAACGGAAACCTCCTGTCGCGACGGTCCGGTGTGGAGACCCTTGCGTTGAGTTGCGTCGATTCGCTAGCGTATCGGTGCGGTCACTGGCCGAGCTCGCGGCGTAGGCCCGTCTTCGGGTGGCGAGGTCGACGTCCGGCCGACTGGCCCGCACCCCTCGATTGCGCGAGCCACGCGCATTCGTCGCTGACCGGCCCTCACGGTCGTTGCCGAGACCGTGGGGGCCGATCACCTGTCCGGACGCTGTTCCCGCAGCCGGTACGGGGCCGACTCCGACGGCGAGCAGCGGCGGATTCAGCGTCGACGGCTCAGCGGCGGTCGGCGAAGAGCGCGCGGTAGTCCGATCCGGTGCGGAACCAGGCCAGCCCGGCCGGCCCGGCGGCGTAGAGCGCGGTCGCGTAGGCGTCCGCGATGGCGAGATCCGGCCCGACCACCGTCGCGGCGACCAACTGGTCGGCCAGCTCGCCGGTGTGCGGGTCCACCACGTGCCCCTGCCGGCCGCTCACCCCGGAGGTGCCGATCGCGCCCGCCGTCATCTCCAGCACCAGTGGCGCCCGCTGCCGGTCCGTCGGGTGGTGCACCGCCACCCGCCACGGGCCGCCGTGCGCCGCGTGCCCACGTACGACGAGGTCGGCGCCCGTGAGCACGGCGTAGTCGTACACGCCGGCGGCGCGCAGCCGGGCCGCGGCCCGCTCCACCGCCCAGCCGCCGAGCAGGCCGCCGGGGTCGAAGCCGCCGGGCACGGCCCAGGCGTCGAACCAGCCGTCGGTGGCCGCCCGCATCGCCGCGCAGCGATCCACGAGGTCGGCCAGCGGCGGGTACGAGTCGGGGCTGATCTCGCCGCGGCGCAGCCGGGAGACCAGGCTCTCGGGACGGTTCGGGCCGTAGGTGAGGTCGATCGCCCGCAACTCCGCGACCGCGTCCCGCAGCGCCTCCCCGACGCCCCGTCGACCCAGCCACCCCGGCGCGTTGAGCAGCAGCGAGTATTCCGCCGTCGAGGTCTGCACGGTGTGCTGGACGGCGATCCGGTCGCCGGCGGCGGCGCCGGGATCCAGCCGGTGACTGCGGGAGCCGAGACGCAGGTCCGGCCGGCGGGGCTGGAAGGCGGGCTGGTCCACCCAGCCGGTCCGTGGCTGCTGGTCGATCGGCATGTCGCTGCTCCCTCGCTGACGCCGGCCGCGTCGTCGCGGCCCCCGCCACGGGCCCCCGTTGACCCGCTTGTCACCACGCTAGGCAGCGGAGATGACCCCACCATGAATGTCACCTGGGAGCATTCTGTGCATCGTATTATCCCGCATTGTGGAAGGCTCGTACCGGGACGCGGGACACGGGCGTACCGTCGGACCAAACGGGCGAGTCGAGGGAGCGTAGGACGTGGCACGGATCGCGGTGGTGGCCGGGGACGGGATCGGACCCGAGGTGGTCGCGCAGGCCCGCAAGGTCATCGACGCCGTGCTTCCGGGTGTGGAGGCCACCGAGTACGACCTCGGCGCCGCCCGCTACCACCGCACCGGCGAGGTGCTGCCCGACTCCGTGCTGACCGAGCTGGCCGGGCACGACGCGATCCTGCTCGGCGCCGTCGGCGACCCGAGCGTCCCACCGGGAGTGCTGGAGCGGGGCCTGCTGCTGAAGCTGCGTTTCGCCTTCGACCAGTACGTCAACCTGCGCCCGTCGCGGCTGTGGCCCGGCGTGGCGGGGCCGCTGGCCAGCGTCAAGCCCGGCGAGGTCGACCTGGTGGTGGTCCGCGAGGGCACCGAGGGGCTCTACGCGGGCGCCGGCGGCGCGCTGCACCGCGGCACCCCGGCCGAGATCGCCACCGAGGAGAGCCTGAACACGCGGCACGGGGTGGAGCGGGTGATCCGGGACGCCTTCGCCCGCGCCACGCGCCGGGAACGGCGCAAGGTCACCCTGGTGCACAAGACCAACGTGCTCACCCACGCCGGCTCGCTGTGGGCGCGCGCCTTCGAGGCCGTCGCCGCCGAGCACCCCGACGTGACCACGGAGTACCAGCACGTCGACGCCGCCGCGATGTTCCTCGTCACCCAGCCCCAGCGCTACGACGTGGTGGTCACCGACAACCTGTTCGGCGACATCCTCACCGACATCGCCGCCGCGGTGACCGGCGGCATCGGCCTCGCGGCCAGCGGCAGCATCAACCCCGAGGGGGCGTACCCGTCGATGTTCGAGCCGGTACACGGCTCGGCGCCGGACATCGCCGGGCGTGGCGTGGCCGACCCCGTCGCGGCCGTACTCTCCGCGGCCCTGCTGCTCGACCAGCTCGGGCACGCCGACGCGGCCGCTCGGGTGACCGCCGCCGTGGGCGCGGAGCTGGCCGGCCGGGTACCGGGGGCGGCGCTGCGCACCGAGGAGGTCGGCGACCGGCTGGCCGGGCACGCCGCCTCCTGAACCCCCGGCCGGAATGACCGGCCCGGCACCCGACCCACCCCGAGTTCGGCTACGCCGCCGGCCCGCGCCGGTCGCGGACGTCAGCGCGTCCACCGGCACTGGTGGGCGGGGCCGCGCTACCCGCTGAACGAACGTTCGGGGTAAGTTTTTCGCACCAGAATTCTCGGCATGCGGACCCGCGTGCCGTAGTCCCGCAGGAAGGTCAGCGCGATGAGCGGTGGTGACAAGCTCGACTTCGAGATCCGTCCGAATCCCGCGCCGGTATCCGCCGCCGACCGGGCCGCACTCCTGGCCAACCCGGGCTTCGGTCGCGTCTTCACCGACCACATGGTCACCATCCGTTACGCCGACGGCAAGGGCTGGTACGACGCCCGCGTCGAGGCCCGCGCGCCCATCCCGATGGACCCGGCCGCTGCGGTGCTGCACTACGCGCAGGAGATCTTCGAAGGGCTGAAGGCCTACCGGACGGCCGACGGCGGGGTCACCATGTTCCGGCCGGAGGCCAACGCCGCCAGGTTCGCCGCCTCGGCCCGGCGGATGGCGATGCCGGTGCTGCCCGAGGAGACCTTCGTCGAGTCGCTGCGCCAGCTCGTCGAGGTCGACCGGGACTGGATCCCCGAGATCGAGGACGCGAGCCTCTACCTGCGGCCGTTCATGTTCGCCAGCGAGGTGTTCCTCGGCGTCCGGCCGGCCAACGAGTACCTCTACGTGGTGATCGCCTCGCCGGCCGGCGCGTACTTCTCCGGCGGCGTGAAGCCGGTGACGGTCTGGGTCTCCCCGGACTACACCCGGGCCGCCCCGGGCGGCACCGGCGCGGCGAAGTGCGGGGGCAACTACGCCGCCTCGCTGGCGGCGCAGGCCGAGGCGATCGAGCACGGCTGCGACCAGGTGGTCTTCCTGGACGCGGTGGAGCGCCGCTTCGTCGACGAACTGGGCGGCATGAACGTCTTCTTCGTCTACGACGACGGCACCGTGGTCACCCCGCCCCTGACCGGCACGATCCTGCCCGGCATCACCCGGGAGTCGGTGCTCACGCTGGCCGCCGCCGCCGGACACCGGATCGAGGAACGGCCGGTGTCCTTCGCCGACTGGCAGGCGGACGCGGTGAGCGGCCGGCTCCGCGAGGTGTTCGCCTGCGGCACCGCTGCGGTGGTCACCCCGATCGGGCAGGTGCGTTTCCCCGACGGCGAGTTCCTCATCGGAGGCGGCGATCCCGGCCGGGTCACGATGTCCCTGCGCCAGCAACTCGTCGACCTCCAGCGCGGCAAGACCGACGACCCCCACGCCTGGGTCCGCCGCATCCTCTGACCCACCCACCCCACCCACCCGCCCCACCCACCCCCGCCCCGCCCCACCCACCCCCGCCCCGCCCCGTCGATCTTGCACTTCCTGCCCGGGCAAATCGTGCATATTGCGCATCAAGAGGGCCGAAACTGCAAGATCGGCGAGGGATGGGAGCGGCGGAGGGGAGGGGGCGGCGGGGAGGGGAGGGGGGGAGGGGGTTAGGTCAGGAGGTGGGTGCGGAGGGCGGTTAGTTGGGTTTCGGCGACGCCGGTGTGGCGTAGGTAGCCCTCGACCGAGCCGTGGGCCTCCCGCAGTTCGGCGAGAAAGTAGGTCATGGCCTCGGCGGGGCAGGTCAACACCGGAAGGTGGAGGTCCGCCGGCCGGCCGATGCTCTCGTACCAGGCGCGGTACCGCTCGCCGGCCTCGGTGCTCAGGGCGTAGTCGGCAACGATCTCGTCGTCAGCGACGCCGAGCACCGAGAGGGTGAGCGCGCAGACGATGCCCGTGCGGTCCTTGCCGGCGACGCAGTGCACGACGACGGGCGCGTTGGGGGAGTCGGCGATGAGCCCGATCGCCTCGGCGATCCCGGCGGTGGCGGTCTCGGCGAGATCGGCGTACCGGTCGGCCAGGTAGCGGGCCAGGTCGGTGCCGGGCTGATAGGGCCGATCGCCCCACTCCGCGTGCACCAGGTGGGCGTTGTGCCAGGTCAGCCCGTCGAAGTGGGGGATGCGGCCGTCGCGCTCCACCTCGTACGGGCGGCGCAGGTCGATGACCGTGCGGACGCCGAGGGCGGCGAACGCGGCCCGGTCCGTGTCGTCGATGCGGTGTGGCGAGTCTGAGCGGTAGAGCCGTTTCCGGCGCACCGTACGCCCGTCGTGGCCGACGTGCCCGCCCACGTCGCGGAAGTTGAACATCGTGGCGAAGGGGATCCTGCGGTCAGCCTCGGAGGTGTCCACGCCGTCACGGTAACGGCCTCCCGCGAGTTGCGGGAGGCCGTGGTGTGCCGGTGGCTACCAGGGTGCGGTGGCTACCGGGCGGTGCCGGGCGGGATCGCCGAGTACGTCTCCCCGTAGTAGCCGCCGAGCCGGTCCCGGTAGGTGGGGTCGGTGTCGGCGGTCTCGTCGTACTCCGGGGCGGCCTTGATCTGGTCCTTGCTCCGGTCGACGTGCACCTTGCGCTCGTCGTGGTCGACGTGGTTGACGGTGCCCGCCGGGATCATGACCTTCCGTCCGAAGATCCACGGCCCGGTGTCCACCACCAGGTAGCTGTCGTTGACCTCGTGGCTGGCACTGTCGATCTTGCCGACGCCGCCGTCGCTGGCCTCCACCTTGTAGCCGACCAGGTCCGCGTCGGCGACCCTCGCGGTGTCCCGGTAGCGCCACGGGTCGAACGTGCCGGCCGGCGCTCCGCCGGCGAACTCGTCCTGGCCGCCGCCGCGCAGCGGGTTCGGGGTGCCGTGTGCGCTGTGCGGGTCGAGCCTGTCCATCTGACAACTCCTGCCCCGACTGTCACCAGTCGTCTCGCCGGATCGGGTGCCTCTCGTCTCTCCGAGGGCTACCCGGGCGGTCGCCGCCGGAAACGGCGATGGGCCGGCGCCAACGGCGATGGGCCGGCGCCGCGGGTGCGGCGCCGGCCCATCGGGCGTACGCGTCAGGCGAGCGCGGCCTGGGCGTCCAGGGTGACCGCGGCGGCGTGCACGACGGCGGCGATGCGCAGCCCCTCGTGCACCTGCTCGCGGCTGAAGCCCGCGCTGCGCAGGGTCTTCTCGTGCGACTCCAGGCACACCCCGCAGCCGGTGATCGCCGACACCGCCAGGCACCACAGCTCGAAGTCGGCCTTGTCCACGCCCGGCCTGGCGATGATCTGCATCCGCAGCCGGGCCGGGATCGACTGGTACTGCTCGTCGCCGATCAGGTGCTTGGCCCGGTAGTAGACGTTGTTCATCGCCATGATGGCGGCGGCGCCCTTGGCGGCCTCGACCGCCTCCGGCCCGAGGTGGGTGGCCGCCTCGGCGGCGATCTCCCGCAGCACCACCGGGTTGCGGGCCGCGACGGCGCAGGCCAGGGCGGTGCCCCACGCCTGCTCCGGCTTCAGCGTGCTGGTGGCGATGGTCGAGCCGAGGTTGAGCTTGATGTCCTTGGCGTACTCGGGCAGCGCCGCCTTGATCGCGTCCAGACCCATGGTCAGGCCCCGGCGCCGGCGAGGAGCGTGGTGGCGTCGAGGGTGGCGCCGCCCTTGTTCCAGTTGCACGGGCAGAGCTCGTCGGTCTGCAGGGCGTCGAGGACCCGCAGCACCTCGGAGACGTTCCGGCCGACCGAACCGGCGGTCACCATGGCGAACTGGATCTGGTTGTCCGGGTCGACGATGAAGGTCGCCCGCTGGGCCACGCCGTCCTCGCCGAGCACGCCGCAGGCGGCGGTCAGCTCGCGCTTGATGTCGCTGAGCATCGGGAAGGGGATCTCGCGCAGGTCCGGGTGGTCCTTGCGCCAGGCGTAGTGGACGAACTCGTTGTCCACCGACACGCCGAGCACCTGGGCGTCACGGTCGGCGAACTCCTCGTTCAGCCGGCCGAACTCCGCGATCTCGGTCGGGCAGACGAAGGTGAAGTCCTTCGGCCAGAAGAAGACGACCCGCCACTTGCCCTGGTGGGACTTGTGGTTGATCGAGTCGAACGCCTTCTCGGCGTCCAGCGACACGCAGGCGGTGAGTTCGTACTCCGGGAAGCTGTCACCGACAGTGAGCACAGGTCCTCCTTGGCAGCGGCACGAGGCCAATAACTGGATCAGTTCCAGATACTGCCGCAGCGTTGTTTCCGCCTGGTGGCGGCCGGGCGACTTGTGAAGTCGATCACGAGTGGCGCGTTCTGCCAGGAAAATGCCCGGTGGTGCGGTATCGCGACCCTCCGTCACCGTCCCGACATGTGGGTTTCGTCTCCCAAAACCATGGCCCGGGTGGCAGAGTGGCGAACGTGACCAGCACCAACCTGATTATTCGCACCTAGCGCGCCGGCCTCCTCTCCGCCGAGCGCGCAGACCTCTCGCATCCGCGGGGGGTCTTTTTGTTGTTCCCGAAAGGACTCCCCGATGACGTTCCAGGTGTACGACACCACGCTGCGCGACGGCGCCCAGCGCGAGGGGCTCAGCTACTCGGTGGTCGACAAGCTCGCGGTGGCCCGGCTGCTCGACGAGTTCGGGGTCGGCTTCATCGAGGGCGGCTGGCCGGGCGCCGTGCCGAAGGACACCGAGTTCTTCCGTCGGGCGCGCGCCGAACTCGACCTGAGACACGCGCTGCTGGTCGCCTTCGGGGCCACCCGGCGGGCCGGGGTGGCCGTCGCCGAGGACCCCCAGGTCCGCGGCCTGCTCGACGCGCAGACGCCGGCGATCGCCCTGGTCGCCAAGGCGGATCTGCGGCACGTGGAGCGGGCGTTGCGCACCACCGCGGCCGAGAACCTGGCGATGGTCCACGACACGGTGTCGCACCTGGTGGCCGAGGGGCGCCGGGTCTTCGTCGACGGCGAGCACTTCTTCGACGGCTACCGGTTCGACCCGGCGTACACGGCCGCCGTGGTGGAGACCGCACTCGCCGCCGGCGCGGAGCGGATGGTGCTCTGCGACACCAACGGCGGGATGCTGCCCTCCCAGGTGACCGCCGCCATCGCCGACCTCACCGCGCGGCTGGGCGTGGGCCCGGAACTGCTCGGCATCCACTGCCAGAACGACACGGCCTGCGCGGTGGCCAACACCATCGCCGCCGTGGAGGCGGGAGTGCGCCACTTCCAGGGCACCGCCAACGGCTACGGCGAGCGTCCCGGCAACGCGGACATCTTCGAGGTCGTCGCCAACCTCCAGCTCAAGCTCGGGTTGCCCGTCCTACCGGAGGGCTGCCTGGGGCAGATGGTGCGGGTCTCCCACGCCATCGCCGAGATCGCCAACATCGCTCCCGACACCCACCAGGCCTACGTCGGGGCCGCCGCCTTCGCCCACAAGGCGGGGCTGCACGCGAGCGCGATCAAGGTGGATCCGCTGCTCTACAACCACGTGGACCCACAGGTGGTGGGCAACGACATGCGGATCCTCGTCACCGAGATGGCCGGCCGGGCCAGCGTCGAGCTCAAGAGCCGCGAGCTCGGCCTGGACCTGGCCGGCCATCCGGAGGCGCTGTCGCGGGTGACCCGGCGGGTCAAGGAGCTGGAGGCCGGTGGCTGGTCGTTCGAGGCCGCGGACGCCTCGTTCGAGCTGCTGGTCCGTTCGGAGCTGGACACCGCGCCCGCCCGGCCGTTCGCGCTGGAGTCGTACCGGGTGCTGGTCGAGCACCGGGAGGACGGCGCGGTGGTCTCCGAGGCGACCGTCAAGATCCGCGTACGCGGGGAGCGGGTGATCGCCACCGCCGAGGGCAACGGGCCGGTCAACGCCCTGGACGAGGCGCTGCGGGCCGGCCTGGCCCGGCACTACCCGGAGCTGCGCGACTTCGAGCTGGCCGACTACAAGGTGCGGATCCTGGAGGGCACCCACGGCACCGGCGCGGTGACCCGGGTGCTGCTGGAGACCGCCGACGGCGCCGGCCGCGACTGGACCACTGTCGGCGTGCACCACAACGTCGTCGAGGCGTCGTGGCACGCCCTCGTCGACGCGCTCACCTACGGCCTCGACCGCGCCCGCGTCTGACGCCGGCGCGCGGCAACCACCGCCTGCCGGTCACCCGGCCGGGAGGCGTAGCTCGGCCAGGACGGCGCGGTGGTCGCTGCCCGGTATCCGGTGCACCGTGACCGCCCGCACGGCGATCCGCCGGTCGACCAGCACGTGGTCGATGGTCACCGGCGGGATCAGGTCGCCGTCGTACGGGCCCCAGGTGCCGGCCAGTCCCGCGCCGACCTGGTCGGCCGCGTCGACGTAACCGGTGGCCAGCAGGGCGCGCAGCGGGGAGTGGTCGAGGGTGGCGTTGAAGTCGCCGGCGAGGATCCGCAGTGGCCCGTCCGGAGTGGCGGGCGGCTGCGCCGCCAGGTCGGCGCGCCAGGCGCCGACCTGGTCCACCGCGTACGGGGCCGCCGGGTGCGCCGACTCGACCCGCACCGGTGGCGCCCCGGGCGCCGCCACCGTGCCGTAGGCCTGGTCGAAGCCCCAGCCGCCCCGGTTGTGCCGGACACCGACCTCGCCGATCGGGAACCGGGCGTAGAGGGCGGAGCCGACGGTGCCGGGCCGCGGGTGGAGTTGCCGGTGGGGGAGCAGCCGGTCCAGGCCGAGCCGGTCCAGCTCCACCCGGGCCTCCGGGGTGAACTCCTGCACGGCGAGCACGTCGACCTCGTGCCGGCGGACCAGGTCGACAAGCGCCGCCTCGTCGGCCGCCCCGGCGAGCAGGTTGGCGGTCAGCAGCCGCACCGTCGGGCCGGTGACCGAGGGCTGCCCGGACGGCAGGGCCCGGGGCGCCACCACGGCCGCCAGGGGCACCGTGACCAGCGCCGCGACCACCGTCGGCCAGCGCCGCCGCAGGGCGAGCGCGAGCGCCAGCGGCAGCAGGCTCCCGGCGGCGACGTACGGCGTGAAGGCGAGCAGTTGGACCAGCGGTCCCCGGTCGAGCCCGCCCAGCCGGACGGCCGCCCAGGCGAGCCCGGGCGCGACGGCGGCCCAGCAGAGCGCGGTGCCGAGCCGACCCGTCCGGCGGCCCGTCGCCGCCGGTGCGGCCTCGACGATCATGGCTGGAGAGTAACGCCTCCCTGCCCGCGCGGTGGTCCCCACGGGTGTGCACACCGCGCATTCATGAATGGTTGACTCTTCGCTTTTCATGATTCCCCGACGTGCTTGAAAATGGTTGACGAGGCGTGACTGGCTATTGACGCCCCGCTTTTTCCGGTGCTACGTTCCACGAGGTTGAGACGTCGAAACTCTGAGTAGTAATACCTGCTCAGTGTTGGTGGAAATGGTTGAGGCGGCAGCGTTGATGGGGTGACCTCACGTGCGGGTCGCTGATGGTTGCCGCTCATTTCCGCGGCTTGTGAAATGGAAGTCCGCCGGCTCGCAGCGAGTGGGGTCGGTCGAATCCGTACGGTCAACAAAAGGGAGACCCTGTCATGACCACAATCTTCCGACGCAAGGCGGTGGCGGTGGGCGTCGCCGCCCTGGCGCTCGCCCTGGCCGGGGGCGGCATCGCCGTCGCCCAGCCGGCGGCGCAGGCGCCCGCCGAGGTCGCCGCGGCCGTCCAGCAGCCCGGCTCCGGCGGCCAGCCGGCGGTGACTCCCGCCGAGGCCCGCAGGGCCAGGGCGGCGCTGGCGCAGGGCCCCTCCGCGCAGGGGACCAGCCCGGGATCCGTCGCCTTCGCCGTCGTCAGCGACGCCGCTGTCCTGCACCGGGGCTCGCCGGAGGCGGTCTCCGCCACCCGGTACGGCCCCGGGCAGTACCAGGTCCTGTTCAACTACAACGTCCTGCGGAAGGGGTTCCAGGCGACCATCGGCACGATCGACCAGTACCACGTGCCGCCGGGCGGCGAGATCTCCGTGGCACCGCGGCTCCAGACGCCGAACGCGGTCTTCGTGCAGACCCGCAACTCGTCCGGCGGCCCGGCCGACCTGCCCTTCCACCTGACCGTCACCAACTGACCTCCCCGCTGCCGACGCCGGCCCCCGCCCAGCCGCGGGGGCCGGCGCCGTCGCGCCGCCCGCACCCGGCCCGTCCGGCCAGGCCGCCGGTTCCCGTGCCCGTCCGGTCGGTCTCGCCGCCCGCCGCACCTTCTCTGTCGCGCCGGGCGGCTCGTCCCGGTTCCGGCTGGTAAGGGCCGCCCCGACGCCGATAATCCGACGTTTGTCCGACCGCCGGCACGGGAAGCAAGCACCGTGACGGACATCTCGGACACCCTGGCCAGCGTGCCCAGCCCGGTCGATCCCGACGCGACCCCGGCCGACCTGGAACAGACGCTCTTCGAGGTCAAACGCGTGATCGTCGGGCAGGATCGGCTCGTCGAGCGCCTGCTCACCGCCTTGATCGCGGACGGGCACTGCCTCCTGGAGGGCGTGCCGGGGGTGGCCAAGACCCTGGCCGCGCAGACCCTGGCCACAGTGGTGGGTGGCACCTTCTCCCGGATCCAGTTCACCCCCGACCTCGTCCCCTCCGACATCGTCGGCACCAGGATCTACCGGGCCTCGCAGGAGAACTTCGACATCGAGCTGGGCCCCGTCATGGCGAACCTGCTGCTCGCCGACGAGATCAACCGGGCCCCGGCCAAGGTGCAGTCCGCGTTGCTGGAGGCGATGGCCGAGCGCCAGGTCTCCATCGGCGGGCAGAGCTACCCCGTACCGGAACCGTTCCTGGTGCTGGCCACCCAGAACCCGATCGAGTCCGAGGGGGTCTACCAGCTGCCGGAGGCGCAGCGCGACCGGTTCCTGATGAAGATCGTCGTCGACTACCCGACCGACGCCGACGAACTCGCCATCCTCTACCGGATGAGCGCCGACCGGCCCACCGCCCGCCGGGTGCTCGACCCGCGGCGGCTGCGGGAACTCCAGGCCCGTGCCGCCCACGTCTTCGTGCACCACGCCATCGCCGAGTACGTGGTCCGGCTCATCCTTGCCACCCGCGACCCGGGCCGGTTCGGGCTGCCCGAGATCGCCCCGCTGCTCGCGTACGGGGCGAGCCCCCGCGCGACCCTCGGCCTGGTCGCCGCCGCGCGGGCCCAGGCGCTGCTGCGCGGCCGCGAGTACGTGCTGCCCGAGGACGTCCGCGAGTTGGCCGTCGACGTGCTGGCCCACCGGCTGGTGCTCTCCTTCGACGCGGTCGCCGACGGGGTGGCCGCCGACGCGGTGGTCCGGCGGCTGGTCGAGGCCGTCCCACCACCCAGGGTCGCCACCGTCCACCCGGAACACGCGGCCGACCTGGCGGCGGCATGAGGTGGCGCGCGGCGCCCGCGCCCGTGCCGGCCGATCCGAGCCTGGCCGACCTCACCGGAGAGCGGAGGCTGCGCAGGCTGGAGCTGACCGTCACCCGCCGGCTCGACGGCCTGCTGCACGGCGGGTACCGCGGCCTGCTGCCCGGGCCGGGCAGCGAGCCCGCCGGCAGCCGGGAGTACCGCCCCGGCGAGGACGAGGTACGCCGGATGGACTGGGCGGTGACCGCCCGGACCACCGTCCCGCACGTACGCGAGGTCGACGCCGACCGTGAGCTGACCACCTGGCTGCTGGTCGACGCGAGCCCCAGCATGGAGTACGGCACCGCCACCCTGGACAAGCGCGAGCTGGCCGTGGCGGCCGTGGCGGCGGTCGGCTTCCTCACCGCCGGAGTGGGCAACCGGCTCGGCGCGCAGGTGCTGGGGCCCGACGGGCTGCGCCGGTTCCCGCCGCGCAGCGGGCGCACCCACCTGCTCGGGCTGCTCCGCGCCCTGCTGGCCGCCCCACGCGTCGGCGGGCACGACCGGGACACCCCGGCGCCGCACGGCCCCGACCTGGGCGACGGGCTGGCCGCCGTGCACCGGGTGGCGCTGCGCCGTGGCCTCGTGGTCGTGGTCTCGGACTTCCTCGACGGCCTGCCCGACGATCCCCGGCACGCGCCCGGATGGGAGGCGCCCCTGCGCCGGCTCGCCGTGCGGCACCAGGTGCTCGCCGTGCAGGTCACCGACCCGCGGGAGCTGGAGCTGCCGGACGTCGGCCTGGTCGACCTGGTGGACCCGGAGACCGGGCGGCGGCGCGCGGTCTGGACCGGCGACCGCGCCCTGCGCGAGCGCTACGCGGCCGCCGCCGCGGCCCAGTGCGACCAGGTGCGCCAGGCACTGCGCCGCAGCGGGGCCACCCACCTGCCGCTGCGCACCGACCGGGACTGGGGCGCCGACATCGTGCGGCACGTGCACGCCCAGCGGCGGCTCGCCGCGGCTCCGGTCGGGGCGGCCCGGGGAGGTGCCGCGTGATCTGGCAGTCACCCGTCCGGCTCTGGCTGCTGCTCGGGGTGCTCGCCCTGGCCGTCGGCTACCTGTTCATGCAGCGCCGCCGCAGCCGGTACGCCGTCCGCTTCACCAACCTGCGGCTGCTCGACCGGGTCGCGCCGCAGCGACCGCTCTGGCGGCGGCACGTGCCGGCCGGACTCTTCCTCGCCATGCTGGCGCTCCTGGTGGTCGGCTTCGCCCGGCCCACCGCCGAGGTGCGGGTGCCCCGGGAACGGGCCACCGTGATGGTCGCCGTCGACGTCTCCACCTCGATGCTCGCCGGCGACGTGGAACCGGACCGGCTCAGCGCCGCCAAGGAGTCCGCCCGGCGGTTCGTGGACAGCCTGCCCGACGAGTTCAACGTCGGGCTGGTCGCCTTCGCCGGCAGCGCGGCGGTGCTGGTGCCGCCGAGCACCGACCGGGAGGCGCTGCACGAGGGGATCGAGCGGCTGGTCGAGGGGGCGACCGGGGTGCAGGGCACCGCCATCGGGGAGGCCATCAGCACCTCGCTCGGCGCGGTGAAGGGCTTCGACAGCCAGGCGGCGAAGGACCCACCGCCGGCCCGGATCATCCTGCTCTCCGACGGCGCGAACACCTCCGGCATGGACCCGATGGAGGCGGCGGCCGAGGCGATCGACATGAAGGTGCCGGTGCACACCATCTCGTTCGGCACCCCGAGCGGGACGGTGGACCGGGGCGGCCGGCCGATCCAGGTGCCCGTCGACGGGCAGACCCTGCGTGCGGTCGCCGACGAGACCGGGGGCGTGTTCCACGAGGCCAGCACCAGTGACGAGCTGCGTGCCGTCTACGACGACATCGGCACCTCGGTCGGCTACCGCACCGAACGGCAGGACGTCTCGGCCCGCTTCATCGGGCTCGGGCTGGTGTTCGCCATGGGCGCCGCGGCCGGCTCGATGCGCTGGTTCTCCCGGCTGCCCTGAATCCGTACGGCCACCGTCGAGAAGGACACGTGAGGAGCGTACGCATGGCAGTGCAGACCGGGCTGGGCGAACCGCGCGGCCCCTGGTTCGTCTCGCCGGAGCTGGATCCGGACGGGCGGGCCCGGTGGGACGGACCGGGATCGGACCGCGGCCCGTCGGGATGGCGCGGGCGCGGGCGGTTGCTGGCGGGGCTGGCGGTGGTGGCCCTGTCGACGGCCTCGGGCGCGGTGGCCGGCGGCGTCGTGGCCAGCCGTGACGGCGCCCCGGGCCCGTCGGCGGCCTCGGCGGCCCCGGTGCCGGCGGAGCTGGTGACCGCAGCCGGGAAGACCGTGCCGGGGGTGGTCTCGGTGCTGGTGGGTGGGGCCGACCGGGCCTCGGCCACCGGCTCCGGGTTCGCCGTCGACGACCAGCAGCACATCATCACCAACGACCACATCCTGGCGAAGGGGCGCGACGGCTCGGTGACGGTGGAACTGCCGGACGGGCGGCGGTTCGCCGCCGAGGTGGTCGGCCGGGAGTCGCGCAGCGACCTCGCCGTGCTCCGGGTGCCGCCGTCGGCCGGCCTGGCGGCGTTGCCGCTGGCCAAGCCGGGCTCGACCCGGGTGGGCGAACCGGTGCTGGCGGTCGGTTCGCCGCTGGGGCTGCCCGGCACCGTCACGGCCGGCATCGTCAGCGCCCTGGACCGGCAGGTGCGCCTCGGCGACAACCGGCACACCGCCGTGCAGACCGACGCCTCGATCAACCCGGGAAACTCGGGTGGCCCGCTGGTCAACGCGCGCGGCGAGGTGATCGGGGTGAACACGGCCATCGCCACGATCGACGGCAACGGCTCGATCGGAATCGGTTTCGCCATTCCCATCGAGCAGGTGCAGCAGACCGCCGACACGATCATCGGAAAGGGCGGCTGAACAGTGCGTACGCCCGCCGGAATCGACCTGGGAAACGTGAAAACTGTCGGATACCCGGCGCGGAATGATCGGGCCATGGAAATACTACGCTGAGTATGGATACTGGCGTGGGTGGAGCGTCCTGGAATCGTGGTCCTCCTGCTGGTGGGCCTGTTGATCGGTACCGGAGTGGGGTCGGCGTACGCCCGGGCGCGACGTGGGTGGGCCGACTACCAGACCGTCAAGAAGACCGTGCCCGGCGCCCGGAGCGCCGCGTGGCTGCTGATCAAGGTGGCCACCACGAAGATCGGGGTGATCGCCCTGCTGCTGGTCGGGGCGGTCGCGTACGCAGCCGCCGGCTCCGACGGCGAGCCCGCGGCGCCGGCGGAGTCCCCGAGCCCGGCCGTGACCGGAAGCGACCCGGCGGGGCGATAGCCTCGGGGAGTGGACGACGGACTGCGGGTGACCGACCGGTGGATCGTTCCCGCCGCTGAGCTGCGGGAACGGTTCTCCCGGTCGTCCGGGCCCGGCGGCCAGGGCGTCAACACCACCGACTCCCGGGTCGAGCTGAGCTACGACCTGGCCGGCTCGCCCGGGGTGCCCGAGTCGCTGCGGGCGCGGGCGCTGGAGCGCCTCGCCGGGCGGCTGGTCGGTGGCGTGCTCACCGTCACCGCCAGCGAGCACCGGGCGCAGCTGGCCAACCGGGAGGCCGCCCGGGACCGGCTGGCGGCGCTGCTGCGCGAGGCCGCCGCCCCGCCGCCCCCGCCCCGCCGGCCCACCCGTCCCTCGCGGGGCGCGAAGGAACGCCGGCTGGCCGCGAAGAAGCGCCAGTCCCAGCGCAAGCGCGACCGCCGCGTCGACGGCGACTGACCGAGGCAGCGGCGCTCGTCTCTGCGTCACCTCGGCGGGTGCCTTCGAAGATCGCGCTCGATCCAGGAAGTAGTGGCCTCCTCGCGTTGGAAGGCCACTACTTCCTGGATAGAGCGCGATCTTGAGCATGGTCGGCCTCGGCCTCGGCCCCGGTTCAGGTCAAACACGGGCAGGCAAGGGTGTGGACCGATCCGGCCCTGCCGGCGGCTCCGCTTGATCGAGCAGGGTCGCGCAAACCTCGATCAGCCGGGCGCGTAGCTGGTCGGCACGCTGCGAGAACTCGCGTTGCCGAGCCACGTACTCGGCCTTCCCCTCCGGCGTCTCGACGGCCACCGCCGGTTCCCCGTACGAGGAGAGGTCGTACGGGGACGCCCGCATGTCGAGCAGCCGGATGTCCCTCGCCAACTCGAAGCAGTCGAGCGCCAGGTCCCCCGGGACGGCCGGGCCCAGCTTGGTCGCCCACTTGTGGCAGTCCATCGAGGCGTGCAGGCAGCCCGGCTGGTCGAGCTCCACCTGGCTCTCCCGGGTGGGTCGCAGCCGGTTGAGACCGACCGCGTCCGGGGTGAAGAAGCGGAACGCGTCGAAGTGCGTGCAGCGGATCTGGTGGGAGTCGACCACCGCGTCGGTGCCCGCCTGCCCGAGTCGCAGGGGGAGCGGATGCCGGTGCTCCTGCTGGCGGTACACCATCGCCCACTCGTGCAGGCCGAAGCAGCCGGTGAAGGCCGGTCGCGACGCGATCGCGGACAACAGGCGACGGATGAAGCGCACCGACTCGATCCGGTCGGCGAGGAACGCCGCGGCGTCGAAGCTCACGACCCCGTCCGCGTCCGTGGCGTACCAGCGCCACTGTCGGTGTGGGGCGGCGCCGTCCGGTCCGGGCTCCAGTGAGATGCCCACGCCTGGGTGCCACCGGCGCAGGGCGGAGGGCCTGGTGCCGTAGTAGTCGTACAGGAAATCGTCGATCGCGTGGCGTTCCCTCGCGGCCCTGCGGGCGCGGTGGCCCGCGGTGAGGGAGTCGGCGCGCTTCTCGTGAGCTTCCAGGAGCGGAAGCCAGCGCGCCGCGGGGATGCCGCTCACGGCTGCTCGCGGGCGGTCGGGGCGGCGGTCACGCAGCCAAGGGTACGACCGCCGCCCGGCCGCCCGTCAGGGCACGTCCACCCGGACGCCGGCGGAGAACACCCCGCTGCGCAGCTCCAGCTGCTGCGGCGGCGCCTTCCCGTCGACCGTGAAGACCAGCGGCAGCACCGTGCGGCTGCCGGCCGCCAGCGGTTGGGCGAAGACGTCCCGCCCCTGGTTGGCCGTCCGGGTGGCCTGCTCGTCGGTGCTGACGAAGTTGCCGTCGGGCAGGTACGCCCGTTGCAGCCGGCCGTGCCAGCTCTGCTGCTCCGGGGTGAGGTTGCGGACCCCGACGGTCGCCTCGCACTGCCGGGCCGCCCGGCCCGGCTCGCACGCCACGCGGTAGACGGTGAACTCGAACGCCGACTCGCGCAGCGGCTCCCCGACCGCGCCGCTGATCCCCTGGCCGATCCACGCCCCGCTGGTCGGCTGGCTGTCGGTGTCGATCCCGGCGACCTCGCGGGTGGCCGTCCAGGCGGCGGTGCCCACCGTGCCGGCCAGCACCACGGCCGCCACCGGAACGATCAGCCAGACGGACGGCTTGCGGCGGGCGTACGCCGGTCGGGGCGCCGCCGGCCGTGGATAGACCGTTCCCGGCCCCTCGCCGGCCAGGGCCGCGGCGACCGGCCGGCGGCGCCGGCGCCACGTCCAGACCCCGCCCGCCGCGAGCACCGCCACCGTGGCGAGCCCGGCCAGCAGCACGGGTGTCCGGCGCCACGGCGGCGGCTCGGCGCGCTCGGGCGCGGCGGCCGGCGCGGCGGCCTTCCAGGTCGCGGTCGCGCAGTCGTACGGCCGGTTGCCCTCGCGGTCGAAGGCGCAGGCCGGCGCGGTCAGCGGCCGGCCCTGGGGGGCGGTGCTGAGCGCCGTGCCCAGGGTGGTGGTGCTGCGGGCGGGCAGCTTCAGCCGCCAGGTCACCTCGGTGGCCGACTTCCCGGCCGCGCGGGTGGCCCGCCCCCCGGCGGTGATGGCGGTCGCCGAGGCGCCGGCTGGCAGCTCCTGCCGGACCGTGGTGTCCACCGGCGTGCTCCCGGTGTTGCGGACCTGGATCCGGTAGCGCGGTGCCGGCGTGCTCTCCGGCGCCACCGCGACCGTGACCGGCGGCTTCGCCACCGGCGGGGCGGCCCGGGTGGGCGTGGGCACCGCCGGCGGCACCGAC
Organism: Micromonospora sp. NPDC047074; assembly: GCF_040643815.1. Lineage (NCBI taxonomy): Bacteria > Bacillati > Actinomycetota > Actinomycetes > Micromonosporales > Micromonosporaceae > Micromonospora > Micromonospora sp. NPDC047074. The sequence continues at coordinate 65,234 of NZ_JBEYVB010000028.1, forward strand.
GGCATCGCCGGTTGCGGGGTCGGCGCGGCCGCCGGTGGTGGCTGCGCGGCCGCCGCGGGTGGGGCCGCCGGGGGCAGTGCCGGCACGGCGGCGAGAATGCCGAGGCAGTGTACGAACACTGCGAGGGCCCTGTGGTGTCGTGTCGATGCAGGCATACGAACGAACCTCCGGAGCCCGACGCTAGGTGCGGGGCGACACCGGGCGGGTACGAAGTCGGGAAGTCCACCACCGCGGGAGGGCGGTGGCGTAGGCTGCGCCACCCCGGACTGCGGTGCCGTGCCGGCAACGGCCGGCTGGCCTCGGTCGTCACGCCCGCCGCCGGGGCTAGATTGGCCGGGTGCGTATCGCTCGTTTTGCTCATGCCAAGGGAATGTCGTTCGGGGTCGTCGAGGGCGAGCCGGAGGCGGGCCCCCAGGGCCTGACCGTCGCCGAGATCGAGGGCCACCCGTTCGGCCAGATCACGTTCAGTGGCGCCCGGTGGGCGCTGTCGGACGTCCGGCTGCTCTCGCCGATCCTGCCCAGCAAGGTCGTCTGCGTCGGCCGCAACTACGTCGAGCACGCCGCCGAGCACGGCGTCGAGGTGCCGAAGGAGCCGCTGCTCTTCCTCAAGCCGTCCACCTCCGTGATCGGGCCCCGGGACGCGATCCGGCTGCCGATCTTCTCCAAGCGGGTCGAGCACGAGGCCGAGCTGGCGGTGGTGATCGGCGCGCCAGGTGCCCGCCGGGCCGACCGGGCCGCCGCCGAGAAGGCCATCTTCGGCTACACCTGCGCCAACGACGTCACCGCCCGGGACCTCCAGCGTTCCGACGGTCAGTGGACCCGGGCCAAGGGCTTCGACTCGTTCTGCCCGATCGGGCCGTGGATCACCACCGGGCTCGACGTCAGTGACCTCGAGGTCCGCTGTGAGGTGGGTCGCAATCCCGACGAGATGGAGGTCCGCCAGCTCGGCCGGACCCGGGACATGGTCTTCGACGTGCCGGCCCTGGTGTCGTACGTCTCGCACGTGATGACGCTGCTCCCCGGCGACGTCGTGCTCACCGGCACGCCGGCGGGGGTTAGCCCGCTCGTGGAGGGGGATACGGTCAGCGTGCGGATCGAGGGCATCGGGGAGCTGACCAATCCGGTGGTGCCCGTCGCCTGATTTCGCGTCGAGTCCCGTTTCCGCAGGTCACGGGTGGTTTAGGGGGGCTCGATTTGGCCTGTCGGCACCGGGAGGGTAAAGTTTGGTCCCGGCGCCGCAAGGGGCCAATGGGGTATGGGGTAATTGGCAGCCCGACTGATTCTGGTTCAGTTAGTCTAGGTTCGAGTCCTGGTACCCCAGCGCAGCCGAGGTTCGAAAGAGCCTTGAGCGCTGGATCTCGTAGGAGAGCGGCTCCGGTCCCGATCAGGGGCCGGAGGTTCTCTCTGATAGAGTCCAGCGGCACCGCTCAGCCCGAGTGGTGTCGCAAAGGATAGTTCTGGCCCCGTCGTCTAGCGGCCCAGGACGCCGCCCTCTCAAGGCGGTAGCGCCGGTTCGAATCCGGTCGGGGCTACACACAGAACGGCCCGTTCCACTCCGGTGGGGCGGGCCGTTTCGCTTGGCCCCGACGCCTGTCGTTGTCGTGTCGCCGCCGCTGCCGACCCTGCCACTCCCGCTCGCCCTTGACTGCCCTCGCCCTCGGCGGAGTTCGACGGGCCTGGATCGGCTGGCGCCCGACCCGGTGGCCCGCGGCTTGGGCCCCGGCTTCGGCCCGCGGCTTGGGCCCCGGCTTCGGCTCCCGAAGGGGACGCCGCTAGACTACAGCGGCACCGCTCGAAAGTGCGGTGGAAGCAGAGAAGTCTTGGCCCCGTCGTCTAGCGGCCCAGGACGCCGCCCTCTCAAGGCGGTAGCGCCGGTTCGAATCCGGTCGGGGCTACACACGGAACGGCCCGTCCCACTCCACTGGGGCGGGCCGTTCCCATTTCCCTCCGCCCCGCCCTCACCCTGGCCCGCCCCTGCCGTTGATCATGGGGTTAGCGGTGAAGACGATCATCTTTACTGCCGCTAACTCCATGATCAACGGGGGCGGGCGGGAGCGGGCGGGGGTGGGCGGGGTGGGGTTAGAGGCCGGAGAGGCGTTGGCCGGCTCGGACCACGGCCATCGCGTGGCGTTCGCCGGGGCGGCGTCCCAGGCGCTCGATCGGGCCGGAGATGCTGATCGCGGCGATGACCCGACCGGTGCGGTCGCGGATCGGCGCCGAGACGCTCGCCACACCCGCCTCGCGTTCGGCGACGCTCTGCGCCCAGCCTCGGCGGCGTACCTCGGCCAGGGTGCGGCCGGTGAACTTCGACCTGGGCAGCAGCGGCATCACCGCCTCCGGCGGCTCCCAGGCGAGCAGGATCTGCGCCGCCGAGCCCGCCGTCATCGGCAGCACCGAGCCGACCGGCACGGTGTCCCGCAGGCCGCTGGCGCGCTCGGCGGCGGCCACGCAGATGCGCTCGTCGGCGCGGCGCAGGTAGAGCTGGGCGCTCTCGCCGGTGGCGTCCCGCAGCGCGGCGAGCAGCGGCTCCGCCGCCGTCAGGAGCACGTCCGGCGCGGCGTTGGCGAGTTCGCCCAGGCGCGGGCCGGGGCGCCAGCGGCCCTGGGTGTCCCGGACCAGCATCCGGTGGATCTCCAGCGCCTGCGCCAGCCGGTGCGCGGTGGCCCGGGGCAGCTTGGTGCGTTCAACGAGTTCGGCCAGGCTGGCGCCGTCGACGCAGGCGGCCAGGATGACCACCGCCTTGTCGAGAACGCCGACACCGCTCATACTGTGTCCCACAAGCCGAAATTTACCTCCCAGAATTTAGGATGTCCAGATGGTGGGAGTCACTACTGCCGAGCCGAGGACCCTGGCCGAGAAGGTCTGGGACGCGCACGTCGTACGGTCCGTCGAGGGCGAGCCCGATCTGCTCTTCATCGACCTGCACCTGCTGCACGAGGTGACCAGCCCGCAGGCCTTCGACGGGCTGCGGCTGGCCGGGCGGCGGGTGCGCCGCACCGACCTCACGCTCGCGACGGAGGACCACAACACCCCGACGGGGTACGCCGACCCGTCGTTCCGTCAGCGGCGCGGCGACCTGCTCACCATCGCCGACCCCACCTCGCGTACGCAGATCGAGACGCTGCGCCGCAACTGCGCCGAGTTCGGCGTCCGGCTGCACCCGCTGGGTGACGAGAACCAGGGCATCGTGCACGTGATCGGTCCGCAGCTCGGGGTCACCCAGCCCGGCATGACCATCGTCTGCGGCGACTCGCACACCGCCACCCACGGTGCGTTCGGCGCGCTCGCGTTCGGCATCGGCACGAGTGAGGTCGAGCACGTGCTGGCCACCCAGACGCTGCCGCAGGCCCGCCCGAAGACGATGGCGGTGAACGTGACCGGGCAGCTCGCCCCGGGGGTCACCGCCAAGGACCTGGTGCTCGCGCTGATCGCCCAGGTCGGCACGGGTGGCGGTCGCGGGCACATCGTCGAGTACCGCGGCGAGGCGATCCGGTCGCTGTCCATGGAGGGGCGGATGACGATCGCCAACATGTCCATCGAGTGGGGCGCCAAGGCCGGCATGATCGCGCCGGACGAGACCACCTTCGCGTACCTGAAGGGGCGGCCGAACGCCCCGAAGGGCGCCGACTGGGACGCGGCCCTCGCCTGGTGGCGGACGCTGCCCACGGACGAGGGCGCCACCTTCGACGCCGAGGTGACCCTCGACGCCAGCGCGGTCACCCCCTTCGTGACCTGGGGCACCAACCCGGGGCAGGGCGCCCCGCTGGGCGCCGTGGTGCCGGCCCCGGAGGAGTTCGCCACCGAGGCCGAGCGGACCGCCGCCCACCGCGCGCTGGAGTACATGGACCTGCGCCCCGGCACCCCGCTGCGCGACCTCGCGGTCGACGTGGTCTTCGTCGGCTCCTGCACCAACGGCCGGCTGGAGGATCTCCGGGCCGCCGCCGACGTGCTGCGCGGGCACCGGGTCGCCGACGGGGTGCGGATGCTGGTGGTGCCCGGCTCCGCCGCCGTCCGTGAGGCAGCCGAGTCGGAAGGGCTGGACAAGGTCTTCAGCGACGCCGGCGCCGAGTGGCGCTTCGCCGGTTGTTCCATGTGTCTGGGGATGAACCCGGACACGCTCTCGCCGGGCCAGCGCTCCGCCTCCACCTCCAACCGCAACTTCGAGGGCCGCCAGGGCCGGGGCGGACGCACCCACCTGGTCTCCCCGCCGGTCGCCGCCGCCACCGCCGTGGCCGGCCGGCTGGCCGCTCCCGCCGACCTGTAGAAGGGCACCCAGATGGAGAGCTTCACCACCCACACCGGCACCGCCGTGCCGCTGCGGCGATCCAACGTGGACACGGATCAGATCATCCCCGCCGTGTACCTCAAGCGGGTGACCCGGACGGGTTTCGCGGACGGCTTGTTCAGCGCCTGGCGCGAGGACCCGAAATTCGTACTCAACGATCCCTCCCATTCGGGGGCGTCGATTCTCGTGGCCGGTCCGGAGTTCGGCACCGGCTCCTCCCGGGAGCACGCCGTCTGGGCCCTGCGTGACTGGGGCTTCCGTGCCGTGATCTCGCCCCGCTTCGGCGACATCTTCCGGGGCAACGCGCTCAAGGAGGGTCTGCTCCCGGTCGAGCTGGAATTGACAGCGGTCGAGGAGATCTGGGGTCTGGTGGAGGCCGATCCGGCCACCCCGGTCACCGTCGACCTGACCGCCCGCGAGGTGCGCGTCGGTGAGGCCACCTGGTCGTTCCCGCTGGACGAGTTCAGCCGCTGGCGGCTGCTGGAGGGCTTGGACGACATTGGACTCACCCTCCGCCACGAGGCGCAGATCAGTGCCTTCGAGGCCACCCGACCGCCGTTCCTGCCCTCGGTCGCATAGCCGTACGCCCGATCGCACAGCGGATTCCGCCCCCGCCGGCCTCACCGGTGGGGGCGAATCCGTTACGACACAAGGGCTTTTTTCGGCCGAATGTTTGTGTCCCGGCAGCACAGGGCATACCGTGCGCGCAGAATGGCTCGCGTCGAGTCAGTTGCACAATCGGGAGGAAGTCGTGAACAAGGCCGAGCTCATCGAGGCGCTCGCCGTTCGCCTGGGGGACCGGAAGACGGCGACGGCCGCGCTCGACGCGGTCCTCGCTGAGGTCCAGGCGGCGGTCACCAAGGGCGAGAAGGTGGCGATCACCGGATTCGGAGCGTTCGAAAAGCGCGTTCGGGGGGCCCGAACAGCGCGCAATCCGCGTACCGGCGAGGCGGTGAAGGTCAAGAAGACATCCGTCCCGACCTTCCGCGCGGGCGCCGGGTTCAAGGAGATGGTGGCCAGCGGCAAGGTGCCGAAGGCCACGGCGGCGGCCAAGAAGACCACGGCCGCCGCCGCCAAGACGACGGGCGCCAAGGCCACCGGGGCCAAGGCGACCGGCACCAAGGCAGCGGGCGCGAAGGCGACCGGCACCAAGGCGGCGGGCGCGAAGGCGACCGGGGCCAAGGCGACCACGGCGGCCAAGAAGGCCCCCGCGGCGAAGAAGACCACCACCACGGCGGCGAAGAAGACCGCCACCACCAAGGCCGCACCGGCGAAGAAGACCGCCGCGGCGACGAAGGCCACCGCGGCGAAGAAGACCGCCACGACGGCCAAGGCCACCGCGGCGAAGAAGACCGCCGCGACGGCGAGCAAGAGCGCGGCGGCGAAGAAGGCGCCCGCGAAGAAGGCCACGGCCAGGAAGGCCGCGGCCAAGCGCTGACGCAAGCGTTACGGGGAAGGGCGTCCACCAGCGGGTGGGCGCCCTTTCCCGTCGGCCCGGTCGCCGCCCGTTGACCGGGGCCCCGCCCCGCACGCAGAATCGCCGCACCTCCTCCGGTCGGCGAAAGGCAGCCCGTGCGCTACCGCCACCTCCCCACCGTGACCCTCGCCCTGGGCGTCGTGCTCCTGGTCGACGTGCTGCGGGTCTTCCTGCCGGCGGTCATCACCATCTTCGGGCAGGCCGCCTCGACCCCCGCCGAGCTGCTGGGGGCGTTCGCACTGGGCTGGTTCGTGCTCGCCCTGGCCGCGCCCGCGCTGGTCCGGTGGGTCGGCGTCCGCCCCGTCGCCCTCGTCGCCGCGGTGCTGCTGGTGGTCGCGCGCCTCGCCGTCAACGGCCAGCCGGGCGGGCTGCTCCAGCTCTGGCTCGCCACGGCGGGGCTGCTCGCCGGCCTGGCCTGGCTCGCCGCTGCCGCCGCCGGCACCGCTCGCCCGGTGCCCGGAATCGCGCTCGGGTCGGCGGTCGGCGCCATCACGCACACGGTGCTGGACACGTACCGCTCGGAGTCCTTCGGAAGCTGGCCGGCGTGGGTCGTGGCCGGCCTGGTCGGCGCGCTCTTCCTGACGGGGCAGGCCCGGTCCGCGCCGCCGGCCGGTCCGGGCGGGGCGCGGAGCTGGCTGCTGGCCGGGCCGGCGCTGCTGCTCGCGGGCCTGGTGGCGCTCTCGCCGGCGGTCGCCCGGACGGCGATGTCGTACCAGTTCGGCCTGCTGCGCTCGGATCCCGCCGACGAGGTGGGAGTGGCGACCGTGCCGCTGTTCGGCCCCGCCCCGCTCGCCCTGGCGGTCGGCGGCTTCCTGCTCGCCGCGCTGGCCGCGCCCCGCCGTGGTGCGTGGCGGTGGCTCGGGCCGGCGGCCCTGCTGTGCGGGGCCGTCCTCTTCGCCGTGAAGCGCGGGGAACTGCTGCTGCCGGCCGTCCTGCTCACCGCCGTCGGGCTCGGCGCCTGCCTGGGGACGGCCGGCGCCGCCGCCGGGCAGGCCACCCCGGCCGTCCACCCCGGGGCCGCCGACGATCCGGCCCGGGCGGCCCGCCGACGCGGTTACGCCGTGGTCGCCGGAATGCTCGTCTTCGCCGTCGCGGCGGTCGCCTACTACGCCGCCTACGATCTCGGCTACCCCAACGCCTGGGTGCCGGTGGCGGTGGCGGTGCTGGTCGCCGCCGTCGCGCTGGCGACCCGGCCGGCGCCGACGCCGCCCCGGTCACCGCTGCCGCCGGTGTGGACCGCCGCCTCGGCCGCCGTGCTGACGCTGCTGGCCGCGATCGCCAGCGACGAGCTGCTGTCCGCCACCAACCGGGACGGACCGCCGGGCACGGTGCGGGTCGTGGCGTACAACGTCCGGATGGGATTCGGGATGGACGGCCGCTTCGACCCGGACGCGCTGGCGCGGGCCGCCGCCGGGGCGGACGTCGTGGCGCTCAGCGAGGTGGACCGGGGCTGGCTGCTCAACGGCGGCCACGACACCCTCGACCTGCTGGCGGAGCGGCTGGACATGCCGTACGTCTTCGCGCCCGCCGCCGACCCGCTGTGGGGGGACGCGGTGCTGAGCCGGTGGCCGCTGGACGCGGCGCGGACCCGGCCCCTGCCCGCGGTCGGCGCGCCCACCGGGGCACAGGCACTCGGGATCACGGTCGACTTCGGCGCGGGCGTCCGCCTCGCGGTGGTCGCCACCCACCTGCAACCGCCCCCCGGCGAGGACCCGGTGGTCCAGGCCCGCGCGGTCGCCGATTTCGCCGTCCGGTACGCGGCCGGCCGCCCGCTGGTGGTCGCCGGGGACCTGAACACCGAACCCGGCGACCCGGCCTTCGCCGAGTTCACCCGCGTCGGGCTGGTCGACGCGCTGGCCGCCGCCCGCCCGCTGCCCACCAGCCCGGCGGACGACCCGCGCCAGCAGATCGACCACATCTTCGTCACCCCCGACCTGGCCGCGACCGATCCCGCGGCGCCACCCGGGACGGCCAGCGACCACCTGCCGGTCAGGGTGACCCTGACCCTGCCGCCGGCCTGACTCAGAGCCGGTCGGCGGCGAGCAGGTGGCCGTCGGCGAAGGCGAGCAGCCAGCCGCCGCCCTTCGGGGTGCTGAAGTCGCCCTGCCGCCCGCTGAGCCGGGCCAGGGCGCCCGGAATCACCTTGCCCTGGCTGCACACCCCCACCGGCTCTCCGGCGGCCCCCAGCGCGGCCAGGCGGGCGGCGGCGGCCAGTGCGCACTCGTCGGGTTGCTGGCCCGGCCGCGGCTCGTCCAGGTCGCCGTCGACCTCGATCGGCAGGTCGAGCAGGGCCGCCGCCGGGTCGAGGGTCTGCACGCACCGGCGTGCCGACGCCGACAGCAGCCGTGCCGGGCGGACCAGCGCCAGCAGCGGGGCCAGCGCGTGCGCCTGCGTCCAGCCCTCCGCGTCGAGCGGCCGGCCGGTGTCCGGGCCCGACCAGGTGGCCCGCTTGCCCGCGTGGGCGTGCCGCACAAGCGTCACCGTCCCGGTGACCGTCGGCAGGGCCGCGAACGCGGCCAGCACCTCCGCGTCGTGCGGGTAGCTGACCAGCCGGACCGCCTCGTCGACGCCGAGCCAGCGCACCTCGTCGACCTCCGTGCCCGGCTGGAAACCGCCCGTGCCGACGGCCCGCATCGACCAGTAGTCGACCGTCTTGGCGTGCCCCTCGCTGCGGTAGCCCACGCTGGGCAGCCGCACCTGCGGCACCGCCCGCACGTCGGCCTCCTCGGCCACCTCCCGGACGGCGGCGAGCAGCGGGTGCTCGCCCGGCTCCAGCTTGCCCTTCGGCAGCGACCAGTCGTTGTAGCGGGGCCGGTGCACGAGGCAGACCAGCACCCCGCCGTCCCCCGGGCCGGCAGGGCCCCCGGAGGCCTGATCGGGGCGGTCGGCGGGGCGCCACACGACGCCTCCCGCCGCCCGGATGGACGGCGCCGGGTCGTGGCCCCCGGCCGGGCGGCCTCGACCGGGCCCGGGCGCGTCCCGCTCATCCAGCATCTGGTCAGCCTATGCGGGTACCGGTCAGCCCGCCGTGCCACCGACGCGACGCAGCAGCAACTCCTGCAGGTGCACCAACGGTTCCTCGGCCGTGCCGGCACGCCGGCTCCAGGTGCCGTCCGCCGCCAGCTCGAAGGCGTCCACGTCGGGGCTCATCGCGGCGGTCATGACGTGGTCCAGTTCGGCCCTGGCGACCGGGTCGCTCACCCGTACCAGCGCCTCGACCCGGCGGTCGAGGTTACGGTGCATCAGGTCGGCCGAGCCCATCCAGAACTCGGCGTCGCCGTTGTTGCCGAACCGGAAGATCCGGGAGTGCTCCAGGAACCGGCCCAGGATCGAACGGACCCGGATGTTCTCCGACAGCCCCGGCACCCCCGGCCGCAGCGTGCACATGCCCCGGATCACCAGGTCCACGTGGACGCCGGCCCGGGAGGCCCGGTAGAGCGCGTCCGTGATCTCCTCGTCGACAAGCGAGTTCACCTTGAACTGCACGAGACCGGGCATGCCCAGCCGGACGTGCGCGATCTCCCGTTCGATCCGCTCGATAAGCCCGCTGCGGATGCCCTGCGGCGCCACCAGCAACCGCCGGTACGCGGTCTGCCGGCTGTAGCCGGTGAGCACGTTGAACAGGTCGGTCAGGTCGGCCCCGATCTCCGGGTCGGCGGTGAGCATGCCGAAGTCCTCGTAGAGCCGGGCGGTCTTCGGGTGGTAGTTGCCGGTGCCGATGTGGCAGTAGCGGCGGATCTGGTTGCCCTCCTGGCGTACCACGAGGGCGGTCTTGCAGTGGGTCTTGAGGCCGACCAGGCCGTAGACGACGTGGCAGCCGGCCCGCTCCAGGGTGCGCGCCCAGCCGATGTTCGCCACCTCGTCGAAGCGCGCCTTGACCTCCACCAGCACCACCACCTGCTTGCCGGCGGCGGCCGCGTCGACGAGCGCGTCCACGATCGGGGAGTCGCCGCTGGTGCGGTAGAGGGTCTGCTTGATCGCCAGCACGTCCGGGTCGGCGGCGGCCTGCTCGATGAAGCGCTGCACGCTGGTGGCGAACGAGTGGTACGGGTGGTGCACCAGGATGTCGCCGTCGCGCAGGGTGGCGAAGACGCTGCGCGGCACCTCGCCCTCGGTGAGCCGGGGGTGGGTGGCCGGCACGAACGGCGGGTCCTTGAGGTCCGGCCGGTCGGCCTCGGTGTAGAGCTGCCAGAGGGCGGAGAGGTCGAGCAGGCCGGGCACCCGCAGCACCTCCTGGTCGTGCATGTCCAGCTCGCGCACGAGCAGGTCCAGCACGTGGTCCGAGACCGAGGCGGCCACCTCCAGCCGGACGGGCGGGCCGAACCGGCGGCGGGCCAGCTCCCGTTCCAGGGCCTGGAGCAGGTCCTCGTCGCGGTCCTCGTCGACCTCCACCTCGGCGTTGCGGGTGACCCGGAAGAGGTGGCACTCGACCACCTGCATGCCGGAGAAGAGCTGCCCGAGGTGCACCGAGATCAGGTCCTCCACCGGCAGCATCCGCACGCCGGGCAGGTCCCGGTGCACCCGGACGAACCGGGGCACGTTGTTCGGCACCTTCACCCGGGCGAAGAGCTCCGTGCCGCCGTCCGGGTCGCGGACCGCGACCGCGAGGTTGAGCGACCGCCCGGAGATGTACGGGAAGGGGTGTGCCGGGTCCACCGCCAACGGGGTCAGCACCGGGAAGATCTGCCCCCGGAAGTACGCGCGCAGCCGCTCGCGTTCCGGGTCGTCGAGGTCGGCCCAGCGCAGGATCCGGATGTCCTCGGCGGCCAGCTTCGGCAGCACGTCGTCGGTGAAGCAGGCCGATTGCCGGGCGACCAGTTCCGCCGCCTTGGCGGAGACCAGTTCCAGCTGGGTGCGCAGCGGCATCCGGTCCCCGCCGCGCACCGGCAGACCGGCCTGGAGCCGTCGCTTCAGCCCGGCGACCCGCACCATGTAGAACTCGTCCAGGTTGCTGGCGAAGATGGCCAGGAACTTGACCCGCTCCAGCAGCGGCGTACGCGGATCCTCGGCGAGCGCCAGCACCCGGGCGTTGAAGTCGAGCCAGGAGAGCTCCCGGTTGAGGAAGCGCTCCTCCGGCAGCGGCTCCGCCGGGGGCGGCTCGTCCCCGACGGCCGGCGTCGCCGCCGCCTCGGCCGGCGGGCCGAGCACCGGATCCAGCACCTCCTCGAGGCCCGCGGAGGCGGTCGCCGCGTCGGGGCCGGCGTCCGTCGCCCCGGCGGATCCCTCGGTGCGGAAGCGCCCGTCGGGGCCCCGGGGCCGGGTGCCGTTGCGGGCCGCGGCCGGATCCGGAAGCGATCGGTCGGTGGGGTGTTCGCGAGGGGTGCTCACCCGCCCATAATCACCCGGATCCGGTTAACGCAAAATGAACTTCGGCCAGCCGCTCAGGCCATCGTCGGCAACGTCACCCGGACGACCTCGCCGGCGGCGTCGGTCTCGACGCGCAGGCGCTGGCCGAGGCGGAGCAGCCGCAGCCCGGAGGCGTCGAACGCCCGGGCCGGGAAGGCCAGCTCGGTGCCGTCGTCGAGGAGCAGCGTCCCGCTGCGGGTCGCCGCGTCGTAGGTGGCCACCGTGCCCTGCATGTCCCGCACGCTACACGCCGGGTTCCGGGGCGGGCAGCCGGCGGCCAGCGCCGCGGTGCGCGGCCCCAGCCCGAGCCGGGCCGCCGCGGCCAGGTCGTCGGCGGTGTCGACGTCGCGGCGCAGGCTCGGCCAGCCCCCGGTCAGGGGGAGCGCCCCGCTCGCCGCGTGCGCGGCGGCCGAGCCGACCCCGAAGCGGGGGTCGAGGGGCAGGCCCGGCGGCGCGGCCAGCAGCACCGTCCCGGTGCCGGGGGCGTCGGCCACGAACCGGCGTACCCCCGCCGGCCCGGCCTGCGCCGCGCCCAGCGCCGCGGCCAGCTCGGCCGGGCGCAGGGCGGGCAGGTCGGCGGTGAGGCCGGCCACCCAGCCGGCGCCGGCGGCCGACGCGCCGTGCCGGAACGCGGCGTTCAGCCCGGCGGCCGGGGCGTCGGGCAGGACCCGGGCGCCCGCCCGGCGGGCCGCGCCGGCCACCCGTGGGTCGTCGGTGACCACCAGCACCTCGGCCACCGCCGGGCAGGCCAGCACCGCGGCGACCGTGTCGGCCGCCAGGGCCAGCGCCAGCTCCTCGTGCGGTACGGCCGGCAGCGCCCCCCGCAGGCGGCTCTTCGCGGCGGCGAGGTGCTTCACCGGCACCACCACGGTCCACCTCGGCTGACTCACACCCGCCATCCTGCCAGCCCGACGGCGGTACCCTCTCTGGCCGGACCCGGGACGAGCAGGCATGATTTCCGCTGCGGGCAACACCGGGTGCGGTACGGGGCGGCTGAGGAGGCGCGGTGACACGGCGGAGGCTGGGGTTCTGGCAATGGTTCGCCGTGGTACTGGTCAAGCCGGTGATGATCGTCTGGACCCGCCGCATCTGGCGCGGCATGGAGCACCTGCGCCGCGACGGCGGCGTGATCATCGTGCCGAACCACATCTCGCACGCCGACCCGCTGGTGGCGGCCCACTTCGTCTACGACTCCGGCCGGTGGCCGCAGTTCCTCGGCAAGGCCAGCGTGTTCCGGGTCCCGGTGATCGGCTGGATCCTGCACCGGTGCCGGCAGATCCCCGTCGAGCGGGGCACCGTGGACGCGGTGAAGTCGCTGGACGCCCTGGTCGCCGCGCTCGACGAGGGCGGCGCCGTGGTGATCTACCCGGAGGGCACCACCACCCGTGAGCCGCACCTGTGGCCGATGAGGGGCAAGACCGGCGCGGCCCGGCTCGCGCTCGCCACCGGCGCGCCCGTGGTCCCGGTCGCCATGTGGGGCCCGGAGCGGATCTTCGACCCGCGTCGGTCCCGGCTGAACCCACGCCCCAGAATTCCGGTGACCGTGGTCGCCGGGCCACCGGTCGACCTGAGCCGCTGGGCCGGGGCGACTCCGACGAAGGCCGTCCTCGAGGAGATGACCGACACCATCATGCTGCGTCTGCGTGACATGCTCGCCGAGATCCGGGGCGGCACCCCGCCACCACTGTGGGAACGACCGAGCCGCCCGGACGGCGAGCGGCGGCGGCCGGAGGCGGCGGCGTGAGCGGGCACGTCGCGGTGCTGGGGGCCGGCTCGTGGGGCACGGCGTTCGCCAAGATCCTCGCCGACGCGGGCCGGGACGTCACCGTCTGGGCACGCCGGCAGCCAATCGCCGACACGATCCGCGCCGAGCGGCGCAACCCGGAGTACCTGCCGGGCGTGCTGCTGCCCGCCCGGGTCACGGCGACGGGGGACGCCGCCGAGGCGATCACCGGCGCGGAGCTGGTGGTGCTGGCCGTGCCGTCGCAGACGCTGCGCGGCAACCTGGCCGAGTGGACCGCGCACCTGCATCCGGACGCCACCCTGGTGTCGCTGATGAAGGGCATCGAGCTGGGCACCACCAAGCGGATGAGCGAGGTGATCGTGGAGACCGCCGGGGTGGCGGCGGACCGGGTCGCCGTGGTCTCCGGCCCGAACCTGGCCCCGGAGATCGCGGCCGAGCAGCCGGCCGCCACCGTGGTCGCCTGCACCGACCCGGACCGGGCCACGCTGGTGCAGCGCTCGATCACCACGCCCTACTTCCGCCCGTACACCAACGACGACGTGATCGGCTGCGAGCTCGGCGGCGCGGTGAAGAACGTGATCGCCCTGGCGTACGGCATCGCCGTGGCGATGGGCTTCGGCGACAACACCCGGGCCATGCTGGTCACCCGGGGGCTGGCCGAGACGGCCCGGCTCGGGGTGGCCCTCGGCGCGGACCCGCTCACCTTCGCCGGCCTGGCCGGCATGGGTGACCTGGTCGCGTCCTGCTCCTCGCCGATGGCCCGCAACCGCACCTTCGGCGAGCACCTCGGCCGGGGCGCGACCCTGGAGGAGGCCCGGATCGCCACCCGGCAGACCGCCGAGGGGGTCAAGAGCGCCCTGGCCGTCCGCGACCTGGCCCGGGCGCACGCCGTGGAGATGCCGATCACCGAGCAGGTCGAGCTGGTCTGCCACGAGGGTGTGGACCCCCGGCTGGCCGTGACCGCCCTGATGAGCCGCAGCCCGAAGCCGGAGTGAGAGCCGTGACCGAAGACCACGACGGCACCCGCTGTGTCCACGCCGGCCTGCCCGAGCCGGCCCCCGGCCAGCCGTTCCTGCCCGGGCCGGTGTTCGCCGCGCCGTACCACCTGGACCCGTGGGCGGGGCCGGCGGCGGCGCCGGACGGCTACGGCCGGCCGGACAACCCCACCCGTCGGCTGCTGGAGGCGGCGGTCGGCGAGCTGGAGGGGGGCGACTGCCGGGTCTTCGCCAGCGGGCAGGCTGCGATCACGGGGCTGCTGCTGACGGTGCTGAGGCCGGGGGACACCGTCGTGCTCCCGGCGGACGGCTACTTCTCCGTCCGGGCGTTCGCCGCCGACACCCTGGCGGGCCTCGGTGTCCGGGTGGTCCTCGCCCCGACCGCCGGCCCCCACCCGGACTTCGACGGCGTACGCCTGGTGCTGCTGGAGACCCCTGCCAACCCGGGCCTGGACGTCGCCGACGTGGCGGCGCTGGCCGCCCGGGCCCGGGCCGCCGGTGCCCTGCTCGCGGTCGACAACACCACCGCCACCCCGCTCGGGCAGCGCCCGCTCGACCTGGGCGCCGACGTCGTGGTGGCCTCCGGGACCAAGGCCCTGACCGGGCACTCCGACCTGCTGCTCGGCTACGTCGCGACCCGCTCGGCCGAGCTGCTGGGCGCGGTCACCGGCTGGCGCAACGCCACCGGCGCGGTGCCCGGCGCGTTCGACGCCTGGCTGGCGCACCGGTCGCTGGCCACCCTGGACCTGCGGCTGGCCCGGCAGACCGCGAACGCGGAGGCGCTCACCGGGCTGCTCGCGGGCCGCGCCGACGTGACCGGGCTGCGCTGGCCGGGGCTGCCCGGCGACCCCGCGTACCCGGTGGCCTCGGCCCAGATGCGCCGGATGCCGGGGGTGCTCTCCTTCGACCTCGGCGACGCCGGACGGGTGGCGCGGTTCCTCGACGCGGCCCGACTGGTCGCCGCGGCCACCTCCTTCGGCGGCCTGCACACCACCGCCGACCGGCGGGCGCAGTGGGGCGACGACACCGCGCCCGGTTTCGTCCGGCTCTCCTGCGGGGTGGAGGACCCCGTCGACCTGGTCGCCGACGTGGCCGCCGCGCTCGACGCGAGCCGCTGAGCGTCGCCGACCGCCGCAGGAGTCCCACCGTGGCCGTCTCCGCCTTCCGCCCCGACCGGTCCGCGGTCGTCCGCCGGCTGCGCGCCGCCGGCTGCGTCTACGCCGAGGACGAGGCGGAGCTGCTGCTCGCCGCCGCCGACACGGCGGAGACCCTGGCCGGCCTCGTCGCGCGCCGGGTCGCCGGGCTGCCGCTGGAGCACCTGCTCGGCTGGGCCGAGTTCTGCGGCGAGCGGATCGCCGTCGACGCCGGTGTGTTCGTGCCCCGCGCGCGTACCGCCCTGTTGGTCGACATCGCCGTCGCGGTGACCGGGCCGGCGGCGGCCGTGGTGGACCTGTGCTGCGGTTCCGGCGCCACCACCGTGGCGCTGGCCCGCCGGCTGGCGCCGCGCTGGCTGGCCGCCGCCGACGTGGACCCGGCCGCCGTCGCCTGCGCCCGGCGCAACCTGGACCCGCTGGCCGTCGAGGTCTTCCACGGCGACCTGTACGAGCCGTTGCCGGTGCGCTGGCGGGGCCGGCTGGACCTGGTCCTGGCCAACGCCCCGTACGTGCCGACGGCGGCGGTGGCGCTGATGCCGCCGGAGGCCCGGCTGCACGAGGCGCCGGTGGCCCTCGACGGCGGGCCGGACGGGCTGGCGGTGCTGCGCCGGGTCGCCGAGGGCGCGGCGCGCTGGCTGGCCCCGGGCGGGCACCTGGTGGTGGAGGCGGGCGAGACCCAGCTGGACGCCCTTGGTGCCGTGCTGACCGCCGTCGACCTGCTTCCCACGGTGCACCGGGACGACGAGCGGGACGCGATCGCCGTCACGGCCCGCCGCCCGGGTTGACCTGCGGCCCGTCGCGGAGGGCACCGACCGGCTGGCGGGCCCGTGTCGTGGCGCTGTCGAGCTGCCCCGTCGATGGGACCGCCCACGGGCGCTGCCTGGCGGGGGCGGGCGGCGAAGCTGGTCCGGGGGTACGCGGAGCGGGGCGACGCGTTGGCCCGGGAGGTCTTCACCCCGCGGGCGATGGCGCTCGGTCGACTCTTCACGGTCGCGGCCAACTTCACCGATCCGCACGCGTACTTCGTCGGCGGCGGGGTGGTGGAGGCGGCGCCGGAGTTCCGGGACTGGTTCCTCGCGACCGTGCGCGAGCACACCGTGCTGCGGGAGGAGCAGGCCGTGGCCGCCACCTTCGCCCTGGTGCCCGAGCGGGACATGGCCGGTGCCCGGGGAGTGGCCGTCGCGGCGCTGGAGGCGCTGCGCGTGGGGCCCGCGCCGCGTCCCGTGGTCGCGGCCTGACCCCGCCGGTCGACGGCCCCACCGGCTCCCAACGGCGGGACCGTCGACGGCGGGGCACCGGCACGACGTGGTCAGCGGCGCGCCGGCGCCCTCGGAGGGAGGGGTCAGGGTCGGGGCGGTGTCCCGACGAAGGCGGCCCAGGCGGCCGGCGGGAAGAGCAGCGCAGGGCCGGACGGGTCCTTGGAGTCGCGGACGGCGATCGTTCCCGGAAGCACCGCCATCTCCACGCACGCCCCCTCGTCGCCGCTGCGGCTGCTCTTGCGCCACCGCGCCACGGCCAGCGCCGCGTTGATCGTCGGTGTCATGGTCCTACCGTCCCTTCAGGAGTTGGTGAAGCTGGTCGCGGCTGTCCGCCGGGCTGAGCGCGACGGTCCGCAGGTGTTCCATGATCTTGGTGCAGGTACGCAGGTCGCCCGGCCGGTCGAGGACCATCTGCCCGGCCACGGTCTCCACCGACGCGATGATCGGGTCCTCCGGGTCGGGGAACTCCAGGATGTGCAGCGAGCCCCGGGTGCCCCGGTGGTAGCCGGCGGTCAGCGGGATCACCTGGACCGTGATGTTGGGCAGCTCGCCCATCTTGACCAGGTGGTGCAGTTGCGCCTCCATGACCGACCGGTCGCCGACCGGCCGCAGCAGCGCGCCCTCGTCGATGATGGCGTCCAGGATCGGCGGCGCCTCGCCGACGAGCCGCTGTTGCCGGTCGAGCCGGAACTGGACCCGCTGCTCCACCTCGTCGTCGCGGAGGGTGTGCGGGCCGCCGCGCATCACGCCGCGGACGTAGTCGGCGGTCTGCAACAGCCCCGGGACCACCGACGGCTCGAAGTTGGCGATCCCGGTGGCCTCGGCCTCCAGCGCGATGAAGTCGATGGTGCGCCGGTCCAGCAGGTGTGAGTAGGACACCCACCAGCCGGGCTTGCGGGCGTCCTTGGCCAGTTGCACGGCCGCGGCCACCTCGTCGGCGCCGACTCCGTAGAGGGTGAGCAGGGCGCGCACGGTGGCCGGGCTGACCAGCGTCTGCGCGTTCTCGTAGCGGGACAGGGTGCTGCGGGTGCTGCTGATCTCGTCCGCCGCCGCCTCCAGCGTGAGGCCGGCGGCTTCCCGGTGGGTGCGTAGCGCGATGCCCAGTCGGCGGGCACGGGCGGTCTTGGGAGCCATGGATCGATCGTCGCACATCTTCACGGGAAGGTGTAGATGAGAGAACGCCGATGAGAGTTGCATTCATGGCTATGGACATGTCAATCTGTGTTCGCGTCCTCACCGCCGGTTGTCGTGGCGACGGCGGTGGTGAGCGACCGGAGGGGATGGGGCGCGCGGCGATCGGGTTTCTCCCCCGTACCCGATCGCCGCGTGCCACGCCCGTGGTCCGCCTGCCGGAAGGGATTCGACGTGCGTACTGGTCGACAGGCCCGCGCCGACCTCCCCGGCGGGCACCGATGACACGGTTCCTGGTGGTGCTGACCGACGTCCGGCCGGCCGAGGGCACCGGTCGCGACGAACGCAACTGTCCGGAGCGGCGCCGTCAGGTGGTCGGGGCGAACAGCCGGGAGGCGGCCGACCGGATCGCCGGCGCGTTCATGGCGCTGGGCATGGTGCGGGCCGGTCGCCAGCGGGTCAAGGTGATCGCCATCGGCCGGCGGCACACACACGGCTGACACCGCCGAGGGCGGTGCGGTCGGCGCAGGCGGCCCCGCCGGGTGTGAGGGCGCCCGGCAGGTGGCCCGGCCCGGCGGGAGGCGTGGCCCGGCGCCCCCGCCGGGCCGTCGCGCGTCACAGCAACCTGCGCCGCTTCAGGTACGCGACCAGGTCGTCGTAGACGCCCCCCTCGTTGGCGAACATCGCCACGTTGCGGGCGGTGGCCATCCACGGCTTCGTCGACGGACGGACCTCCTTCGCCGCCCGCTCCAGGTCCCGGTGCTCGATCATCCGCACCTCGCCGGTGCGTACCGAGTCGGCCATCGCGAACTCGGCGGCCGTCTCGCAGAGGTGGGCCAGGTCGGCGCCCGAGTAGTCCTCGGTGGCCGCCACGATCTTCCCCAGGTTGATCCCCGCGATCGGCCGCTCCCGCAGGTGGTACTCCAGGATGGACGCGCGTGCCTCCGCGTCCGGCGGCAGCACCAGCACCACCCGGTCGAGCCGGCCCGGGCGGCGCAGCGCCGGGTCGACGTCCCAGGGGGTGTTGGTGGCGGCCAGCACGAAGACGCCCTCGTTGTTGCCCTCCATCCCGTCCAGCTCGGCGAGCAACTGGTTGCCCAGCGTCCGCATGGAGCTGGAGCTGACCTGGGAGCGCTTGTGCCCCAGCGCGTCGACCTCGTCGAGGAAGAGCACGCAGGGGGCGTTGCGGCGGGCCGCCTGGAACAGCTCGTGCAGGTTGCGCTCCGAGTTGCCCATCCACATGTCGAGCACGTCCACGATGGACAACGAGATGAACTTCGCGCCCATCTCGCCGGCGACCGCGCGGGCCAGGAACGTCTTGCCGCAGCCGGGCGGGCCGTAGAGCATCAGCCCGCCGCGCAGGCTCTTGCCGTACATCCTGCGCAGCTCCGGGTTGCGCAGCGGGCCGAGGAAGGCCAGCTCCAGCCGTTCCTTGACCGCCGACATGCCGCCCACGTCGGCCAGCCGGACGGCGGAGGTCTCCACGTCGTACACCCGGTCGGAATGGCCGGTCACGGGCTCCGGTTCGTCGCCGGCGCGGGCGAACCGGGGCGGCACGACGTCCGCCAGCTCCTGCTCGTAGGCGGCGAGCGGGTCCTGCCCGACGGGGCCGTCGGGGCCCGCCGGCGCCGGGCGCTGGGCCGGCGGCGTCGGGGTGGCCGTGGCGGGCCCGGCCGGCGGGGCCGCCGGGGGCGGCGTCGGCGCC
>NZ_JBEYVB010000029.1:0-83641 GCF_040643815.1 Micromonospora sp. NPDC047074
CCGCCGACCTGGTGGCCGAGCACTGGAACAGCTGACCCGCAACGCGCACAGCCGCTGGCCGGCACCCCTACCCGGGGTGCCGGCCAGCGGCGTCTCTCCGCGGTGGCGCCCGGCGTACAGTCAGGCGGTGGAGCGTACCGAGAAGATGCCCGCGCAGACCCAACCACCCGGCGCGGTCCCCGCCGACCCCGGCAGCGTCCTGCTGCCCGGCCACGACGTGCCGCTGGGGCGCTACACGACCGTGCGCCGGCTGCTTCCACAGCGGGCCCGCCGGATGGTCGGTGCCTGGTGCTTCGTGGACCACTTCGGGCCGGACGACGTGGCCGAGCGCCCCGGCATGGAGGTGCCGCCGCACCCGCACACGGGCCTGCAGACGGTGACCTGGCTCCTCGACGGGGAGATCATGCACCGCGACAGCCTCGGCAACGTCCAGCCGATCCGGCCCGGCCAGCTCAACGTGATGACCTCCGGGCACGGCATCGCGCACTCCGAGCGGTCGCCCGAGCGGCGTCCTCCGCTGATGCACGGCGTGCAGCTCTGGGTGGCGCTGCCCGACCCGGCGCGGGCCGGGGCCGCCGACTTCGCCCACCACGCCGACCTGCCGCGCTGGCGCGACGGCGAGCTGGACGTCACGCTGCTGGTCGGCGAGCTCGCGGGCGAGCGGTCCCCGGCCGTGACGTACACCCCGCTGCTCGGCGCGCAACTGGAGCTGGGCGGGCCCGCGCCGGCCACGCTGCCGCTGCGCCCCGACTTCGAGTACGGCCTGCTGGCCGTGTCCGGCACCGCCGAGGTCGACGGGCTGTCGTTCGCCCCGGGAGCGCTGCTCTACCTCGGCACCGGCCGGGATCGGGTCACCCTGACCGGCGCGCCGGGCAGTCGCGTGCTGCTGCTCGGCGGTGCCCCCTTCGAGGAGCCGCTGGTGATGTGGTGGAACTTCGTCGGCCGCTCGCACGAGGAGGTGGCTGCCGCCCGGGAGGACTGGATGGCCGGGCGGCGCTTCGGGACGGTCGCCGACGACGCCGCCCCGCCGTTGCCCGCCCCGACGCTGCCGACCACCCGGCTGAAGGCCCGCGACCGCAGCGGCGGCGTACGCGGCTGAGGGCGGCAGGCGTGGCGGCGTCCGGCGTGGGTAGTCGCCGGCATGCCGACCACCGAGACGTCCCGGATCGAGGACAAGAAACGCCTGGTACGCCGGCTCGCCGGCAGCGGGCGGGGCTTCGCCGAGCAGTACGGATTCCGGGTGATCAACAACCCGTCGAACCTGTTCCAGGTGCTCTGTCTCGCCGTGCTGCTGGCCCGCCGGGGTGACTTCCGGCGCGCCGTGGACAGCGCGCACGCCCTGCCGGCCGCGGGCTGGGACAGCGCCGCCCGGCTGGCCCGCTCGCTGCACGCCGACCGGGTGCGGGTGCTGCGCGACAGCGGCCAGCGCGGCGACGTCGACGCGCTCGCCGACACCCTCGGCGACCTGGCCCAGGCCGTGGTCGACCGGTACCGGGGCGACCTGCGCCGGCTGCGGGCGGTGGCCCACCACGACCCCGCCCGGGAGCGGAAGCTGCTCGCCGAGTTGCCCGGGGTGGACGGCCAGGTCGTCGACCTGTTCCTGCGTGAGGCGCAGGCGCTGTGGCGGGAGGTGGCGCCGGTGGCCGACCGCCGGGCGCTCGTCGCGGCCCGGCGGCTGGGGCTGGGGCGCTCCGCCGACGACCTGGCCGGACTGGCGGGCAGCGGCGAGTCCGAACGCCTCGCCTGGCTGGTCGGGGCACTGGCCCGGGTCGACCTGGAACAGCGGTACGCGGAGGTGACGGGCTGACACCCCGGCAGGTGTGCTGGCCCACAGTTCCGCCGTAATCAGCCGAACGGATGATGTTGCGTCGTATGATGGTCGCGGCACTGATGCCCGCCTGGTTCGGGCGTGCCTCAGTCGCCTGGTGATCGCGGCCCGGTTCGGGCCCGACCGACCACCGGACAGGTTTACGTGGCGCCCCGGTCGCGGTTCGCGACGGGGGCGCCCACCTGTCCGGCGTCGCCCACCGGCCCGGCGCCCGCTCATCTCGCCAGCCCGGCCAGCAGGTTCACCGTGACCGCGATGATGAACGCCCCGAACAGGTACGACAACATCGAGTGCCGCAGGGCCGTCCGGCGCATCTCGTTGCTGGTGAGGTTGGTGTCGGAGACCTGGAAGGTGGTCCCGACGGTGAACGCCAGGTAGGCGAAGTCCGAGTAGCGGGGCGGCTCCGGCTGGTTGAAGTTCACCCCGCCGTCCGGCCCGGTGTAGTAGATCCGCGCGTACCGGGCGGTGAACACGGTGTGCACCACCAGCCAGGACAGCAGCACGCTCAGCACGCCCAGCGCGCCGTAGACGTTCCCGGTGGGCGTGCTCCGCACCCCGTGCGCGTGGGCCACCACGACGCCGACCGCCAGCAGGCTCACCAGACAGGCGGCGAGCAGCAGAACGTCCCGCGCCGCCCGGTTCGGGTCCTCGTACACCGCCAACCGGGCCGTGTTCCGCGCGTCCATCGGCCACACCTTGTGCCAGACCAGCACCAGCCAGCTCAGCGCGGCGGCGTCCCAGCCGACCAGCGGGGCGAGTACCGGCGTGGCCACGACCACGGTGAGTCCGCCGGCCAGCAGCCCGACGAGGCCCATCACCGTGAGCTGGACCGCGGCGGGGGTGTGCCCGACCGGCCGGCGTGCCCTCATCCGTCGCCGCCGCGGTCGCCCCCGGTGCGGATGCCGCCGGTCGGTCGGGGCGCGCGCAAGGCTCAGATGCCGCGCAGGTGCTGCGACACGCGTTGGTGCCGCTTGTCCCGGGCCTGCGCCGCCCGCTGGGCGGAGTCGACCTCGGGCGCCGCCTCGATGCCCGCGGAGCGGGCCACCTCGTTGCCGTTGGCGTAGTCGACCGGCGGCAGGGCCCGCAGCGCGCGCAGCACGTCCGGCGGGGCGCCCTCGCGTTCGGCCTCGCGCACCACGTCGTCCTTCTCGGCCGGGTAGTCCAGGCTCGACAGGTACTGCAGCACGTCGGCGTAGCTCGCCATGGTGTCGGCTCCTCCGGGCGTAGATCCGGTCACGACCGGCGGCGGTTACCCGCCCGGCGGGCCGTCACGCGCCGTCCGGCGCGGAAATCCGCCGCCGTTTCCCGGCCGGTCCGGCGGGTACGCGCAGGCCCCGACGCAGCCCGAGGAGTACGGATGAACTACGACACCTTCGTCGACCAGGTGGCCCGGCGTACCAGCACCTCCTCCGAGCGGGCGGTGGAGCTGACCCGGGCGACGCTGGAGACTCTCGCCGAGCGGCTGACCGGCGGGGAGGTGCTGGACCTCGCCGCGCAGCTGCCCAAGCCGTTGCAGCTCGTGCTGAAGCCGAGCCCGCGTACCGAGTCGGCGGAGCGGTTCGGGGCGGCCGAGTTCGTTGCCCGCGTCGCGGCGCGGGCCGGCGTGCCGGAGCCTGCGGCCCGGGACGCCACCCGGGCGGTGTTCGTCACCCTGCGCGAGGCGATCAGCGGCGGCGAGTTCGACGACGTGGTGGTCCAGTTGCCGCGCGACTACCGGGACATGGTCGAACCCGCGTTGGCGCCGGGCGCCACCGTGCGCCGTTCCTGACCGCGGGTGGGGATCGGCGGTCGCCCGACAGGGACCCCGCGTCCGGAGCCCTGTCGCGTCGGTGTGTCGCCTACAGCAGGGTGCCACCGGCAACCTCGATCCGCTGGCCGGTTATCCAACGGCTGTCGTCCGAGGCGAGGAAGGCAACCGTGTCGGCGACGTCCTGCGGGGTGCCGATCCGACCCATCGGCGACAGCGACGCCAGCCAGGCCAACGCCTCCCCGACGAGTCGCCCCTCGTGCATGTCGGTGTCGATGACGCCGGGAGCCACGGTGTTGACCGTGATGCCCCGCGGCCCCAACTGTCTGCCCAGCGTCGCGGTGAGCACGTCCATGGCGCTCTTCGACATGGCGTAGGAGATCGACTCCGACATCGACGAGCCGCGGGTCAGCGTCGTGGAGATGCTGATGATCCGACCGCCGTCGCGCAGCCGGCGCAGGCCGTGCTGGGTGACGAAGAACGGTGCGGTCGTGTTGACCGCGATGAGGCGGTCGAACGCGGCCCGGCCCACGTCCTGGATCTCTGCCTGGTCGCCCAGGATCCCGGCGTTGTTGACCAGGATGTCGAGGCTGTCGGCGTGGGCGTCGAAGCCGGCCCACAGCGTCTCGGCGTCGCCGTCCACGCCGAACTCCGCGTGGACGGCGAACCCGTGCCCACCGGCCGCCTCGATCGCCGCGACGGTCTGCCTGGCCGCCGCCTCGTTGCTGCCGTAGTGCACCGCGACGCGGGCGCCGTCGCGACCGAGCCGGGTCGCGATCGCCCGGCCGATGCCCCGGCTGCCGCCGGTCACCAGTGCCGTCTTCCCGGTGAGTGCGGTCATGTCTGGTACGCCTCCACGCGATTCCGGTCAGACCCGGTACGGGGTGGTGGTCTTGGCCTCCTTGAGCGCCCGCGCCCACCAGGTGACCTGGTCGAGCAGGGTCTTGGCCGCCGCTGCGGGGCCGTGCGGATCCCTGGGCCGCCCGTCGCCGTCGAACTGCTCCCAGGCACCGTGGAAGCTGACCGTGTCGCGGGTGGTGACGGCGTGCAGCTCGGCGAAGACGAGGCGCAGGTGTTCCACGGCCCGCAGGCCGCCGGAGAGCCCGCCGTAGGACACGAACGCGACCGGCTTGGCGTGGAACTGCACGTTGTGCCAGTCGATGACGTTCTTCAACGCGCCCGGGTAGCTGTGGTTGTACTCCGGAGTGACCACGACGAAGGCGTCGGCGGCGTCCAGCCGCGGCGTCAGGCCGCTGAGCGCCGCCAACACGTGCGGCGGCGGCGACATCGTCGGGGCGGTCGAACCGATCGACACGTCGGCCAGGTCGATCAGATCGACCAGAACGTCGTCGCGGCCCTCGGCCTCGCGGACGAACCAGTTGGCGACGGTCGGGCCGAAGCGTCCGTCGCGGACGCTGCCGATGATGACGGCGAGTTGCAGGCGGTGCTCAGACATGGCGCTCCTCAAGGGTGGAAGTGGGCTCGGAACGGGTGGACTCGGGGGTGTGGCTGCTCCGCAGGGCGGTCTCGCGGATGAACCAGGCGAGGACGAAGGCGGTGGTGCCGAGGGCCGCGCCGGCGGCGGCCGTGCCGTGCACGCCGTCGGTGACGCCGGCGCGGATCGCGTCCTGCGCCAGGTCGGGCAGCCGCCGTACGGCGTCGGCGGTCAGCTCGCCGTCGACGAGGAACCGGCCGGCTGGCTCGCCGCCGAGGCGGTCCTCGAGGGTGGCGGTCAACCGGCTGGTGTACAGGGCACCCAGCACGGCGGCGCCCAGCGAGGCACCCATCGTGTGCCAGAGCGTGACCGAGCCGCTGGCCGCACCCATGTCCCGGGGCGGCGCGCTGTTGATGGTGACGATCGTGGTGCTCTGCATGATGAGACCCACCCCGGCTCCGCCGAGCAGGGTGAGCGCCGAGGCGAGGGCCGGGTCGGTGTCCGGCTCCAGGACGAGCAGCGTCAGCATGCCGACGGTCAGCACCGCGCCGCCGAGGATCGCCGGGCCGCGGTACCGGCCGGTGCGTGCGATGACCTGTCCGCTGCCGACCGACACCGCGACCATGCCGAGCATCGCGGGCAGGATCAGCAGGCCACTGGCGGTCGGTGAGGCGCCCATCGCCAACTGCATGTACAGCGGCAGGAAGGCGGCGAAGACCATCATGGCGGCGCCCGCGGTCAGGCGCAGGATCTGGGCCAGGGTGAAGCTGCGGTCGGCGAACAGCCGCAGCGGCACGATGGGCTCGGCGGCGCGCCGCTCCACCCGTACGAAGGCTGCCAGCGCCAGCAGCGCGGTCGCGGCCAGCCCGAGAATGGGCGCCGAGATCCAGGTGTACCGGGTGCCGCCCCAAGTCGCCAGCAGACTCAGCGCCACGAGGACGACGGTCAGCAGCAGTGCCCCCGCGGCGTCGATGCGGGCAGTGGTCCGCCGTGGTTCCGGCTGGATCGTGGCCACGATGAGCAGCGCGGCGACAGCGCCGACCGGCAGGTTGATGTAGAAGGCCCACCGCCAGCTCAGCTGCTCGGTGAACACGCCGCCGAGCAGCGGCCCGGCGATCAGGGCGACCGGCATGATCACGCCGAACAGGCCCATCAGCCGGGCACTCTGCCGAGGCGGCACGAGCTCGGCGACGAGCGCCAGGGCGCCGACCACGAGGCCGCCGCCGCCCAGGCCCTGGACCATGCGGAAGGCGATGAGCTGCCACATCTCCTGGGACAGCCCGGCCAGCGCCGAGCCGAGCAGGAACAGCGCGATCGCGGACAGGTAGGCCGGCATGCGCCCGAACAGGTCGCCGAGCTTGCCCCAGATCGGCGTCGCCGCGGCCATCGGTACCAGGTAGGCGGTCATCACCCAGGAGAAGTCCTGCGCCCCGCCCAGGTCACCGACGATGACCGGCAGTGCGGGCCCCAGCATCATCCCGTCCAGCGGGGCCATGATCATCGCGAGGATCGCCCCGATCACCGCCAGGTGGAGACGTCGACCCACGGCCCTCACTCCAATCGCGTACGTCGTACTCGAAATGAACCTAGCCATTCGAGTACGATGTACGCAAGAGAGGGCGGTGCGACGTGTCGGAGATGGGCAGGGTCAGCATCTGGATGCGGCCGGAACAGGCGCAGAGGTCCGGACCCGGCCGGCGTCCCGGCTACAGTCGGGCGCAGATCACCGCGACCGCCATCCGCATCGCCGATGCCGAGGGCCTGGACGCCACCACGATGCGCCGGATCGGCCAGGAGCTGGGCACCGGCGCGATGTCCCTGTACCGGTACGTGCCCAGACGCGACGACCTCATCGACCTCATGGTCGACGCCGTCGCCGGCGAGATCGAAGTGCCCGACCGGCCCAGCGGCGACTGGCGCGCCGACCTGTCCCTGGTGGCACACCAGACCCGCGCCGCCGGGTTGCGCCATCCCTGGCAGGTCACCCTCGCCCGGCGCCCCACCCTCGGCCCCCACTCACTGCGGGTCTACGACTTCGCCCTCGGCGCCCTCGACGGGTTCGGTCTGCACATCGACGCGATGACGACGCTGAGCAGCATGGTGGGGAACTACGTCGACAGCGCCGTCCGCGACGAGATCGGCTGGCTGGAGCACGCGCGGCACACCGGCATGGACCGCGGCCAGTGGATGGCCGAGTACGTCGGACCGTACGTCGGTCAGGTGGTCGCCTCCGGCAAGTACCCGATGTTCATCCGCAACATCCGGGAAGGCAGACTGTCGCACCAGCCGCCCGACGAGCGCTTCCAGTACGGACTCGACCACGTCCTCAACGCCATCGCGGCCGTCCTGCCCGCCCCGCCCACCCGGAAGGCATCCGACGCCGGCCGTCCCACCGCACCGGATGCGTGCTGACAGGGCCGATCACCGGTCAGCACGGGTGGCGTGCCGGCGCCTCCCCGCTTCGTCGTACCCCTCGCGGTGGGTCAGGCGACGGCACCGGCGGCGCGCAGGTCGGCGACGCGGGCCGGGTCGAAGCCCGCCTCGACGAGCACCTCGTCGGTGTGCAGTCCGCCGGGCCGACACCGAGGCGCTCGGTCACCCCCGGGCGGAACCCCTCGACCAGCGCGTCGGCGCCGGCGACCAGGGCCAGCACCACCTCCCGGCCGCCGGGGGACTTCAGGTCCACCCCGACCGAGCGGCGCCCCCGGTTGAGCAGGTCCGGGTGCGGGGTGCCGAAGGCGCCCGGGTCCACGTCCGTGGCCCGGTCGACCCGCACCACGTCCGCGCCCAGGCCGGCCAGCATCATCGCGGCGAACGGGCCGGGCCCGATGCCGGCCAGCTCGATCACCCGTACGCCGGCCAGCGGGCCGGCCGCAAGCTCCTCGGTCATCGGCACACCATGGGTGCCCGGCGTTTGCGTCGTAAGGGGTCGGGAACCCGCCCGCCGAGAACGCGGGAGGTGGCGTGGCGGACGACCGGATCAGGGTGGCTGTGCTGCACGGCCCCGGTCGGCCCGACGCCGACGGCGTCAGCGACTACGTGGCGCACCTGGTCGAGGCCCTGCACGGCGTCGGCGTCGAGGCGACCGGAGTGCCGGTGCGCCCCGACGCCGACGACGGCCGCTGGCGGGCCGCCACCGTCCGGGCCGCGCGGCGGGTCCGCGCGTTGGCCCCCGACCTGGTGCACGTGCAGTTCGCGCCGTCGGCGTACCGGTTCTCGGGGCAGCCCGGGCTGCTGCCGTGGCGGCTGCCCCGGCGGCTGCCGCTGGTCACCACCCTGCACGAGTACGGCTGGTGGGCCTGCCCCGGCTGGCTGCCGGGGCGGCTCTGGTCGGCGGTGGAGCGGACCGGCCGCTGGGACCGGGAGTCCGGCCGGCTGGTGCCGGCCAGCGCGGCGGTGATCGTCACCAACCCCGGCCACGGCGACGTGCTGCGCGCGCGCACCGGCCGCGCGGCCACGCACATCCCGATCGCCCCGAACGTCGTCGACCACGTCGGCGCGGCCACCGCCGGCGCGCGGCTGCGGGCGGAGTTGGGCGTGCCGGAGGGCGCGCCGCTGCTGGCCTTCTTCGGCTTCGTGCACCCCGTGAAGGGGCTGCGGTACCTGATCGAGGCGCTGCCCGAGCTGCGTCGAGACCACCCCGACCTGCGGCTGCTGGTGGTCGGCGGGTTCACCTCGCAGGCGCTGCCCGAGCCGGAGGCGACGGCGTTCCGCGCCGAGTTGACCGGGCTGGCCCACCGGTGCGGGGTGGCCGACGCGGTGACCTTCACCGGGCACCTGCCGGCCGACCGGGTCTCCGCCGCCCTGCACGCCGCCGACGCGGCGGTGCTGCCGTTCACCGCCGGGGTGAGCACCAAGAGCGGGGCCCTGCTCGCCGCGCTCGCGCACGGCCTGCCGACCGCCGTCACGCAGCCCGACGCCGACGACGACGGGTTGCGCCGCAGCGGGGCGGTGGCGCTGATCGGAGCCCGCCGGGACACGGCCGCGATCGTGCGGACCGTCGGCCGGCTGCTCGCCGACCCGGTGCTGCGCCGCCGGCTCGCCGAACGCGGGCGGGCCTTCGCCGCCGCGTACTCCTGGCCGAGGGTGGCCGAGGCGCACCGCGACCTCTACGCGCGGACGCTGGGACGCGCCCATGCCTGACCGGTACGCGGACATCCTGGTGGTGGACCTGCTCGGCGGGATCGGCGACCTGCTGATGCTGCTGCCGGCGGTGCACGGCCTGGCCCGCCGCAACCCCGGCGCGCGGCTGCGGGTGCTCACCCACGAGCCGGGGGCGGACCTGGTGCGCGCCGATCCGGCGGTCGCCGAGGTGCGCACGCCCCGGCATGGCGGGCCGGGCGCCGAGCGGGAGGCGGTCGTCGCGGCGCTCGCGGCGGTCCGCCCGGACCTGGCGGTCAGCACCACCCGCTACGACGGCATCCCCGACCTGCTCGACGCCGGTGCCGGGCGGGCCGTGACGAACCTGTGGCGGGATCCGCCGCCGCGGCAGCCGGTCGGCGACCGCTACCTGGAGATCCTCTGCGCCGAAGGGCTGCTCGACGCGAGCGACCGGGCCGCCCGGCCCCGCGTGCACCTGGGCGACGACGCCCGGCGGGCGGGGGAGCGGGCGGTGGCCCACCTGGTCGGCGGGCCGCTCGCGCCGCCGGTCGTGCTGGTCACCGACGCCGGGATGGCGGTCAAGCGGTGGCCGGACCGGCGGTGGCGGGGGTTGGCCGGCGGGCTGACCCGGCGCGGCCACCCGGTGCTCACCGTCGGCCCGGTCGGCGGCGACCCGGTCGGGGTTCCGTTGCCCCGCGCCGACCTGCCCGTCCTGGCGGGGCAGTTCGCCGCGATCGGCCGGCGCGGCGGGGTGGTGGTCGGCCCGGACACGGGGCCGGTCCGGCTGGCGGCCGCCGCCGGGGCGGCGACGGTGGCGCTGTTCGGGCCGACGGACGCCCGGCGGTACGGGATGGGCGGCGTCGACCTCCAGGGGCTGCCCGGCTGCCCGCACCGGCTGCCCACCGCGATCACCGAACAGCCCTGCTGGTGGCAGGCGCGCTGCCCGCTGGACGAGACCGGTCCCGCCTGCATGATCGACCTCGACGTGGACGCCGTGCTCGCCGCCGTCACCGCCTGCTGACCGCCGTCGCGTCGGGCGGGTGACGCGGGCCGGGTCCGTCGAAGGATGGGCCCGCCGTACATCGAAGGCGGTATCCGGATCTCGGCGGTCGGTACGACGCCGGAAGGCGACGGCACTGCGACCGTGGGAGCGTGACGACGAACGCCGCGCCGGCCATGGCGCCCACCGATCCCGCTGGCGCACCCCGCCGCCTGCCCCTGCCGGACGTGCTGCGCGGGGTGGCGATCCTCGGCACCCTCGCCACGAACGTGTGGCTGTTCGCCACCCCGGGTGCCGAGGCCCGGTTCCTCACCGACGCCGCCGCGATCTCGGCGGCCTCCGTCAGCGGGGCGGGACCGGTCGCCGCCGTCGTCGAGGGCGTGTTCCGCTTCCTCGCCAACGGCAAGTTCCTCGCCCTGCTGACCATCCTCTTCGGCGTCGGCCTGGCCATCCAGCACCGCTCCGCCGTGACCAGGGGGCGCCCGTGGCCCGGCCGGTACGGGTGGCGCGCCCTGCTGCTGTTCGTCGAGGGCACCCTGCACTTCGTCCTCGTCTTCGCCTTCGACGTCCTGATGGGGTACGCGGTCGTCGCGCTGCTGGTGGCCTGGCTGCTCGCCCGCGCCGAGCGGGTCCAGCGGGTGGCGATGTACGCCGCCGGCACCCTGCACGTGGTGCTGATGGCGCTGCTCACCCTGGCCGTGGCGACCGCCCCACCGACCACGCCGGCCGACCCGGCTGCCGTCGCCGCCGACGCGCGGGTGTTCACCGCCGGCAGTTGGGCCGACCAGGTGGCGTTCCGCCTGGACAACTGGCTCGCGCTGCGCGCCGAGCCGATCGTCAGCTTCGGCCTGCTGGTCTTCCTGTTCCTGCTCGGCGTCCGGCTGCTGCGGGCGGGCGCGTTCGATCCGGACGCCCGGGGGCGCGCGCTGCGGCGCCGGCTGCTGGCCGTGGGCCTCGGCGCCGGACTGCCGCTCAACCTGGCGAGCACCCTCGCCGGCACGGAGTTCTTCCTGATCGACCGGTACGTGTGCGCGCCGTTGCTGGCGTTGGGCTACCTGGGCCTGGTCGGGGTGCTGCTGGACCGGATCCGCCGACCCGGGCCGGTCACCGCCGGGCTGACCGCGGTGGGACGTACCGCCCTGTCATGTTATGTGGCGCAGAACGTGCTTTGCGTGCTGGTGTGTTACGGGTGGGGGCTCGGCCTGGCCCAGGGCTGGCAGGACGCGTCGCCGTGGTGGGTGCTGGGGCTCTGGGCGGCGGTCGTGCTGATCCTGGCCGGCGGGGCACGCTGGTGCCTGGGCCGGTACGGGCAGGGACCGCTGGAAGCCCTCCAGAAGGCCGCCCTGCGCCGGCTCCCGGCCCGCTGACCAGTGCCGACTGCCGCCGGCCGGCGGCAACGCACCGCCCGAACGGTGGCCGGCCCGGTGGCGCTGCGTGTGCGCAGGTGGCGGGGTGCGTGATCTCGCGCGCCCCGTTTGCCGCGCCCGACCGGCCTGACCTAACCTGGTCCGCACGAGGGGAGTACTTCCCACGAGCCATCCCGGTCAGTACGGCGTGCCCGGAGCACGCCTCGGGTGGCTGCCCACGAAAAAGTGGGTGAAGGAGACCTCGAACATGACAGGGTGTTCGAGGAGGCTCCATGTCCGACTTGCCATATCTTGCTGCCACTGGGATCCAGTCGGTGGGCACCCCCACCCTGTGGGGCGTCACCATCGCCGCCGTGCTGGCGCTGCTGGTGCTGGACTTCGTCGTCACCCGCAAGCCGCACGAGGTCTCGATGCGGGAGGCGCTGGGCTGGTCCGCGTTCTACATCGCCCTGCCCCTCGCCTTCGGCGCCTGGGTCTGGTCCCGGTTCGG
Source organism: Micromonospora sp. NPDC047074 (assembly GCF_040643815.1). Classification (NCBI taxonomy): domain Bacteria; kingdom Bacillati; phylum Actinomycetota; class Actinomycetes; order Micromonosporales; family Micromonosporaceae; genus Micromonospora; species Micromonospora sp. NPDC047074. The sequence goes on from NZ_JBEYVB010000029.1 coordinate 11,969, forward strand.
CTCCAAGCAGGGCGTGGAATACCTCACCGGTTACCTGGTGGAGAAGTCGCTCTCGGTCGACAACCTGTTCGTCTTCATGCTGCTGCTGGCCGCGTTCGCGGTGCCGGCCGCGCTGGCCCAGCGGGTCCTGCTCTTCGGCATCGCCGGCGCGCTGGTGCTGCGGGCGGTCTTCATCGCCCTCGGCGCGGCGGCCCTGCAGACCCTGGACTTCGCCTTCCTGATCTTCGCGATCATCCTGATCGTCACGGCGGTCAAGCTGCTGCGCGACGCCCTGTCCGGGCACGAGCAGGAAGTCGACATCAACAAGATGCGCTCGGTGAAGCTGCTGCGCCGGTTCATGCCGGTCACCGAGGAGTACCACGGCACGAAGATGATCGTCCGGCTCGGCGGTCGGCGGACGCTCACCCCGCTCGCCCTCGTGGTGGTCGCGCTGCTCGCCACCGACATCGTCTTCGCCGTCGACTCGGTGCCCGCCGTCTACGGCATCACCGAGGACCCGTACCTGGTCTTTGCCACCAACGCGTTCGCCCTGCTGGGGCTGCGTGCGCTCTACTTCGTGCTGCACGCCGCGCTCAGCCGGCTGGTCCACCTCAGCTACGGCCTGGCGATCATCCTGGCGTTCATCGGCCTCAAGCTCGGCCTGCACTGGGCGCACGGCATCTGGTCGGGCGTGCCGGAGATCCCGACCCTCGCCTCCCTGGGCGTCATCGTCGGCATCCTGGTGATCGTCACCCTCACCAGCCTGCGGGCCACCCGCAAGACCGGCCAGGGCGAACGCGAGGTCGTGGTCAAGCACCACTGACGTGTCACCCGTCGCGGTGCGGTTCCGCCGACCGCGCCTCGGCGGCCACCCCGGGTGGTACGACTGACGGGTGGGAATCGTGTCACCGGGCTTCCAGGGCCGGCCCCGCTCCGCGGAGCCGGCCCTGCCGCCGGGGCAGTACCTGACGGAGGACTTCCCGGTGCTCTCCGCCGGCCCGACACCCAGGGTGCCGCTGGAGACCTGGGAGTTCGTCGTCTCCACCGAGTCCGGCGCCGAGTTCCGGTGGAACTGGGACGAGCTGATGGCGCTGCCCCAGGAGACCCCGACGGTCGACATCCACTGCGTCACCCGCTGGTCGAAGCGGAACACCGACTGGCAGGGGGTCTCCCTGGACACGCTGCTGGCCGGGATCGACACCGACGCCCACTACGCGCAGGCCCACTCGTACGGCGGCTACACCACCAACCTGCCGCTGGCCGACCTGCGCGGCGGCCGGGCCTGGGTCGCCCACCGGTACGACGGCGGCCCGCTGCCGGCCGAGCACGGCGGCCCGGCCCGGCTGCTCGTGCCGCACCTGTACTTCTGGAAGTCCGCCAAATGGGTGCGGGGCATCCGGCTCACCGTGGCGGACCAGCCCGGATTCTGGGAGACCGCCGGCTACCACGACTACGGCGACCCGTGGCGTGAGCAGCGGTACCAGGGCGATTGACCGCCCCGCTGCGCTGGCACGTGGCCCGGCTGCGCGAGCGCCGGGTGGAGACGCCGACCGCGCACACCCTGGTGCTGGAGGTGCCCGGCTGGCCGGGGCACCTGCCCGGGCAGCACGTCGACGTGCGGCTCACCGCCCCCGACGGCTACCAGGCGGCGCGGTCGTACTCGCTGGCGGCCCCGGTCGACGGGGACCGGATCGCGGTGACCGTGCAGCGGGTGCCCGACGGCGAGGTGTCGCCGTACCTGGTCGACGTCTACGCCGAGGGCGACCCGGTCGAGGTGCGCGGACCGGTCGGCGGCTGGTTCGTCTGGCGGCCGGAGCAGACCCCGCCGGTGCTGCTGGTCGCCGGTGGGTCGGGCGTCGTACCGCTGATGGCGATGGTCCGCGCCCGCCGCGCCGCCGGCAGCCGGGTCCCGTTCCGGCTGCTCTACTCGGTGCGCACCCCGGCCGACGTGTTCTACGCCGACGAGCTGCGTCGCCGGGCCCGCGACGACATGGGCCTGGACGTGACGTACGTCTACACCCGCGAGGCGCCGCAGGACTGGCGGGGCGAGCCGCACCGGATCGGGCTGGCCGACGTGAACAGCCACGGCTGGCCGCCGGAGCTGGAGCCGCTCTGCTACGTCTGCGGGCCGACGGGTTTCGTGGAGACCGTGGCGGACCTGCTCGTCGGGCTGGGCCACCAGAGCCGGCGGGTGAAGACCGAACGGTTCGGCCCCACCGGCTGAACGTCGAGGAGGAGCGGACTATGACCGACCCGTCGTACCTGGACGGCAACATGCTCGACGGCCCGCTGCGGGAGCTGTTCGCCGTCGACCTGAGCACCGCCACCGGGCGGTGCGCGCACTGCGGCGCGCTCGGCCCGGTGGCCGGGCTGCGGGTCTACTCGCACGCGCCCGGCCTGGTCGGCCGCTGCCCGAACTGCGCCGAGGTGATGTTGCGGCTGGTCCGGTCGCCCGGCGACGCGTGGCTGGACCTGCGTGGGGCCACGTTCCTGCGGGTACCGATGCCGCTGGAGCAGCCGCATCCGGGGCCGCTGTGACGGCGGCCGTCCGGCCCCGGCACCGCCGGCCGGGCAGCACGGGGGTGGCGCGGTGAGCGAGGACCTGCGGGCGCGGTCGGCGCGGGAGGTGTTCGACGACCACCTGCGCCTCGCCGCCGAGCACCGGTTCGCGGCGGACCTCGCGCGCAACGTGTCGCCGTCGTGCGTGGTCCTGGAACGGCGGGGCGTGTTCCGTGGGCACGCGGGGGTCACCGAGCTGGCCCGCTGGCTGGAGGACGAGCTTCCCGGTGCCCGGTACGTGTACACGAACCGGCTGGTCGAGGGTCGGGTGGCGTTCCTGGAGTGGACGGCGCGGATCGAGGGCGCGCGGGTGCGCGACGGGGCGGACTCGTTCGTGATCGAGCAGGGCTGGATCGTCGCCCAGACGATCCACTACACCGTCGAGCGGGCCGCCGGCGGGGCGTGACCGCAACCCGCTGGACAGCGGCGGCGCGGCCGGCGACAGTGGTTCGCCGTGAGGTATCTGCGTACGGCCGGTCCGGCCGCCATCCGCCGGCCCCGGCCGGCCGACGAGGCCGAGTTCGTGGCGGCGGTCCGGCGCAGCCGCGACCTGCACCATCCCTGGCTGGACGCCCCCGCCGACCCGGCGCGGTACGCCGCGTACCTGCGCCGGATCCGCCGCCGCGACCACGCCGGCTACCTGGTCTGCGACCGGGACTCCGGGGCGATCGCCGGCTACGTGAACATCAACGGGATCCTCATGGGCGCGCTGCGCGGCGGCTACCTGGGCTACGCCGCCTTCCTGCCGTACAGCGGCACCGGGCACGCCTCCGCCGGCATCGGCCTGGTGGTCCGGCACGCCTTCGACACGCTCGGCCTGCACCGGCTCGAGGCGAACATCCAGCCGGGCAACGAGGCGTCCCGCCGGGTGGCCCGGAAGCTGGGGTTCCGGCTGGAGGGCTACTCGCCCGACTACCTGTTCATCGACGGGGCGTGGCGCGACCACGAACGGTGGGCGATCACGGCACCGGCCCCCGCCGGGGCGTGAGCGGCCCGCTCGACGTCGATGCGGCTGGCCAAGTTCACCCGAAGCGGGTGATGTCGGACGGTCCGGCCCTTCCTACGGTGGGGGCATGGCTGTCGTGCGTCCGACTCCCGCCGACCCCACGCCCGGCCTGGCGGCCGCCGCCGAGAGCGGCGACCAACGGGCCATCCCGCCCGAGCTGGGCCCGGACTCCCTGGCCGTGCTCAGCGGCCCGACCTTCATGTACTCCGACTCCCGGGGTGACGTGCCGCCGGGCGGCATCGGCGGCCTGGTGCACCTGGACACCCGGCTGCTCAGCGGCTGGGTGCTCACCCTCAACGGCGAGCGGCTGCTGGTGCTGCGGGCCGAGACCATCGACCACTACTCGGCCCAGTTCGTGGTGACCAACCCGGACCAGCCCGGCCTGCCGCCGGACACCCTGGGCATCCGGCGCATGCGGTACGTCGGCGACGGCTTCCACGAGCGGCTGGAGATGGTGTCGTTCAAGCCCGAGCCGATCCACTTCGAGCTGCGGCTGGCCGTCGGGGCCGACTTCGCCGACCTGTTCGAGGTCAAGTCCGGGGTCCGGGACCGGTCCGCCGAGATCACCCGCAACCACGCCCCGGACGGCTCGGAGCTGTGCTTCACCTACACCCGGGGGGACTTCTCGGCCGAGACCCGGGTCTGCTGCTCCCGGCCGGCCGACCGCGTCGAGGGCGACGACCTCGTCTGGGACATCACCCTGCACCGCCGGGAGGAGTGGCTGGTCGACCTGCACGTGCCGCTGCCGCCGGGCATGGGGGTGGTGGAGCCGGTCCGGGGCGACATCGCCGACGTGTTCCACCGTCGGGCCGACGACCCCGTGCGCCGCTGGTCCCTGGGGCGGGCCATGCTGCGCAGCGACAACCCGGTGCTGGGGCGGGCGCTCCAACAGTCCCGGGACGACCTGACGGCGCTGCGCCTCGACCTGGAGGTGAAGGGGCAGCGGATCATGCTGCCGGGCGCCGGCCTGCCCTGGTTCCTGTCCGTGTTCGGCCGGGACACCCTGATCACCGCGTACCAGACGCTGGTCGCCGGCCCGACGCTGGCCAAGGGTGCGCTCATCGCGCTGGCCCGGTTGCAGGGCGAGAAGTGCGACGACTTCACCGACGAGGAGCCCGGAAAGATCCTGCACGAGGTGCGCAGCGGCGAGCTGACCCGGACCGGACAGAAGCCGTACGGCCCGTACTACGGCACCGCCGACGCCACCCAGCTCTGGCTGATCCTGCTGTCTGAGTACTGGCGGTGGACCGGCGACGACGAGACCGTGCGGTTCCTGCGCGACAACGCCCTCGCCGCGCTGCACTGGATCGACCGGTACGGCGACCGGGACGGCGACGGCTACGTGGAGTACGCGACGCGCTCCCCGGAAGGGCTGGGCAACCAGTGCTGGCGCGACTCCCCGGACGGGGTCTGCTTCGCCGACGGCCGCATCCCGGTGCTGCCGATCGCCACCAGCGACCTGCAGGGCTACACCTACGACGCGAAGCTGCGGCTGGCCGAGTTGGCCGACGGCCCGCTCGCCGAGCCCGACCTGGCCCGTCGGCTGCGCGCCGAGGCCACCGCGCTGTACGACCGCTTCAACCGCGACTTCTGGCTCGACGAGCGGGGCGGCTTCTACGCGGTCGGGCTGGACGGCGACAAGAACCCGATCGACTCGAAGACCTCGAACATGGGGCACCTGCTGTGGAGCGGGATCGTGCCGCCGGAGCGGGCCGGCACGGTCGTGCGGCAGCTGATGGCCGAGGACATGTTCTCCGGCTGGGGGATCCGCACCCTCTCCTGGGACGACCGGCTCTACAACGCCCTCGGCTACCACCTGGGCACGGTCTGGCCGCACGACAACTCGCTGGCGGCGCTCGGCATGGCCCGCTACGGCTACCGGGCCGAGGCGAACCGGATCAGCCTGGCCCTGCTCGACGCCGCCGAGCAGTTCGACTACCGCCTGCCGGAGGCGATGAGCGGCTATCCCCGGGAGCGGCTGCTCTTCGCCGTGCCGTACCCGACCGCGTGCAGCCCGCAGGCCTGGGCGGCCGGCACGCCGCTGGCCCTCATCCGGGCGATGCTGAACCTGAACCCGGTGGACGGCCGGCTGGCCATCGACCCCGACCTTCCGCACGAGATCGGGCGGATCGTCGCCGAGCGGGTGCGTGCGTTCGGGCAGTGCTGGGAGGTGGAGGCAATCGGGCAGACCGGGCACGTCCGGCTGGCCGAGTGTTGAGGCCGCCGGCCGTGCCACGTTTGTCCCGTGCCGGGGTGGGAACGGGGCCGCAATGACGAAACCTCGTGTGGTGATCGTGGGGGCCGGGTTCGCCGGTTACCACGCGGCGAAGACGTTGAGCCGGCTGGCCCGGGGCCGGGCCGAGATCGTGGTGCTGAACTCGACCGACTACTTCCTCTACCTGCCGCTGCTGCCCGAGGTGGCCGCCGGAGTGGTCGAGCCCCGCCGGATCTCCGTGCCGCTGACCGGCACACTGCCCGGCGTGCGGGTGGTGATCGGCGAGGCCGACCACGTCGACCTGCAGAACCGCTGGGTCGGCTTCACCCAGGCGGAGGGGGACCGCAACCGGCTCGCGTACGACCGGCTGGTGCTGGCGGTCGGCAGCGTCAACAAGCTGTTGCCGATCCCCGGCGTGACCGAGTACGCCCACGGCTTCCGTGGCCTGCCCGAGGCCCTCTACCTGCACGACCACGTGGTCCGGCAGATCGAGCTGGCGGAGCAGGCCGAGGATCCGGCCGAGCAGCAGGCCCGCGCCACCTTCGTCGTCGTCGGCGCCGGCTACACCGGCACCGAGGTGGCCGCACACGGGCAGCTCTTCACCGACGAGCTGGCCGCCCAGCGCCCCCGACTCAAGATCCGCCCGAAGTGGATGCTGCTGGACGTCGCGCCCCGGGTCCTGCCCGAGCTGGACAAACGGATGTCGGACACCGCCGACCGGGTGCTGCGCCGCCGGGGCGTGGACGTGCGGATGGGCACCTCGGTGGCCGTCGCCACCGCCGACGGCGTCAAGCTCACCGACGGCGAGTACGTGCCCACCTGCTCCCTGGTCTGGTGCGTCGGCGTGCGCCCCGACCCGTTCGTCGCCGAGCTGGGGCTGCGCACCGAGAAGGGGCGTCTGGTCGTCGACGAGTACCTCAGCGTCCCCGGCTTCCCCGAGGTGTACGCCTGCGGCGACGCCGCCGCCGTGCCCGACCTCACCCGCCCCGGGCAGATCTGCACGATGACCGCCCAGCACGCGCAGCGGCAGGGCAAGCTGGCCGCGCACAACATCGCCGCCTCCTACGGGCAGGGGCGACGCCGGCCGTACAAGCACCACGACCTGGGCTGGGTGGTCGACCTGGGCGGCATGGACGCGGCGGCGAACCCGCTGAAGGTGTCGTTGTCCGGGCTGCCCGCCAAGGCGGTCACCCGTGGCTACCACCTGCTGGCGATGCCGGGCAACCGGGCCCGGGTGAGCGCCGACTGGGTGCTCGACGCCGCGCTGCCCCGCCCGGCGGTGCAGTTCGGCCTGGTCCCGGCCAACGCCGTGCCGCTGGAAAGCTCCTCGCCCGAGGTCGCCGTCCGGGCCCGCTAGGTGTAAGGAAGGGCACCTTCCTAACGCATTCTGTAGAGGAAGGTGCCCTTCCTGACACGTCAGCGTGCGGGGAGGGTGGCGTCCGTGGCGGGCCGGGCCCCGGCGACGAACGCGTCCAGGGCCGCGGCGTGCAGCACGCCGCCCGGCACCGGGTCACGCGCGGCCCGGGCGGCCAGCCGGGCCACCGGTAGCCGCCCGGGGCGCGGCGCCGCGGCGAGCACCACGTTGCCGTACCGCCGCCCGCGCAGCATCCGGCGGTCCGCCACCAGGCACACGTCGGCGAAGACGGCCCGCAGGGTGGCCACCTGGACCCGGGCGAAGACCAGTGGCGGCAGGTCGGTCACGTTGACCAGGTAGACGCCGTCGGGGCGCAGCGTCCGGGCCACCTCGGTGACGAACTCGACGCCGCGTACGTGGGCCGGCATCCGCGCCGCCCGGTAGATGTCGGCGAGCACCAGGTCGTAACCGGCCGGCGGTGCGTGGGTCAGCGCGTCCCGGGCGTCGGCCACCCGGATCTCGACCTCGGCGGGCAGCGCCGGCAGGTCCCGCGCCACGACATCGACCACGGCCGGGTCGCGCTCCACGACCAGTTGCGCCGACCCGGGTCGGGTCGCGGCCAGGTAGCGCGGCAGGGTCAGCGCGCCGCCGCCGAGGTGCAACACGTCCAGCGGGCGGCCGGGCGGAGCCGCGAGGTCGGCCACCGCGGCCATCCGCCGTACGTACTCGAAGTGCAGGTGTCGGGGGTCGGCCACGTCCACGTAGGACTGCTCGACACCGGCGGCGAGGAGGGTACGCCCGGTCGGCCGGGCCGGGTCGACGACCAGCTCCAACCGGTGCGCGTCGGGATCCACCCCGGCAGGCTAGCCGAGCCGGAGCCGGGCCGGCGGGGGGTGCCCGCCGGCCCGCGAGCCGGGTCAGCCGGTGGCTATCCCGGCACCCGCCTCGTCGATCGCGTCGTCGACCGCGTGGGCGAGGTCGACGTCCATGGCCGTGACCGCGTCCGCCTGCCGGGACCGTACGGTCACCACGGCGGTGGTCGGGCCCGAGCGGCCGATGCGTGGACCGCGGCCGGTGTCCTGCCGCAGCTGGTCGATCCGGTTCAGCACCCGGTCCAGGTTGTCCGACGGCAGTTCGACCGTGCGGTACAGCACGTTCCCGTCGCCGGACCAGTACGGCAACCCGCGCAGCGCCGCCCGCAGGTCCGCGTCGTCCAGCGGTGGCGTGGCGCTGATCGCGCCGACCAGCCCGCCACCGGCCGGCGGGGGCTCCAGCAGGTCCCGCAGGCCGTCCGGCACGTGCAGGGACTCGATGAGGTCGCCGTCGTGGTCGGCGAGTGCCGCGACGGTGGCCTCCGCCTGGTAGCGGGCCTGCTCCGGCGTCCGGCCGCTGATCCGGCCCACCTCGGCCAGGAAGCCGGGCAGGTCGTGGCGCCGCCTGATGCCGTCCACCGGGAGGACGTCGTGCAGGCTCGACGGCACCGCCGACAGCAGCCGCCGGCGTTCGGCCTCGCCCAGGGCCCAGGCCAGGACCAGTACCGTCGACTCGACGCCCACCTTGGCGCTCCGGAAGTCGGTCCCGGTGCGGCGGACGACGTCGTCGACCAGCGCGTGGTAGCCGATCGGGGTCACCCCGGGCGCGCCCGAATCCCGGTCCGGGAGGGGACGGGGGGCCTCCGGGATACCCGCCGGTGGCGGCGCGGGCCCACCCCGCGTGCTGTCCGGCTTGCGGGCGCCGGCCGGCGGCGGACCGGCACGCTTGCCCCGGTCCAGGTGGGTGAGCTGCTTCGAGGCGCTGAGACTGGCTCCGGTCTCGCTGGCCTGCATGCCGCGTTCGCGGGCCTGGCGGGCCAGCGCGCGGCGGCGCTGGTTGTCGCCCTCCATCTGCTTGCGCATGGTGACACCTCGCTTCCGCTGGTGTTCCTCGCTTCCGCCGGTCGCCTTCCCGCCGTGACCGGCGCCGAAACGGACGCCTGCGGCCCCTCCGGCGACGTCACGGCGTACGCCGCAGGAGCTTCATCCGCCGGGGGTGAGGGGCGATCACCCGGCGGGGCCCGACGATCGCAGTGGACCGGAGAACTTCCGAGAACACGGAAGGACAGGTCGTGATGAAGCGGATCGTCGAGATCGTTCCCGCCCGACCCGGCTGGTACGCCCGCTGGCGCCTCTCGCCCGAGGCCACCCGGTGCTATCCGGTGAGCCTGTGGGCGCTGCTGGAGGAAACCGACGGCTCGGGTCGCGAGGTGGTCGGGGTGGACTGCATCGGGCAGTGGCCCGGAGCGGACGACAACGAGGCGGGTGGGGTGTTCGTCCGCTATCTCTTCCAGACGCCCGATTCCGGGCCACCCGAGGACGCCGAGCCGCCGGTGACGCGGCAGCCGCGGACCACCGGCCCCCGGCTGCAACCGCTCACCGCACCCTGATCCTCACTCCGGCCCCCGGCCCCTGGTCCCAGGGTCGGGGGCCACCCCCCACCTGTACCCGCGGGTTGTCGGCAGCCCGCGCCGGCTCAACCCGCCCGGCGGACGTCGCCGTCGGTGGCACGTTCCACCGTCAGCAGCTCGGCCAACCCGGTGCGGTCGAGCAACTGCCGCAGCTGGGGGCCGACCCCGGAGAGCCGGATCGCCGTGCCGGTGTGCCGGGCGGTGAGGAGCGCGCTGAGCCCGGAAGAGTCGCACAGGCTGACCCCGCTCAGCTCGAACAGGAGCTCGCGGTAGCCGTCCTGGCGCAGCTCGGCGGCGGCGGCGACGAGCTCCGGTGCGGTGTCGAAGTCCAGCTCACCGGCGAGCCGGAGCCGCGCACGCCCGGCCTCGAGCCTGGTCACCTCGATGGTCAGGAGCTGGGCGGCCATGCTTCCATGTTCCCAGCCGTGGGTCCGGGCGCAACCCCCGGGGCCGGCGGATCGCGTCAGGCCGGGCGGGTGGGTCGTCCGGTGGCGTCCTCGGCGGGCGTCAGACCGTCGCCGAGTGGCCGGGCGAGCAGGTCCGCGACACCGGTCATGTCGAGGATCGTCTCCAGGAACCGGGGCACGGCGCGCAGCTGGAGGGCAGTGCCGCCGTGCTGCCCCTCGCGCCACGCGTGCACGATGACGCCGAGCCCGGTGCTGTCGATGAAGATCAGGTCCGCGAAGTCGAGGACGAGGGCCGGCGGTGCGTCCGCCAGCACCCGGTCGATCCCGGTGCGCAACGGCCCGGCGGTGGTGTAGGCGAGATCGCCCCCCACCAGGATGAGCGGTGCGCCCGGATCCGACCGGTCGACAGTCATGCTCAACGGATTAGCCTCGGGTTGGCGCCGGTGGGACAGCACGATCACGCCTTTCCGCAGCACAGGGTCGAGGGGATCGTAACAACGCCCGGCGGGTCCCGCCGGATACGCGATCGCGGTCCCACCACGGCGCCGGGTGGCGCTCCCGGCGTACGGGCGTAGGGTGGGTGTCGGAGATATGACCACATGCGCCGCCCCAGGGGCGCCGCGGGTGCCGAGAAGGAGTGGGGCTTAGCTGGTGACTGCTGCCGACGTCCGGGACTGGGATCCCGGCGACGGGCGGATCCCCACGCCGAGTGCCGCACAAGCCACGGCGTGGTCCGCCGACGTTCCGGTACGTCCGACGCCCACGGTTTCCCGGCTCGCCGCCGACCGTGCGCCCGCTCCGCCCGACTGGTCCGAGGTCGTCGAGCACCTGCGCGAGGGCCTCGTCGTCTGCGACGCGCAGGGCGTCGTGCGGCACGTCAGCGCGATGGCGCGGCGGCTGCTGCCGGAGGCCACCCCCGGCGAGCTGCTCGTGGCGGCCGGGATCCCGGGACTGTCGGGCAGCGGCGAGTTCACGCACCACGGCCGGCGGTTGCGCGTACGCCGGGCGTCCCTGTCGGCCGCCCGCCGCTGCTGGTACGTCGAGGACGTCACCGAGAGCGTCACCCGCGCCGATGCCCTGCTCGCCGAGCGGGCCCGCTCGGCGTTCCTGGCCGTGGTCGGCGAGAAGCTCGGCAATCCGCTGCACCCGGACCGCGCCGCCGCGGCCGTGGTCCGGCTCGCCGTGCCCACGCTGGCCGAGGTGGCGGTGCTGGTGCTGGCACCCCGGTCCGGGCGGGCCCGCTGGTGGCGGGCCGACCGTGCCGACGACGACGCCCCGGTGGTGGACAGCGGGGTGCTGCCCGCCCCCGACCTGCCCTCGGCGATCGCCGAGGGCCTGGACGGAGCGGAGCCACACACCGTCGACTGGCTGGTGGAGCAGGCCGTGGCGGTCGGCTGGTTGCCCGGTTCGGCCGTGGCGGAGAGCTGCGCCAGGGTGGTGCCACTGCCCGGCCGGGACGCCCCGGTCGGCGTGCTGCTGGTCGCGCGGAGCGTGACCAACTGGTACGACGAGGCGGACCTGGAGCTGGTCCGCGCCTTCGCGGCCCGGGCGGGTGCGGCGCTGACCACGGCCTTGCTCTACCGCGACCAGGCCGAGGTCGCCGACACCCTTCAGGCGAGCCTGGTGCCGGTGGAGCCGGCCGAGGCGGCCGGGGTGCAGTGGGGTACCGCGTACCGGCCGGCCCAGGCGGGTCTGCGCATCGGTGGGGACTTCTACGGATCGCACCGGCTGGCCGACGGCGGCTCCGTCTTCTTTCTCGGCGACGTCTCCGGCAAGGGCGTCGAGGCGGCGATCTTCACCGGTCAGCTGCGTCAGTGCCTCCAGGCGCTGCACCGGGTGGAGTCGCAGCCCGGGCGGCTGCTGAAGTTGCTCAACGACGCGCTGCTGGAGACCAGCCAGGCGCAGGGCCAGGGGCGCTTCGCCACCATGGTGCTGGGGGTGGTGCGGCCGCTGCGCGAGGGCGGCCTGACCCTGACCCTGGCCGGCGGCGGCCACCTTCCGCCGCTGGTGCTGCGCGGCTCCGGCGAGGTCGAGCCGGTCCCGCTGTCCGGCATGCTGGTCGGCGTCGTCCCCGACCCCCGGATCGGCGAGGTGACCGTCCGGCTGGAGCCGGGCGAGACCTGCCTGCTCTACAGCGACGGGGTGACCGAGGCGCGGGGCGGCCGCCGGGGCGACGAGCAGTTCGGCACGGAGCGGCTGGTCCATGCGCTCACCGGCTGCCACCGGATGCCCGCCCCCGCCCTGGCCGAACGTGTCGAGCAGGTGACCTGCGACTGGCTGGCCCACGGCGACCACGACGACATCGCCGTCCTCGCGCTGCGCGCGACCGGCCCGGGTGGGCGTGCGCCCCGGCACCTGCACGCGGTGCCCGACGCGACCGCCACCACCGACGCGAGGGAGCACCCGTGACCGCCGCCCCGACCATCCAGGCCATCCCGGCCGGCGCCTGGCCCGGATACCTCGACTGCCTCGACGAGGCGGACGAGTACGCCGCCGTCGAGGTGGCCACCGGCCTGCTCGATGTCGGGGTGCCCGCCGAGCGCGTCCTGCTCGACCTGGTCGCCCCGGCACAGGCCGAGGTGGGGGAGCGGTGGGCCCGCAACGAGTGGAGCGTCGCCCAGGAGCACGCCGCGACGCACATCAGCGAACGGGTGGTGGCGGCCGTCGCCGCGTACGCCAACCCGCGCCCGACACGGGGCCGGATCGTCGTGGCCTGCATGGACGGCGAGTGGCACGCCCTGCCGCCCCGGTTGGTCGCCGAGGTGCTGCGGCTACGGGGCTGGCAGGTGACGTTCCTCGGCGCGAGCGTTCCGGCGGCCCACCTGGTGTCGTACCTGCACCGGCACGACGCGCACGCGGTCGCGCTGGCCTGCGCGCTGCCGATGCGGCTGCCGTACGCGCACCGCATGGTCGAGGCGTGTCGCCGCGTGGACGTGCCCGTGGTGGTGGGGGGCCGCGGCTTCGGCGCGGACGGGCGCTGGGCCCGGCGGCTCGGCGTCGCGTGGGCGCCCGACGCCCCGACCGCGGCCGACCTGGTCGCCGACGAGCGCGCGTTGCGCCGCGTGCCACCGGCGGACCTGGCCCACCTGGCCGACGACGAGTACGCAGGTCTGGTCAGGCGGCGCGGCGAGCTGATCGACGAGGCACTGGCCGACCTGCGCGAACGCCACCCGTCGGCCCGCGACTACACCCCCAACCAACTGGACTCGACCGTCAGCGACCTCGGGCACATCGTGGACTTCCTGGCCGCCGCGCTCTATGTCGACGACGGCACGCTGTTCACCGAGTTCGTCGACTGGCTGGTCGAGATCCTCACCAGCCGTGGTGTGCCGGCTCCCGTGCTGGGGTCGACTCTGGAACACTATGGGCGGGTCCTGCGGGACTTCCCCCGGGCCGCGCGGTTCCTCGTCGCGGCCGGTTCGTCCGTGACCGCGGGCGGCCCCGGAGTGCGCTGAACGCCGGTGCGGCCCTGCCCGACATTCCTGCTTATAATTGCCCTGCTGCAAGCAATCGCCTGTGGTGGAGCGAAGGGGATCCGGGTGGCGTTCACCGTCTCGTACGTCGAACGCGAGGGCGAAGGGACGTGCCTGCGGCTGGCCGGCGAGCTCGACCTGAGCACCGCGCCCGAGCTCAACGCGGTCATCGACCGGCTGGTCAACGGCGGCGAGCGCCGGCTGCTGGTAGACCTGACCGCGCTCACGTTCTGCGACTCCACCGGGATCGCCGCCTTCGTCCGCGGTGACAACCTGGTCGCCCCCGACGGCGGCTGGCTGCGGGTGACCGGCGCCAGCGGTCGGGTCGACCGGGTGCTCCAGGTGACCGGGCTGGCCGACGTGTTGCGCTACGAGCCCGACCGGGCTGACCCGACGGCGCGCACCGCCGGCTGATGGGCTAGATTGCCCCGCCAGCGCGGAACGCCTCGCGTTCTCCGTTCCACCGACACGAAGCAGGTAGTGATGGGTGCAGACAGCGCGAGTCCCGTTCGTATTCTGGTGGTGGACGACGACCCGGGTGACGTGCTCATGATCGAGGAGGCCCTCGCGGACTCCGACGTCGACAAGGTCATCGACGTCGTCAACGACGGCCAGGAGGCGATGGAGTTCCTGCGCCGCGAGGGGCGCCACGTCGACGCCCGGCGCCCCGACGTGATCCTGCTCGACCTGAACATGCCCCGGATGGACGGGCGGCAGGTGCTCGGCGAGGTCAAGGGTGACGAGGACCTGCGCACCATCCCGATCGTCGTGCTGACCACCTCCAACGCCGACACGGACATCCTGGGCAGCTACACGCTCCAGGCAAACGCGTACGTCACCAAGCCGATCGACCTGGACGACTTCAACGACGTGGTGCAGCGGATCGACGAGTTCTTCGGCCGGGTGGTCGTGCTTCCCAAGCGGTCCTGAGCCGCCGCGGGCGCATTGTCCACGCCCGGGCGCCCGTCGACACCCCACGACGCGCGCGGGCGCCGGAGGCGTCCGCATGCTGAACATTTTTCCCGAACCCCGGCGGCTGCCACCCTCGGCGCAGAGGATCCAGGGTGGGGAAGGAAACACCAGCTGCCTGGGGGGCGACAGTATGAGGTTCTCCGTCGTTACGACCGGATACGACCAGCGGCAGGTCGACTCCTGCCTGGACCAGATCGGTGTCCGGTTGGCCCGGATCGCCGCCCGGGCCGAGGGCGCCGCCAGGGCCGGTCGCGAGTGGGACCTGATCCGCGAGGAGGCGACGGCGCTCCGCGGCGTGCTGCAACGGCTCGACTCCGGTGGCCCGGGCCAGATCGGGCGCGGAGCCGGTGACGCCGAGCGGGCGGCGGCCGACCTGTTGGCCCAGGCGCGGTTCGAGCTCGACGCGGCCCGGGAGGAGGCCCGGCAGGTGCGCGAGCGGGTCTATGCCGAGGCGGTGCAGGCCCGGCGGGACTTCGAGGAGGCGTTGCACGCCCGGCGGCGGCGCGAGGCCCGGGTGGACCACTTCCTCGATGGCCTGACCGTCGAGCCGGTCCCGGCCGACACCCCGACCGCCGCGGCCGGCGTGCCGGGCACCCGGATCGCCGCCCGGGGTGGCGCGGACGCGTCCAGCGAGCCGCCGGGCGGTCGCGCGGGGATCCGCTGACCCGGCCAACCCTGCGAGCCCCGGCGTCGGCCGCCGGGCCGCCTCCGGGCACCGGTCAGGTCAGCGCGGCGACGACCGTCGTGGCCAGGGTCTCGTGCTGGGCGTACGCGTCGGGGAAGGCCGAGATCTGCACGGCCTGGGCCGCGCCGGCCACGCTCATCTCCTGCCAACCGGGAACCTCGCGCAGCGCCTCGTAGAACGCCCGCGCGGCGTACGCCGGGCGCATCAGGTCGCGCACGGTGCCCCATCCGCTGCTCGGGCGCTGCTGGAACAGGCCGACCGAGTCGTGGTCGGAGCCGCTGCCCTGGTGCGGGTACTGGCTGGACTCCGGGAGCACGTCGCTGGCGAGGTTGTAGAGCCTGCTCTCCTGCATCGCGGTCGCCACGGCGACCACCAGGGCGCGGCGCGGCATCTTCAGTTCGCGGCCCACGTCCGCGATGATCTTGGCGTTGTCCATCTGGGCCTGGGTGAGCCCGGCGACCGGGCGCGGGCGGGGTGGCTTGGTCGGCTTGGGTTTCGGTTTGCGGGTGGCCGACGGGGTCGGCTTCGGCGTGGGGCTGGGGCTGGCCGTGGGGGTGGGGGACGGGGAGGCGGCCCGGTCCAGGGACCGCGAGGCGCGGTCGTCGTCAACGGCCCGGTCGGCCAGTGCCTCGGCCACCGGTTCCCGCGGGGGGTCGGCGTCGTCGCGCGTGCCGACGAACGCGGCCGCGCCGAGGCAGCAGGTCACGCCGGTGGCCAGCGCCACCCGGAGGGGGGTGGAGGCGAACAGGGCCCGGCCACCGCGCCGCTGCCGGTCCCCGGCGCGGTGGCGCCCGGTCGTCCGTTCGGTGGAGGCGGGGTCGTCTGGGCAGGCAGCCGGTCGATCCTGGGTCGGCTTCTGGTCGATGGGGTCGTCGGGATGCACCCGCCGAGGCTAGAAAGCCGAGCGCGCCTTGCCATCGGCCCGGTTGGTGGCATGCGTCACAATTTGCGGCGATCTTCGGGTCGATCAGGTCTGAAGACCCACCAATGCCGCGATCTCGGCTTGTCTATTCTTTCGCATATATCCCGTTAAGCGGGTGTTTATCGGGCGGAGAGTCGATCTCGGGGCGGGCTGCCCGCGTAACGGGGCGACCTCCACCGAACGGTGGAGGCCCCCCGACCCGACGGTCGACCCCCGGGTCGGCCCCAAGACGCGGACACGCCCGCACGCCACACGACCCCTCCGCGATCGCGATCTTGCACTTTCGGCCCCTGCCTTGGGGGCGATGTGGCTTTTGTCAGGGCACAGAGTGCAAGATCGCGCGGCCCTGGAGGCGTCAGTGTCGGCCGTTCTCCGCCGGGGTCACGGTGAGCCGGTGCCGGCTGCCGTCGCCGCTGGTGAACGGCCACAGCCGGTCCGCGTGCTCCACCAGCTCGGCCAGTTGCTGCCGGGTGAGCCCCGCCGACGAGATGGAGGCGTGCACGTCGGCCCGGTACCGGCCGTCGTCGTCGCGCCCGAGCTTCGCCTCCGCCCGGACCTGCACGGTGTGCGCCTCGTCGGTGATCTCGCCCGCCGCCTCGACCGCCGCGTGGTGCAGGCAGGAGGCGAAGGCGGCGGCGAGCAGTTGTTCCGGGGTCAGTCCCGAGCAGTGTGGTGCCAACGGGGACGCCAGGGCGGTGGACAGGCCCCCGTCGTCGGTGCGTACGTGGCCGCCCTCGGCGGTCGCGGTGGCCGTCTCGTTCAGCCATGAGCTCGATTCCGGCATCGCGTTCCTCCCGTCGCTCACCCGCCCGGCTACCCGACCCCAGGAAGGTGAAACCGCAGCTGCCGGTGGGAGAGCCGGCGGCGGGCGCCGGGGAGCGGAGGTGGACCACCCGGGCGGCCCGGGAAGGCTCAGCCGGCCTGGGTCGACCAGCCGGGGATCGGGGCCGCCTCGGTCACCTCGGCCGCGGCCCGGGCGGTCCACGGCGACACCGGCACGGCGCGCTGCCGCGGTGCCACCGGCTGCCGCATCGGCACGTACACCCGGGCGTCCACCGTCTCGGCCAGCAGCAGCGCGGCCACGAGGCTGGACGGCCGGTCGTCCGGGTCGTCGGCCAGGCAACTCGCGCACAGCTCGGCCACCTCCGGCGGCAGCCCCTCGATCTCGGGCAGCGGCAGGGGCGGTTGCCGCCGCCGTGCGCCGAGCAGTTGCGTCGTCGTGCCCGCCGCGTACGGCAGCCGCCCGGTCAGGCAGTAGTAGAGCAGGACGCCGACGGCGTACATGTCGGCGGCCGGCGTCGCGGGCGCCCGTTCCCACTGCTCCGGCGCGAGATAGGCCGGCGTGCCGACCACCATCCCCTCCGGCAACTCGTCCGGGGTGCCGGAGGGCGTGGCGATGCCGAAGTCGAGCACCTTCACGCCGGCCGGGGCCAGGATCACGTTCGCCGGCTTGACGTCGCGGTGCACGATGCCGTGCGCGTGGGCCGCGGCCAGCGCGGCGCAGACCTCGGCACAGACCCGTACGGCGATGCGCCAGTCCAGCGGCCCGGCCCGCAGGTGCGCCGCCAGGGTCTCGCCCTCGGCCAGCTCCATGACGATGTAGGGCACCTGGCCACCGGGTCCCGTCGCGCACGTGCCGAAGTCGTGCACGGACGCCACGTTCGGATGGACCAGCCGGGCGGCCGACCGCGCCTCCGCGCGGATCCGCGCCACGGTGGCCTCCTGCCCCTTCTGCCCGGGCGACATCACCTTCACCGCGACCGGCCGGTCCAGCACCGCGTCGTGGGCCCGCCAGACCTCCGACATGCCCCCGATGCCGATGCGCTGTTCGAGCCGGTACCGCCCGTCCAGCGTCCGCATCGACTGCTCCTCGTGACTCGTGGCCGTCGGCACCCGCGACGGCTTCTCCGCTGCGGTACCCGAGCTCCGATCAGGGCAAACCGCTACCGGATCCGGGCGGGGCCGCGCCCGGATCCGGTAGCTTGCGAGCCAGGGCGACGGCAGGGCGGTACGCGGGAGAGGCGGGCGCGGATGAGCGAGGTGACCGTACGCTTCGTGGACGGCCCGGCCCACGACCTGGTGCGGGCGCTGCCCGCCGAGCCGGACGGCTCCCCACCGGCGCACTGGGTCCTGCGGCATCCCGACGGGGCCGGGGCACCGGCCGGTGGCGGGCCGGACCACCTCTACCGCCGCGGGCACCCCGTCGGCGACGACACCTGGACGATGCGCTTCGTGCACACCTACCCGGTGGGCATGACCGAATGAGACCACCCGTCGCGCGTCGGGCGGCCGGCCGGCGGTGGCCGGGGCGCCGGGCACCGGGGCAGGGCCCGGCCGACGCACAGCGGGGACACAGCTGACGCACACATCGGGCACAGCGGGCCGACCCACGATGGGGGTCATGGTGACGGACGGGCAGGTCGGGGCGGGCCGGGTGGAGCTGCGCCGCCCCGACGGCGAACCGGTGCGGGTGCTGGTGGTCGACGACGAGCCGACGCTGGCCGACCTGCTGTCGATGGCGCTGCGCTACGAGGGCTGGCAGGTGCGCACGGCGGGCGACGGTACGTCGGCGCTGAACGCGGCGCGGCAGTTCCAGCCGGACGCCGTGGTGCTCGACGTGATGCTGCCCGACCTGGACGGCTTCCAGGTGCTGCGCCGGCTGCGCGAGCAGGCGCCGACGGTGCCGGTGCTCTTCCTGACCGCCCGCGACGCGGTGGAGGACCGGATCGCCGGGCTGACGGTGGGCGGCGACGACTACGTCACCAAGCCGTTCAGCCTGGAGGAGGTGATCGCCCGGCTGCGGGCGCTGCTGCGCCGCTCGGGGTTCGCCGTCGCCGCCCGCACCGACGCGGTGCTGACCGTCGGCGACCTCAGCCTCGACGAGGACAGCCACGAGGTGCGCCGCGGCGACCGGCCGATCACCCTCACCGCCACCGAGTTCGAGCTGCTGCGTTACCTCATGCGCAACCCGCGCCGGGTGCTGAGCAAGGCGCAGATCCTCGACCGGGTCTGGAACTACGACTTCGGCGGCCAGGCCAACGTGGTGGAGCTGTACATCTCGTACCTGCGGAAGAAGATCGACGTTGGCCGGCAGCCGATGATCCACACGCTGCGCGGCGCGGGGTATGTCCTCCGACCGGCGGAGTGAGCGGCGGGTGGGCCCGCTCCGCCGGTGGCTGGCCGGCCTGTCGCTGCGGACCCGCCTGGTGGTCATCCTGGTCGCGCTGCTGGCCCTGGTCAGCGTCGCCATCGGCGGGATCACCACGGTCGCGCTGCGGCAGTTCCTGATCGACCGGGTGGACGACCAGTTGGCGCCGATGCGGACCGGCCCCGGTCGTGGCGGGCCGTCGCCGTTCGAGCCGCCGCCCGGCGCGACCGTCCCGTCGGACGCGCGGATCCCCCGTGGCTTCCCGCCGGGCGCCGTCGTCGCCGAGGTGGTCGACGGCAGGGTGACCTGGGCCTGGACCCTGGCCGACCGGCAGGAGCGCGCCATCCCCGCCGGGGAGGTGGCGACCCTCGCCGACCTGCCCGCGGACGGCCGGCCCCGCACCCGGGAGCTGGGGGAGCTCGGCGACTACCGGGTGGTGGCGCGGGAGTCCGCGGGCGGCACCGTGCGGGTGTTCGGCCTGCCGCTGTCGGGCGTGTCGGAGACCGTCTGGTGGATGGTCGCCGCGCAGGCCGCAGTGGCGACCGTGGGCCTCGTCGTCGCCGGCGGGGCCGGCGCCCTCATCGTGCGGGCGACCCTGCGCCCGCTGCGCCGGGTCGCCGCCACCGCCGGCCGGGTCAGCGAGCTGCCCCTGGACCGGGGCGAGGTCGCGCTCCCGGTGCGGGTCCCGGCCGCCGACACCGATCCGCGTACCGAGGTCGGCCAGGTCGGCGCGGCCCTGAACCGGATGCTGGGGCACGTCGCCGCCGCGCTCGCCGCGCGCCAGGCCAGCGAGACCCGGGTACGCCAGTTCGTCGCCGACGCCAGCCACGAGCTGCGTACCCCGCTGGCGGCCATCCGCGGGTACGCCGAGGTGGCCCGGCGTGGCCGGGACGAGGTGCCGCCCGACGTGGCCCACGCGCTGCGCCGGGTCGAGTCCGAGAGCGCCCGGATGACCAGCCTCGTCGACGACCTGCTGCTGCTCGCCCGGCTCGACTCGGGCCGCCCGCTCTCGGCGCAGCCGGTGGACCTGTCCGCGCTGGTGGTGGACGCGGTGAGCGACGCCCACGTGGCGGGGCCGGAGCATCGTTGGCAGCTCGACCTGCCGGACACGGTCGTGCGGGTCACCGGCGACCCGGCGCGGCTGTACCAGGTGCTGGCGAACCTGCTGGCCAACGCCCGGGTGCACACTCCGCCCGGCAGCAGGGTCACCACCACCCTGCGGGTGGACGCGGGTGTCGCCGTGCTCGGCGTCGCCGACGACGGCCCCGGTGTGCCGCCGGCGCTGCGGGCCGAGGTGTTCGAACGCTTCTCCCGGGGCGACAGCTCCCGCTCCCGGGCGCACGGCAGCACCGGGCTCGGCCTGGCGATCGTGGCCGCCGTGGTGGAGGCCCACCACGGCACGGTCGGGCTGGACAGCCGGCCGGGCCGGACCGTGTTCACCGTCCGGCTGCCGGGCGCCGCCACCACCGGCGCCTAGCTCGGGCCGGTGCCCCGTGCGAGGGTGCGAAAAGCGCCGCGTCCCGGCGGTCAGTCGGCCAGCAGCTCGGCGAGGGCCTGGACGATGCGTTCCGCGTGGCGCCCGTCCGGGTCCTCGTCGGCGTTGAAGTCGGTGACGCTCATGCCGATCAGCCGACCGGAACGCACCAGCGGTCGGGTCAGCGCGGTCACGTCGGCCCAGTCCAGGCCGCCCGGCTCGGGGTAGCTGACCGCCGGCAGCACGAGCGGGTCGAGCACGTCGAGGTCGAGGTGCAGCCAGGCCGGCGTCGTACCGGCGGCGAGATCGTTTCCCACCGTCGCCGCGTCGGCGCCGCGCAGTCGGCTCGCCGGCACCAGGTGCACGGCCGGGTCCACCCGGGAGGCCTCCCTGCCGTCCGCCGAGGCCTGGTCGAGCGGCCGGTGGCCGAGCACGTGCACCTGGTCGGGGTCGACCAGCGGGCCCTCCCGGTCGAGGACCCCCGCCGGACCGTGGTCGGTGACGATCGACAGGTCCATGTCCGCACCCTCGCCGGTGGGCGAGGACCGGCCGTCCTCGAAATCCAGGTGGGCGTCGAGGAACCACAGGTCGAAGCCGGCGGAGAGCCCCTGCAACGCGCCCGGCAGGATCGCGCAGTCGCCGCCGAGCAGCAGCGGGTGCCGTCCCGTGTCGAGCAGCTCCGTCACCCGGGCGGCGATCGCCCGGCTCGCGCGACGCACCTGGTCGGCGCCGACCACACCGGTCTCCGGGTCCCGGACCGGGTCGGTGATCAGGGCGTCGACCGTGCCGGCGTCCGCCGCACCCAGCCGGCCCAGCAGCCCGGCGGCCCGCAGCGCCTCGGGCGCCCGCCGCTCGCCCCTGCCGCGTCCGGAGGAGTCGAGCGGGGCGTCCAACACCGACCATCGCACATCCGGAGGCTAGCCCGGCCGTGGCAGGCTGGGCGGCATGTACCGGGAACGTCCCGCCGGGTTCGCCCGTGCGGTGTTGTGGACCAGCACCACGGCGGCGGGCGCCGCGCCGACCAGGGTGCTCCCTGACGGCTGCCTCGACCTGCTCTGGTCGAGCCGGGGCGGGCTGCTGGTGGCCGGGCCGGACCGCACCGCGTACCTGAGCGGCGGCGGGCCGGCGGAGCGCTGGGTGGGGCTGCGGCTGCCGCCGGGCACTGGCCCGGCGGTGTTCGGCGTGCCGGCCGTCGAACTGCGCGACCGGCGGGTCCCGCTGGGCGACCTGTGGCCGGCCCGGGACGTCGCCCGGCTGGCCGAGCGGGCGGAGGCGGTTCCGGCCGCCGTACTGGCGGAGGTCGCCGTGGCGCGGCTGCGGGCGGCCGGCGGGCCCGATCCGCTCGGCGCGCGGGTCGCCGCCGCGCTGTCGGCCGGTGCGGGCGTGGCCGCGACCGCCGCCGAGACCGGTCTCGACCCGCGTGCCCTGCACCGTCGCTGCCGGCACCTGTTCGGGTACGGCCCGAAGACGCTGGCGCGGATCCTGCGGATGCGGCGGGCGCTGGCACTGGCCCGGGCCGACACCCCACTGGCGGAGGTGGCGGCCCGCTGCGGCTTCGCCGACCAGGCGCACCTCACGCGCGACGTACGCGATCTCGCCGGAGTGCCGCCGACGGCCCTGCTACCTCCCCGCCCGGTGTAAGGAAGGGCACCTTCCTAACGCATAGCGTTAGGAAGGTGCCCTTCCTTACACCTCAGCTCGCAGGGAGCGGGGCGAACAGGTCCACGCCGTTGCCGTCCGGGTCGAGCAGCACCGCGTACCGCTGGCCCCAGTAGGCGTCCCACGGGGGCAGGTGGCCCTGGTGCCCCTCGGCCACCAGTTCCGCGTAGAGCCGGTCCACCTCGGCCGGGTCGGCGCACCGGAAGGCGAGGCCGGCCCCGCCGCCGCCCCCCGGCCTCCAGTCCGGGTCGAACGAGCGGATGGTCTCGGCGGTGTCCCAGGCCAGCCGGAGTCCCCCGGGCAGGGTGATCTCGACGTGCGGTGCGGTGTCGGCATCCGCCGGGATGTCGAGGCCGAGTCGGCGGTAGAAGGCGAGGGAGCGGGGCAGGTCGCTGCTGACCAGGCCGATGAGGTCGAGTGTCGGTGCCATGGCGTCCACGGTAGGGGCGGGGCCGGGCGGGTGTCTTGAACGAAACGGACGCCGGACGGACTACCGGGTGTGGCCCTCACGAGCCGGACGATCGGCGTAGCGTGTGAGACAAGTCCGGCTTTCCAGGCAAATCCCCCAGAGGGCGTGCCCGCGGACGCCGGTGTCGAGACGCGAGGGAAGGAGCGGTCGGTGGAACACCTGGCCTACCTGGACGCGGGGTCCGGCAGCCTGATCGTGCAGGCGGTGGTCGGCGGGGTGGCCGGCGCCGCGGTGGCGGCCAAGCTCTACTGGCGGCGCCTGGTCGACCGGTTCCGCCGCCAGCCCACCGACCAGCGCTGATCCGGCGATGGGGATCTCCCGTACCGGCCTGCGCACCGAGCCCGGCTCGTTCCGCGACCCCGCCAACCGGGTCTTCCACCTCGACGGGGACGTGTTGCGCGGGCTGGACGAGCGCGCCGCCGGGCAGTGGCGCGAGCTGACCGCCAGTGACTTCTTCCCGCCCCTGCTGGCCGCCGGCAAGGTGTGCGGCACCGAGCCGGTCGAGCCGGCCGTCGTGCCGTCGGGGGACCGGTGGGCCGCCGTGCTCCGCCACGAGCGCATCCCGTTCGTCTCCCACCCGTACGAGTGGTCCTTCGCCATGCTCCGCGACGCGGCGCTGCTGCACCTGGAGATCCTGCGGGCGGCGCTGCCGGCCGGGTTCACCACCAAGGACGGCTCGGCGTACAACCTCCAGTGGCGGGGCGCGGAGCCGGTCTTCATCGACGTCGGCTCGTTCGCCCCGGCCCGCGACGGCGAGCCCTGGGCCGGTTACCGGCAGTTCTGCCAGACGCTGCTCTACCCGCTGCTGCTCGGCGCCCACCTCGGGCTGGACTTCCAGCCCTGGCTGCGCGCCCGGGTCGACGGCATCGAGCCAGACCAGATGCGCCGGCTGTTCGGCGGCACCCGACGCCTGCTGCCCGGCGTGCTCACCCACGTGCACCTGCACGACGCGATGCAGCGGCGCAACGCGACGGCCAGCACCGCCGACGTCCGGTCCCAGCTGCGGGCCGCCGGCTACTCCCGGGAGTTGGCGCTGGCCACCGTACGCGGGATCGAGAAGCTCGTCCGCCGGCTGGAACACCAGCCGGCGGCCAGCCACTGGATCGACTACCAGCGCACCTGCGCCTACAGCGCGGACGACCGGGCGGCCAAGGAACGCTTCGTCACCGAGGCGCTGGCCGAGGGGCCGCGGCCCCGCCTGGCGCTGGACCTCGGCGCCAACGACGGCCGGTACGCCCGGCTCGCCGCCCGGCACGCCGACTACGTGGTCGCGGTGGAGCAGGACCCGGGCGTGGTCGACGGGCTCTACCGGGCGCTGCGCGCGCAGGGGGAGCGGCGGATCCTGCCCCTGGTGATGGACCTCGCCGACCCGTCCCCCGGCGGCGGCTGGCGCGGGGTGGAGCGGGCGTCGTTCGCGGACCGGGCCGAGGCGGACGTCGTGCTCGCCCTGGCCGTGGTGCACCACCTGGCGATCGGGCGCAACGTGCCGCTGCCCGAGGTGCTGGACTGGCTCGTCGGGCTCGCCACCCCCGGCGCCCGGGTCGTGGTGGAGTTCGTCCACCCCGACGACCCGATGGCCCGGCGGCTGCTGGCGAACAAGCCCGAGGGACTCTTCCCCGACTACCGGCGGGCCGAGTTCGAGCGGCTGCTCGGGGCGCGCTGCCGGATCGCGCGCCGGCTCGACCTGCCCTCGGGCACCCGGACGCTCTACGCGGCGGTCGTGGGTGGCTGAGCGGGCGAACGCCCCGGCCCCCGACGCGGCAGGCCAGTCCGCCCCCGACCCCGCCGCCCGAGCCAGTCAAGCCAGCCGGGCAGGTCGGGTCAGCCGGGTCGGGTGGCGGGCGGAACTGGGCCGGCTGGCCGAGGTGGCGGGTCTCCTCGGGCTCGTGGTCACCCAGCCGCTGCTGGACGTCCTCGGGCGCAGCCCCGACTTCTTCCTGTTCCACCGGGCCGACCGGGGCGAGATCCTGCTGCTGGTGGTGGTGATCGCGCTGCTGCCCACCGCCGCCGTGGCGCTGCTCGGCGTGCTGTCCCGGCTGGCCGGGCGCACCACCCGGTCGGTGACGCACACCCTGCTGGTCGGGCTGCTGCTCGCCGCGCTGGCCGTGCAGGTGGGCCGGCACGGTACGCCGCTGCGGGGCGTACCGCTGCTGCTGGTCGCCGGGCTGGTCGGCGCCGCCGGTGCGGCCGCCCACCGGCGGTGGCGCGCGCCCGGACGGGTGCTGCGCCTAGCCGCGGCCGGCCCGCTGCTGTTCGTGGGGCTGTTCGTGTTCGTCTCGCCCACCTCGACGGTCGTGCTGCCCCGGGGCGAGGGCGGTGCCGCCGGGGTGGCGGGGCCCGGCAACCACCCGCCCGTGGTCGTGCTGGTCCTCGACGAGCTGCCCCTGGTCTCCCTGCTCGGTGAGGACGGGCGGGTCGACGCCGCCCGGTTCCCGCACTTCGCCGAGCTGGCCGGCGGCTCGACCTGGTACCGCAACGCCACCGGGGTCAGCGGCTGGACGCCCTACGCGCTGCCGGCGATGCTCACCGGCCGGTACCCGCAGCGGGCCTCGGCGCCGCACTACTCGCAGTACCCGGACAACCTCTTCACCGCCTTCGGCGGGCTGTACGACGTGCGCGCCGAGGAGAGCATCACGCGGCTCTGCCCGCCCAGCCGCTGCGAGCAGCCGGTCAGCCCGGAGCAGGGGATGGGCGTGCTGGTCCGGCAGGCCGGCGGGCTGCTGCGCCAGCTCACCGCCCCGGTGGACAGCCGCGTCGACCCGGAGGACTCCTACCGCGAACGCACCCGGGCGGAGGCGGGCATCGACGCCGCCGAACCGGTGCCGGCGGACCCGAAGTTCCGCTGGGACAGCCTGGACGACAACCAGCCGGCCCGGTTCACCAGCTTCCTGGCCGGGCTGCGTCCGGCGCCCCGGCCCACGCTGCACTTCCTGCACCTGCTGATGCCGCACTCGCCGTGGGCGTACCTGCCGTCAGGGGTGCGCTACGACGCACCGGAGGACCTGCCGAACGACGGCGAAGGCTGGACGGAGCTGGCCCGGGGGCGGCACCTCGCACAGCTCGGCTACACCGACCGGCTGATCGGGCAGACCCTGCGCACCCTGCGCGCCACCGGCCTCTACGACCAGTCCCTGCTGGTGGTCACCGCCGACCACGGGGTCAGCTTCACGCGGGGCGCGCAGGGCCGCGGCATGGACGCCATCCGGGCCGCTCCCGGCGAGGTCGCCTGGGTGCCGACGTTCGTCAAGACCCCGGGCCAGCGCGCCGGACGGGTCGACGACCGCAACTGGCAGCACGTCGACCTGCTGCCCACCATCGCCGACGAGGCGGCCATCCGGCTCCCGTGGCCGGTCGACGGCCGGTCCGCCCGCCAGGCGCCGCGGGCCGAGGCGGGCAAGGTGTTCTACGACCGCCCCGGCCAGCCGACCCCGATCGCCGGGGGCGTGCCGGCGCCGCTCGTGCCGCCGGCGCCGCATCCGTTGGTGGGCACCGCCGTCGGGGACCGGCCGGCCGGCGGCACCGCCCGCGTCGCCGACCTGGCCGCGTACAGCGCCGTCGACCCGGACGCCGGGCGGCTGCCGGCGGTCGTCTGGGGCGACGTGCCCGACGAGATGCCCGACGGCACCCCGCTGGCGATCGCCGTCAACGGCCGGGTCGGCGCGGTCGTCCCGGTGGTTCCCCGCGACACCGGCGGTCGCCGGTTCGCCGCCCTGCTCGCCGACGACCGGCTCTTCCACGCCGGCGCGAACCGGCTCGACGTCTACCGGGTCGACCCCGACGGGTCGCTGCGCCGTCTCGACCTCTCCTGACCGCCGCCACCTCCTCGGCGTACGCGTCGGGTCGGTAGCGTTCCGAAGCTCCGCTCACCGACCTCATGCCCGAAATGGGCGGGTTTCCCGGCTCGCTGGCCGGGAAACGGGTGACGCATGCCTCACCGCCGAACCACGACGGGCGGTACCTCCTCGGCCGTGATTACGGTAAAAGCGAAGGCAATTCAACGCAGATCTGCCGGCGAAGCGAGGGACACATGACGGAAGTCAAGCTCGATCACCCCGGTGGGCAGCTTTCGATGCCGGTGCAATCCGCAGTCGAGGGCCCCGCCGGCATCGGGGTGGGCAAGCTGCTGAAGGAAACCGGGATGACGACGTACGACCCGGGTTTCGTCAACACCGCGGCGTGCTCGTCCGCCATCACCTACATCGACGGCGATGCGGGCATCCTGCGCTACCGCGGCTACCCGATCGAGCAGCTCGCCGAGAAGTCCTCCTTCCTGGAGGTCTCCTACCTGCTGATCTACGGTGAGCTGCCGACCCAGCAGCAGCTGACCGAGTTCACCGAGCGGATCCGGCGGCACTCGCTGCTGCACGAGGAGATGCGCCGGTTCTTCGACGGCTTCCCGCGTGACGCGCACCCGATGGCCGTGCTCTCCTCGGCCGTCAGCGCCATCTCCACCTTCTACCAGGACAGCCTGGACCCGTTCGACTCCTCGCACGTGGAGATGTCCACCGTGCGGCTGATGGCGAAGGTCCCCACCATCGCCTCGTACGCGTACAAGAAGTCGATCGGCCAGCCGCTGCTGTACCCGGACAACTCGCTGGGTTACGTGGAGAACTTCCTGCGGATGACGTTCGGCGTGCCGGCGGAGCCGTACGAGGTCGACCCGGTGATGGCCAAGGTGCTGGACATGCTGTTCATCCTGCACGCCGACCACGAGCAGAACTGCTCCACGTCGACCGTGCGGCTGGTCGGCTCCAGCAACGCCAACCTCTTCGCGTCGGTCTCCGCCGGCGTGAACGCGCTGTTCGGTCCGCTGCACGGCGGCGCCAACCAGGCCGTGTTGGAGATGCTGGAGAAGATCCAGGCCGACGGCGGCGACGTCGGGTCCTTCGTCCGCAAGGTGAAGGACAAGCAGGACGGCGTGAAGCTGATGGGCTTCGGCCACCGGGTCTACAAGAACTACGACCCGCGCGCGGCGATCGTGAAGAAGGCGGCGCAGGACGTGCTCGGCCGGATGGCCAAGCCGGACCCGCTGCTGGACATCGCGATGCAGCTGGAGGAGATCGCGCTCGCCGACGAGTTCTTCGTCTCCCGCAAGCTCTACCCGAACGTGGACTTCTACACCGGCCTGATCTACAAGGCCATGGGCTTCCCGACCAAGATGTTCACGGTGCTGTTCGCGCTGGGCCGGCTTCCCGGCTGGATCGCCCAGTGGCGCGAGATGATCAACGACCCGGAGACGAAGATCGGCCGTCCGCGGCAGCTCTACCTCGGCGCCCCCGAGCGGACGTACACCCCGTTCGAGCAGCGCTGACTCCGGCCGTACCGACGGCGGAGGCCGCCGACCCGCACCGGGTCGGCGGCCTCCGCCGTCTCGCGCCCTGCGCTCTGCTGCCGGTTAGGAAGGGCACCTTCCACTACCGGAAACGATAGGAAGGTGCCCTTCCTTACCCCCTCAGCGGAGGCCGGCGGCGGCCAGCAGGTTGCCCTCGGCGACGGCCGGTACGGCGCGACCCCGGGTCACCCGCTCGGCGGCGAACGCTCCGGCGGTGGCGATCGCCGCCGCGTAGGCGTTGGCCGTACGCTGCGCGATGGCCGACCAGCCGTACCGGTCGTGGACCATGGCGCGGGCCCGGCGGGCGAGGTCGCGGGCCCGGTCCCGGTCCGACAGCAGCGCGTGCACGGCGTCGGTCAGCCCGTCCGGGTCGTGCGGCCGGAAGGTCATCCCCGTCACCCCCGGCTCGACGATCTCGGCGAGCCCGCCGGTCGCGGCGACGGCCAGCGGCGCGCCGGCGGCGGCGCCCTCCAGGGCCACCATGCCGAACGGCTCGTAGATGCTCGGCACGGCGAAGCAGTCCGAGGCGGCCATCACGGCGGGCAACTCGGTGCCGCCCAGGAAACCGGGGAGGCTGACCGTGTCGCCCAGGCCCAGGCGGTGCACCTCGGCCTCCAGCTCGCCGCGGTACGGCCCGTCGCCGACGATGACCGCCCGCAGCCCGGGGTGCCGCTCGCGCAGCCGGGGCAGCCCGGCGATCAGGTGCTGCACGCCCTTCTCGTAGACCAGCCGGCCGGCGAAGGTGACCAGCGGTCCGTCCCCGGCGAACCGGGCCCGCGCCTTGGCCACCGCGGCCACCGGGGCCCGCCAGCGGTGCGGCTCCACGCCGTTGGGCACCACGTCGACCCGGCCGGCCGGTACGCCGAACAGCCCGGTCACCTCGTCGCGCATGTACCCGGAGCAGACGATCACCCGGCCCGACTCGCCGGCCAGCCAGTGCTCGACGCCGTGGATGGTGCGGTTCATCTCCTCCGGCAGCCAGCCCTGGTGCCGGCCGGCCTCGGTGGCGTGGATGGTGCTGACCAGCGGGATGTCCAGGTGCTCGCGCAGGGTCATCGCGGTGTGCGCGACGAGCCAGTCGTGGGCGTGGACGACGTCGTAGGAACCGGCCTCGGTGGCGCGCAGCGCGGCCCGGGTGAGGGTGTGGTTGAACGCCATGGTCCAGGCCAGCAGGGACGAGGTGGCCAGCGGGAAGGTGACCGGGTCCTCGGCGGCCCGGACGATCCGGACGCCGTCGGCGTACTCCTCCAGGGGTGCGCCGTCGGCGTGCCGGGTGACGACGGTGACCTCGTGCCCGGCGGCGGCCAGGGCCACCGACAGGGCGTGCACGTGCCGGCCGAGCCCACCGACCAGGACCGGCGGGTACTCCCAGGACAACATGAGGATGCGGCGGGTCTGCGGGGGCGTGCCCGATCCGGCCTGTGCCGGGACCTGGGGCCTGGAGGTGAGGGTGGGCCGGTGGACCCGGCCCGGGGCGGTGGCGGTCTGCTCGCCGGCCCGCAGGGTGGTCACATCAAACTCCGTCCATGCATGGTGGAACGCGCCGGCAACGGTGGCGGCGGAGAGGATGGGGGTGGCCGAACGGCCGAGTGGCGGCGCGCGTGCGCGCGCCCCTGACAAGGAAAAGCCATCCGGGCGGATCCCGCATCCCGAAACGGGGCATGGGTGACAGAGGACACCCGAGGACCCAGGTGGTGTCCCGTCGGCCGGAACGGCGTACGCCCGGGGCGGGCGGGGGAGAAGGTGCAGCGGCGTGCTCACCCCCAGCTCGCGATCTTGCACTTTGCGCCCCCACCATGGGAAGTATGTCGGGTTTGCGGGGGCAGGAAGTGCAAGATCGCGCGGGGGTGGACGACGCCGGCCGCCGACCCCGTGCAGACGGGTCGGCGGCCGGCGTCGTCGGGCCACTCAGTGGTGGTGGTCCTCCTCGTGGGCCGTGTCCGGCAGGTTGCCGAGCACCTTGTTGATCACGTGGATCCGGGTGTCGGCCGCGCGGTAGTCGGCGCAGACCGTCTCGGCCCGGTCGGCCAGCCTGGCACCCGGCCCGGCCCCGGTGACGGCGAGCGTGGTGCCGGCGAGGGTGGTGAGGGTGCCGGCGGCCACCAGGTCACCGACGGGGTGCGCCCCGGCGACCAGGTGCTCCCGCAGCAGCTTCCGCAGCGTGTCGGTGTCCTTGAGCAGCAGGTTGTCCATGTTGGCGGTGGAGAACTTGGCCCGGAAGGCATCGTCGGTCGGGGCGAGGATGGTCAGCCCGCCGGGGGCGGACAGCTCCTCGGCCATTCCGGTGGCCCGGACAGCCGCCTCGAACGTGGTGAGCACGGGGATCCAGGTGAGGGCCTGGCCGGGGGGCTGGCCCACCAGCGAGCCCGGGTTGCCCGGCTCGGTGCCCGACGGCAGCGCGTCGCACAGCGGTCCGGTGAGCGTCACCGGCGTGCCGCCGGCGGCCCGGTCCGTCGCGGCGGGCTTCTCCTCCGGCGAGCCGGTGCACCCGGTCACCGCGACCAGGAGGGCCAGCGCCGCCCCGGTCGCCGCCCGCCGACGACGGGCGGCCCGGGACAGGGGGCCGGGGCGCGACCCCGGGGTGGGGATGTCGGACACGGTCTTCTCCACTCCAGAACCGGTACGGCAGGTGCCGGCAGGTCGGCGGGCGGCCGACCTGCCGGCACCTCGGGGGTTTCAGCCGGTCACAGTGCGGCGCACTGGCTGAACTTCGGACCACTGACGGAGTTGGCGACCTCCAGGTTCACCGGCGCCGAGGAGTTGCCGGTGCAGTCCAGCGGACCGTTGATGGTGTTGCCGGCCACCAGCGGGGCTGTGCCCGCGCTGCCGACCACCCCGACCGGGCCGGTCAGCGTGTTGCCGACCAGGACGACCGGGCCCTGGCTGCCGGCGGTGCGCACCGGCCCGTTGACCTTGCTGTCGGTCAGCACGAACCCGGCGGCGCCGGTGGCGTCGACCGGACCGTTGATCGAGCTGCCGTTGACGATCAGCGCGGCACCGGGGCGCACCTGGATCGGGCCCCGGACGGTGGCCCCGTCCAGGCAGGCGACGCCGGAGACGACCAGCGGGCCGTTGTGGGTGCCGGTCAGGGTGGGGGCGATCCGCTCGCCGTCGACCAGGCCCTCGACGGCCTGCCCGTCCAGCAGCAGCGGGATCAGGCCCCGCTGCGGCTGGGACAGCGGGACCAGGTAGCTGTCGCCGACCTTGATCACCTGCCAGCCGTGGGCGGCGATGCGCTGGGCCACCGTGGTGCGCTGGCCGGTCGGGCCGTCGGTGCGCTCACCGTGGTACTGCTCCTCGGTCAGCTTGTACGCGCACGGCGGCTGCTCGAGGATCCGCTCCGGGGTGGGGGCGTCCACGGGCGGCGGGGCCTCACCCGGGTGCGGGGCGGGGTACGCCTCGATCTCCCGGGAGCCCCGGAACACGATCCGCCCGTCGTTGGCGGACTGGAACTTGATCGCCTCGGCGCGCGCCTTGGTGATCTCGTTGACGTTCGCGCCGTGGTAGGTGAGGAACTGGTTGAACGTCCACAGCGCGGAGTAGGTCTTGCGCCGGCGGTTGTTCGCGGTGTTGCCCTCGTCCGGCCGGGTCGGGCCGCCGGAGCTGCGCAGCTCCAGCAGGGAGTTGACCACGTTCTTCAGGCCGAGGGTGTTGCGCAGGATGGTCTCCTCGCTCAGGCCCACGTTGGCGTTGGAGGTGCAGCCGTACGGGCAGGCCCACCAGCCGTCCTTGGCGCCCTGGCCGTACATGTGGCCTTCGATCATCTTCTGCGACTCGTCGAAGATGCCCTGCGCCACGTTCTGGTGCCGGGGCGGCAGCATCGGCAGGTCACCGGCGCCGCTGTTGCCGTACTCGTGGCCGTCGTAGCCGGCGATCGGCCGGTAGTCGCGGACCATCGCGGCGAGCGCGTGGGTCTCCGGCTGGCGGATCAGCGAGTGGTCCCGGTTCAGGTCCTGGCCGGTGGAGTTGCCCCGGCTGCTGGCCGCCCGGCCGTCGCCGTTGAGCGTCGGCACGATCAGCATGGTGGTCTTCGACAGCAGGTCGAGGGTCTTGCTGTCCTTGGTGAAGGCGAGCTGCCGAGCCATGATCAGGCAGGCCTCGCGGTCGCCCGGCTCGTTGCCGTGCACGTTGCAGTTGACCATCAGCGGGTTGGTCTTGGCCACCGCCTCCGGCGTCGCCGGCGGGGTGGGGTAGCCGATGACCAGCATGTTGATCGGCCGGTTCTGGATGGTACGGCCGATCTCCACCACCCGGACCCGGTCGCTGGCCTCGTCGACCGCGGCGGTGTACGCGTACTCGTTGACGTCGCTCGTGTACTGGGCGCCGAGGGTCTCCTCCCACTGGGTACGCAGGTTCTCACCCGGGGTGCCCGGGTCGCCCCAGTGGGCCCTGGTGCTGCCGCTGACCGCCGCCGAGTAGGGCTGGGCCTCGGTGCCGAACCGCGCCCGGACCCGCCACTGGAAGCGGTTGCCCGGGGCGAAGCCGGCGTCGGCGAAGGTCGGCTCGGTGTTGTTGACCTGGCGGTTCGGCCGCCAGAGGCCGGCGATCACCGGCGTGCCCGGCGTGCCGTCCTCGGCGAGCGGGGTCCGCTCGATCTGGTAGTCGGTGGCTCCTTCCACCCGGGTCCACGCCAGCGTGGCGTACCCGTCACCCTGCACGA
Organism: Micromonospora sp. NPDC047074; assembly: GCF_040643815.1. Taxonomy (NCBI): domain Bacteria; kingdom Bacillati; phylum Actinomycetota; class Actinomycetes; order Micromonosporales; family Micromonosporaceae; genus Micromonospora; species Micromonospora sp. NPDC047074. The sequence continues at coordinate 44,726 of NZ_JBEYVB010000029.1, forward strand.
CAGTGAGGCCCTGCACCTGGTTCGGCTCCGCCTGTTGCAGAGCCGCGACCGGCTGCCCCTGTGCCTGCGCGGGCACCGCCGTCGCCACCATCGCGGCGGCGAGCACGGCGGAGAACACGCCGGCCGTTGTCAGTCTGTATCTCAAAAGGGAACTCCCAACTTGAGGGATGGCTGGGTACGCCCAGCACACCCGCAGTCGACCCACCCTTGGCCCGCGCCGAGGGAATCTTGAGGATCACCTGAGGTTCGCGACCAGTTCACCGGGCACCGGCCGGCGGTCGTGGTGTCCCGGTGACTCACCGGCCGTCCTCACCCCGCACGCAGCCGGTAGCCGACGCCGCGGACCGTCTCGACCAGGCCGGCGTCGTCGAGCTTGCCCCGCAGGGCCGCCACGTGGACGTCGAGGTTGTGCCGGCTGGCCCAGGTGGTCTGCCAGACGTCCAACTGCAACCGGTCCCGGGGCACCACCGCGCCGGGTTGCCGGGCCAGCGCCACCAGCAGGTCGAACTCCTTGCGGGCCAGGCTGACCTCCCGGGGGCCCACCCAGACCCGCCGGGCGTCCACGTCGATGCGTAACGTGCCGACCCGCAACTGGCTCGTGGCCCGGGCGCTGCGGGTGGTCCGGCGCATCACCGCCTCGATGCGGGCCTCCAGCTCCGCCATCGAGAACGGCTTGACGACGTAGTCGTCGGCGCCGGCCCGCAGGCCGGCCACCCGGTCGTACCACTCGGCGCGCGCGCTGACCGCGATGATGGCGACGTCCTCGTTGACCTGACGCAGCCGGCGGCACACCTCCAGCCCGTCCCGGTCCGGCAGGTTGAGGTCCAGCAGGACCAGGTCGACCGCGTCGGCCCGGACCGCCTCGGCCGCCGTCAGCGCCGGCACCACCTCGTGTCCCCGGCGGCGCAGGGCCTTGGAGAGTGCGGCCGCCACGCGTAGGTCGTCTTCCACCAGGAGCACCCGCACCGCATCACCCCTCGGACCCGTCCAGCCGGATCCTGCGAGTCTGTCCGATGATCATCGCCCTGACCAGTGCGGATGCAAGATCGTGACCGCAACTTGGTCCGCCCCGGTGGGCTTCGGCGACGTTCGGGCAGCGCCGGGCCGGCCGGTCGGGTGTGGATGCGGTCGTCCGCCGATCGGGTGGATTGGCGGCGGATCCGGCGGGGCAATACCCGCACGCGCGCCACCGGCCCCCGCCGTGTGGTGCGCTCATGGTGCGGTGCGCGCTCATGATCATGCGCCTAAGGAGCGACATGCAGGTCTGGCCGGGTGAGCGGTACCCCCTGGGGGCCACCTACGACGGGATGGGCACCAACTTCGCCATCTTCTCCGAGGCGGCCGAGCGGATCGAGCTGTGCCTCTTCGACGAGTGGGACACCGGGGCGGAGCGGCGGGTCGAGCTGCGCGAGGTCGACGCGTACGTCTGGCACGCGTACCTGCCCGGCATCGGGCCGGGGCAGCGGTACGGCTACCGCGTGCACGGGCCGTACGACCCCGCGAACGGGCTGCGGTGCAACCCGCACAAGCTGCTGCTCGACCCGTACGCCAAGGCGGTCGACGGCGACGTGCGGTGGGACCCGGCCGTCTACGACTACGAGCACGGCGACCCGGAACGGATGAACACGACCGACTCCGCGCCGTTCATGCCGAAGTCCGTGGTGGTCAACCCGTACTTCGACTGGGGAAACGACGCCCCGCCCCGCACCCCGTACCACCACTCGGTCATCTACGAGGCGCACGTCCGCGGCCTCACGATGCGCCACCCCGGCATCCCGGAGGAACTACGCGGCACGTACGCCGGGATCGCCTCCCCGCCGATGATCGAGCACCTGACCAGGCTCGGGGTGACCGCCATCGAGCTGATGCCGGTGCACCAGTTCGTGCACGACCACCGGCTGGCCGACCTGGGGCTGCGCAACTACTGGGGCTACAACACCATCGGCTTCTTCGCCCCGCACCACGGCTACTCCGCGCTGGGCCACGTCGGCCAGCAGGTGCAGGAGTTCCGGGGCATGGTCAGGGCGCTGCACGCCGCCGGCATCGAGGTCATCCTCGACGTGGTCTACAACCACACCGCCGAGGGCAACCACCTCGGCCCGACGCTGAGCTTCAAGGGCGTCGACAACGCCAGCTACTACCGGCTCAGCGAGGACGACCGGCGCTACCACGTCGACTACACCGGCACCGGCAACAGCCTGAACGTACGCAGCCCGCACTCGCTGCAACTGATCATGGATTCGCTGCGCTACTGGGTGACCGAGATGCACGTCGACGGGTTCCGCTTCGACCTCGCCGCCACCCTCGCCCGGGAGTTCTACGAGGTCGACCGCCTCTCCACGTTCTTCGAGGTGGTGCAGCAGGATCCGGTGGTCAGCCAGGTCAAGCTGATCGCCGAGCCGTGGGACGTCGGGCCGGGCGGCTACCAGGTGGGCAACTTCCCGCCCGTGTGGACCGAGTGGAACGGCAAGTACCGCGACACCGTGCGCGACTTCTGGCGCGGCGAGCCGGCCACCCTGGCCGAGTTCGCCTCCCGCATCTCCGGCTCCGCCGACCTCTACCAGGACGACGGGCGCCGGCCGTTCCACAGCATCAACTTCGTCACCTGCCACGACGGCTTCACCCTGCGCGACCTGGTGTCGTACAACGACAAGCACAACGAGGCCAACGGCGAGGAGAACCGGGACGGCGAGAGCCACAACCGGTCCTGGAACTGCGGCGTGGAGGGCGAGACCGACGACGGGACGGTACGCGCCCTGCGGGCGAGGCAGCGGCGCAACTTCCTGGCCACCCTGATGCTCTCCCAGGGCGTGCCGATGATCGGCCACGGCGACGAGCTGGGCCGCACCCAGCGCGGCAACAACAACGCCTACTGCCAGGACAGCGAGCTGGCCTGGGTCGACTGGGACGACGTCGACAGCGACCTGCTGGAGTTCACCCGCAAGCTTGTCGACTTCCGCCGCCGGCACCAGGTGTTCCGCCGCCGGCGTTTCTTCACCGGCCTGCCGGTGCGCTCCCGGCTGGTCGACGAGCCCCTGCCCGACCTGGCCTGGTACACCCCCGACGGGCGGGAGATGACCGGCGAGGACTGGGGCAACGACTTCGGCCGCTCCGTCGCGCTCTTCGTCAACGGCGAGGGCATCCGCGAACGCGGCCAGTACGGCCAGCGCCACGTGGACGCCTCCTTCCTGCTCTGCTTCAACGCCCACGACGAGCCGCTGGACTTCACCGTCCCCGGCCCCGAGTTCGGCCAGCGCTGGGAGCTGGTGATCAGTACGGCGGAACCGGAACCGGAGAAGTCCACGGTCGTCGAGGCGGGCGGCGTCCTGCGCGTGCCCGACCGGTGCGTGGTGGTGCTGGAGAGGAAGGCCTGACGTGTCGACCGCCCCCCGACCCGACGCGCCCCGGGTGGGCGCCACCTACCGCGTGCAGGTGCGCCCCGGCTTCGACCTGGACGCCACCGCCGGCCTCGCCGACTACCTGACCGACCTGGGCGTCACCCACCTCTACAGCGCGCCCCTGCTCACCGCCGCCCCCGGTTCGGCGCACGGCTACGACGTGGTCGACCACCGCGCCGTCAACCCGGAGCTGGGCGGCGAGGCGGCCCGGCAGCGGCTGCTGCGGGCGCTGCGCTCCGCCGGGCTCGGCCTGGTCGTGGACATCGTGCCCAACCACGCCGGGGTGGCCGTGCCCGCCGCCAACCCGGCCTGGTGGGACGTGCTGCGCCGGGGCCGGGACTCGGCGTACGCGCGCTGGTTCGACATCGACTGGAACCGCGGCCGGCTGCTGCTGCCGGTGCTGGCCGACGCCCCGGACGCCCTCGACGACCTCAAGCTCGCCGACGGCGAGCTGCGCTACCACGAGCACCGTTTTCCGATCGCCGACGGCACCGGCAGCGCTCTCGACGTCGGCGGAGCCAGCCCGCGCGAGGTGCACGACCGGCAGCACTACGAGCTGGTCTCCTGGCGGCGCGGCGACGCCGAGCTGACGTACCGCCGGTTCTTCGCCGTCTCCGACCTGGCGGGCCTGCGCGTGGAGGACCCGGAGGTCTTCGCCGCCACCCACGAGCAGATCCTGCGGTGGGCGGCGGCCGGCGAGGTCGACGGCATCCGCGTCGACCACCCGGACGGGCTGCGCGATCCGGCGGCCTACCTGGCCCGGCTGCGCGCCGCCGCCCCCACCGCCTGGCTGGTGGTGGAGAAGATCCTGGAGTACGGCGAGGAGCTGCCGGACTGGCCGGTGGACGGCACCACCGGCTACGAGGCCCTCGCCGCCGTCTGCGGGATCTTCGTCGACCCCGACGCGGAGGGCGACTACACCGCCCTGGACACCCGGCTGGTCGGGCGACACACCTCCTGGCAGGACCTCAGCCACGACACGAAGCTCGCCGCCGCCACCCGGCTGCTGTCGGCCGAGCTGACCCGGCTGGCCGCGCTCGCGCCCGACGTCGACCGGGACGCGGCCCGGGCGGCGCTGGCCGAGCTGGCCGCCGCCTTCGCGGTCTACCGGGGCTACCCGCCGCACGGCGCCCGGCACCTGGCCGCCGCCCGGGCCGAGGCCGGTCGCCGCCGGCCCGACCTGACCGGCACGCTGGACGCGCTCACCCGCCGGCTGCGGGACCCCGACGACGAGCTGGCGAGACGCTTTCCGCAGCTCACCGGCGCGGTGATGGCCAAGGGGGTGGAGGACACCGCCTTCTACCGGTGGAGCCGCTTCGTCGCGCTGAACGAGGTCGGCGGCAGCCCCGCCCACTTCGGCGTGCCGCCGGCCGAGTTCCACCGCTTCGCCGCCGCCCGGCACGCGCGCTGGCCGGCGGGCATGACGACGTTGTCCACCCACGACACCAAGCGCTCCGAGGACGTCCGGGCCCGCCTCGCCGTGCTCAGCGAGCTGCCGGAACGCTGGGCCGGCCTGGTCACCCGGTGGACGGCCCGAGCGCCGCTGCCCGACCCGGCCTTCGCCCACCTGCTCTGGCAGACCGCCGTCGGCGCCTGGCCGATCGAACGCGAGCGGTTGCACGCGTACGCCGAGAAGGCTGCCCGGGAGGCGTCCGTGTCGACGAGCTGGGCCGACCCCGACCCGGCCTTCGAGCGGGCGATGCACGCCGTCGTCGACGCCATGTACGACGATCCGGAGCTGCATGCCGCGCTGACCGCCTTCGCCGCCGAGATCGCCCCCGCCGGCTGGTCCAACTCGCTGGCGCAGAAGCTGGTGCAGCTCGCCATGCCCGGGGTGCCGGACACCTACCAGGGCACCGAGCTGTGGGACAACTCGCTGGTCGACCCGGACAACCGCCGCCCGGTCGACTTCGCCGTACGCCGGCAGCTGCTGGCCCGGCTCGACCAGGGCTGGCTACCGCCGGTGGACGCCGACGGGGCGGCGAAGCTGCTCGTGGTGTCGCGGACCCTGCGGCTGCGCCGGGACCGCCCGGAGCTGTTCACCGGCTACCGCCCGGTGCCGGCCCACGGGCCCGCCGGGCGGCACGCGGTGGCCTTCGACCGGGGCGGCGCGGTCGCGGTCGCGACCCGGCTGCCGCTCGGCCTGGCCCGTGCCGGCGGCTGGGCCGGCACCACCCTGTCACTTCCCGTTCACGAGGTCACCGACCTGTTCACCGGCCGGGTCTACAGTGGCGGAGAGACCGCGCTGGCCGACCTGCTGGCCACCTATCCCGTCGCGTTGCTGGCTCCCACCACCGAGGCCGTGGAGGCTGCGTCATGACCGAGTTCACGGTGTGGGCGCCGCAGGCCGCCCGCGTCCGGCTGCGCCTGTCGGGCGGCGCCGACCACGAGATGCGCTCCGGCCCCGGCGGCTGGTGGCGGGTCGAGGTGCCCGCCGCCGGCCCGGGCACCGACTACGCGTTCCTGCTGGACGACGACGAGCGAGCCCTGCCCGACCCCCGGTCGGCCTGGCAGCCGGCCGGGGTGCACGGGCCGAGCCGGCGCTACGACCACGCGGCGTTCGAGTGGACCGACCACGCCTGGACCGGCCGGCAGCTGCCCGGCAGCGTCCTCTACGAGCTGCACGTCGGCACGTTCACCCCCGAGGGCACCTTCGACGCCGCCATCGGCCGCCTCGACCATCTGGTCGACCTCGGCGTCGACATGATCGAGCTGCTGCCGGTCAACGCCTTCAACGGCGAGCACAACTGGGGCTACGACGGGGTCTGCTGGTATGCCCCGCACCAACCGTACGGCGGGCCGGACGGCCTGAAACGGCTGGTCGACGCCGCCCACGCCAAAGGGCTGGGGGTGATCCTCGACGTCGTCTACAACCATTTCGGGCCCTCCGGGGCCTACGCGCCGATGTTCGCGCCGTACCTCACCGAGCAGAGCAATCCCTGGGGCCGCACCGTCAACCTCGACGGCCCGCACTCCGACGGCGTCCGCCGCTACATCGTCGACAGCGTGCTGATGTGGCTGCGCGACTACCACGTCGACGGGCTCCGGCTCGACGCCGTGCACGCCATGCCCGACTCGCGCGCCACCCCGCTGCTGGAGGAGCTGGCGGTCGAGGTCGAGACGCTCTCCACCCACCTCGGCCGGCCGCTGTCGCTGATCGCCGAGTCCGACCTCAACGATCCCCGGTTGGTCACGCCGAGGGAGGCGGGCGGTGTCGGCCTGCACGCCCAGTGGAACGACGACGCCCACCACGCCCTGCACACCCTGCTCACCGGCGAGCGCCAGGGCTACTACGGTGACTTCGGCTCGCTGGAGTGCCTCTCCGACGTGCTGACCGGCGGGTTCTTCCACGCCGGCACCTGGTCCAGCTTCCGTGACCGGCACCACGGGCGACCCGTGGACCGGCAGCGCACGCCCGGCCACCGGTTCGTGGCGTACCTGCAGAACCACGACCAGATCGGCAACCGGGCCACCGGTGACCGGATCTCCGCCACCCTCTCCCCGGGGCTGCTGCGGGTGGGCGCGACGCTGTTGTTCACCGCGCCGTTCACGCCGATGCTGTTCATGGGGGAGGAGTGGGCGGCCAGCACCCCGTGGCAGTTCTTCACCAGCCACCCCGAGCCGGAGCTGGCGACGGCCGTGGCCACCGGCCGCAGGCGGGAGTTCGCCGCCCACGGCTGGCCGGAGGGCGACGTGCCCGACCCGCAGGATCCGCAGACCTTCGTCCGCTCCCGGCTCGACTGGGCCGAGCTGGACAAACCCGAACACCGCGAGATGTACGAGTTCCACAAGCGGCTCATCGCACTGCGCAAGAGCCGCCCCGACCTGTCCGACCCGAGGCTGCACGCCGTCGACGTCAGGCACGGTGACCAGTTCCTGGTCATGCGCCGGGGCCAGTGCCTGGTGGCGGCGAACCTGGCCGCCAAGCCACAGCGGATCACGCTGCCCGGGGTGGTGCGCCGGGTGCTGCTGGCCACGGGGGAGGGCGTGTCGGTGACCCGCGACCGCGTCGAGTTGCCGGCCGAGACGGCGGCAATCGTGGCGCTCTGAGCGCCGGGCGATCCCAGGGCACGAGGCAGGTGCCCCGGGCGCGAACACCAGCCACGGGGTCAGCCGGCGTCCAGCACCTCGCGCAGCCTGACCGCGAACTCCGCGGGCTTGCCCACGTAACCGAACTCGCCGCCGATGAAGCCGCCGTGGTGGCTCGGGAACACCACGGCCTCCTGGCCGAGCAGCGCCGCGGTGGCGACGGCGGTGCGCGCCGTGTACGTCCCCGCCGTCTCCTCGCCGACCGCGATCACGATCCGGGTCGGTGCCGCGGTGAGCGCCTGCGGGTCGGGGCGGTAGTCGGTGATCGCCGAGGAGTTCTTCGACAGCAGCGGATCGTCGCGGGAGCCGTCGTCGTCGGTCGGCAGGCCGAACGCGGCCGGGTCGGGCGCGGGCTGGGCGAAGTAGGCGTCGGTGAACTCGCCCTGCCAGGAGACCAACGCCATGAAGGCGGCCATGCCGGCGCCCGCGCCCCTCGCCAGGTAGGCCTCGTGGACGGCGGCCTGGGCGCGCTCGGCCGCCGCGGCGTCGGGGAGCACGGCGTTGATCGGCGGCTCGTGCGCCACCAGCGTGCCGACGTCGCCGGGGCGGGCCGCGACCAGTTCGAGCCCGGTCACCGCGCCCCCGCTGCTGGCGAACACGTCGACCGGACCGGTGCCGAGCGCCTCGATCAACAGGTGCAGGTCGGCCGCCTGCTGCTGCGGCGTGTGATCCGCCCTGCCGTCGGTGCGGACGCTGCGGCCCAGGCCGCGCGGGTCGTAGGTGACGACCGTCCGGTCGGTGAAGTGGGCGGCGAGCGCGCCGAAGCCCTCCGCCGTCATCGGCTGGCCGATCATGAGCAACGTGCGGTGCCCGCCGGCCGACTCCGGAGGGCGCACGTCGTAGACCAGGTCGACGCCGGGCGCGGCGAGGGTGCGGGTCTCTGTCGTCGTCATGCCGGCGAGCGTACGACCGGCGGGTGACAGAACGGGTGCCACGCGCCTCGTGGTGCACCGGGTCGGAGCCAACCGTCACCCAGGATGAGGAGGGCTCGGTGATGCGCGATCGGACCAGCACACCGGCGCGGTTTCTCAGTGTGGTCGCAACGCGACGTGCTGTCATAATGAAGGTCGTTGCGGTGTCCGCAGAGGACGGTGATGCTCGTGTCCGGGGTTGAACTGATTGCGGCCGCGTTGGCTGCGGGAGCGGGTGCGGGGGTCAGCAATACCGCCAGTGCTGCCATCCAGGACACGTACGCCCAACTGAAGGCGGTGCTGGTCGGCCGGCTGCAGAACCGCCGGCAGGCCCGGGACGCGCTGGAGCAGGACCTGACCGAGCCGACGACGTGGGAGGCCGTCCTCGGTGCGGACCTGCGCGCTGCCGGCGCCGCCGACGACGAACAGGCGACCGCACTGGCCCGACGGATCCTCGAGCTGATCGACCGGCAAGGGCCCCGGATCGACCTGCGGGACAGCCGCGGGGTGCAGGTCGGCAACGACAACGTCCAGACCAACACCTTCCACTAGCCGACCGGCACGGGTGCGTGGTGGCAGAACAGCGCGATCAGCAGGACTCCCGCCAGTTCAACCTCCCGCAGGCCCGCGGGGCAATGGTCGGTGACCACAGCACCCAGATCAACAACTTCTACCCGCCGCCGGAGCGGTCGGGATCCGACGGCCCACGGGTCTCCTCCTCACCGGGGGCGCTCGAGGTGTTGCGCGCGAGCGTCAACAGGGCGGTCGCCGAGCAGGTCAGGCTGCTCACGAACCGTGGCCTCCTCGTCGTGCCGTGGTCGCTGCAGACCAGCGGGACGGACGGGCCCGAACCGGCTGCCGGCATGCCTGAAGGCGACGAGGACCTCGGTGACCTGGTGGCGGCTGGCGGCCAGCTGATCGTCGTCGGGGAGTCCCAGTCCGGCAAGACCACCCTCGCCACCCGGATGGTCACGCTCATTGCGGACCGCACGGACAAACAGCCCGTCGTCTTCACGCTCGCCACCTGGAATCCGCGCACCACCCGCCTGAAGACCTGGATGCTCGGCGTGCTCCGCTCGACCTCCGGGCAGGACGGCGGCAGCCAGGTCGCCACCGCCCTCGAGGCGGCGCTGGACGCAGGCGAGATCATCCCGGTGTTCGACGGCTTCGACGAGATCGACGCGGCGTTCTGCGACCAGGCGTCCCAGGCGATCAACCTCCTCGTCGACGACCGACCCGCGGTGCTCACCGGCATCCCGCGGCCGTCGCACTCCCGGGCACTCCACGCCGCCCTGCCCGGAGCCGAGGTCATCGAACTGGCTCCTGTCGACGCGAGCGAACTGGCGCGTTACCTCCTGAACGTGCCCAGGCCCGAGCGGGCACGGTGGCGCACCATCTCGGCGCAGGTCGAGGCCGAACCCGGATCGACCGTGGCCGCCGCACTGTCATCCCCGCTGATCGCCTGGCTGACCAAGAGCGTCTACGCGACCGCCCCCGAGCCGACCGCCCTCGCCACGGCACCCGACGCGACCGAACTGCTGGACGAGGACAGGTTCCCCACCCCGGCCGCCATCGAGAACCACCTCCTCGGCAGCCTCGTCACCGCCGTCTTCGGCCTCCGTGCGGCAAGGCCCGACGGGGACCTCGCCCCGGTCGACGAATTCCCACCGCAGGACGCGAAGCGATGGCTGAGTTTTCTCAGCGAGCACGCGGTCAGGCGCATCATCGCCTTCTGGGAGATCAGATACTATGCGCCGTTGTTCCGGCTGGCCCTTGCCGCGGCGGCGCTTGCCGGCGTCACGGTCGGTCTCCTCAACCACGCTGTCTCCGGGTTCGCGGGCACCGCGATCCTGCTGTCGCTCGCCGGCCTGTGCTTCGGCTTCGGGTGGGCCCGGGGCTACGCCGCGGGACGGGCCCGGGGACCGGCGGACCCGGCCCGGGCCGGATACGCCCGAGGGAGCGTCAACCAGGACGGCGACCTGCGTCCCCACGCCCTTCGCCTGGCGCAGGGGCTACTGCTGATCGCTCTCGGTTACGCGGTGTGCCGGATCACCATGCTCGGGATCGATGGGCCGGCAGGCTGGCTGCTGGGCCTGTCACCTGCCCAGGCCCTGCTGGGCGCAGCCCTGGCGACCCCGGTGGCCGTTGGCGTCGGCATTCTGGGCGGCCGGATCGCGGCCGCCGTGCTGCGGACCGCGCCGTGGCTGGACGCGAAGACGGGGGCCCGGACGGCCGACCCGCTCGTGGTCATCCGCAACGACCGAAGATCCGGGATCGGCCTCTTCCTCCTCGCGTGTGTCATCCTGGCCGCCGGATACGCGGTCTACTACGTTGCAGTCATGCCACTCGGTTTCCCCCACGGGATGTACCTGGTGCCCGTGGGGGCGAGCGTCGCGACGTTCTTCTGGAACGAGTGGGCCTGCTACAAGGTCGCCCACCTTTGGCTTCTGGCACACCACCTGCTGCCCTGGCGCTTCGCGCGGTTCCTGCGGACCTGTCATGACGGCGGGATCCTCCGCAAGAACGGCAACCACTTCGAATTCCGGCACCAACGCCTGCAGGACTGCTTGGCGGAGTCGTACCCCGGCCACGGTCGCACTCGGCGGAGAGCGTCCGGCCGCCGTGTTTGACATCGCGCCGGGCACCACCGGGCTGACCGTCGAGGACATCGCCCACATCCTGATCCCCGGGCGGGGCCGCAGCGCCGACGGAGCCGGGCTCAGCCCGGACGGCGTGCTACGCGTGCAGGTGGCGCGCGAGTTGTACGAGCAGGTGACCAGGCCGCGGCAGGGCCGGATCGTGTGCTCCGGGTACAAGTCGCCCGTCGACTCGAAGGGCCTGCCGTGGACACCGCCGGACTCGCCTGGGGAGCGATTCTGCGGCATGCCCGAGGCGGACATCATGAAGGCCGAACTGCTGGCCCGGGCCGTGCCCGAGGACGTGATCCGGGTCGAGCGGCACTCCATCGACACGGTGACGAACTTCCTCCGGTCCGAGACGGAAGGGTACTTCGGCGACGACCGGCCGGTGGCGATCGTCGCCCAGGCCGACCATCTGCACCGGATGCTGTCGGTCATCGCGCCCCGGACGCTGCGCCGCCCGTACCTGGGCGTGGTCGCGCCCGGTACGGAGACGAAGCGCGAGGGCGGGCTGGTCGGCCTGGCCAGCAGGGCGATCGTGACGGCTCTTCCGAGCGACGCCAGTCGGGCGGTGGCGGTCGCCACGAGGCGCGCCAGCGGCGTGTGGCGTACCGCCCGCGCGTTGGGCATGCGCGAATACCACTGAGCCCTCGTCGGCCAGCAGCGGCCGTACGCGATCACGGACAGGTGTCCGCCTCGCGCCCCGCTCGTACAATGCGCCTGAACGCGGGCCAGCGATCCAGAGGGGGCGCGGTGCCTCGCCATCGCGTCCGCGTGCGCCGCGCTGGGCGCGGGGCTCGGTGCGTACCTGTTCGTCCTGCGGTGGTGCAAGGCTGCCATCCTCGACGGGCGGATGCTGCGGCTGTGGCCGTCCGACGCGGCCCCTGCACCCTTGTCGGGAAAGGACCTCCAGTGAGCGACACACCCCAACTCGGTCCCGTGCCCCAGCGCATCGCCGTCGACGAGAAACAGGCACGGCGGCTCGTCGCCGACCAGTTCCCCGAGTGGGCGGACCTCCCGGTGCGGCCCGTGGCCGACGGCGGCTGGGACAACTGGACCTTCCACCTCGGTTCCCGACGGTCGGTGCGGCTGCCCAGCGCCGCCGAGTACGCCCTGGCGGTCGACAAGGAACACCGGTGGCTTCCGGCGCTCGCTCCTCGACTCCCACTGCCCATCCCCGTCCCCCTCGCGAAAGGCGGACCCGGCGCGGGCTACCCCTACCCGTGGTCGATCTACCAGTGGCTCGACGGTGAGCCCGCGAGCGCGGACCGGATCGCCGACCCCGTCCGGTTCGCGGTCGACGTGGCCGAGTTCCTGGCGGCCCTACAGAGCATCGACGCCACTGACGGCCCCCGCCCCGGGCCGCACAACTGGTTCCGGGGCGGCACGCTGCGCACCTACGACGGGGAAGCACAGCGCGCGCTCACGGCACTGGACGGCCACGTCGACGTCGACCTGGCTCGCGAGATCTGGAAGACCGCACTGGACGCGCCCTGGGACGGCGTCGACAGTTGGTTCCACGGCGACATCGCTCCGGGCAATCTCCTGCTCGACGGCGGGAGGTTGGCAGCGGTCATCGACTTCGGGACGTGCGGCGTCGGCGATCCGGCGTGCGACCTGGCAATCGCGTGGACGTTCCTGACCGCCGACGGCCGGCGGGCGTTCCGGGAGCGGCTGCGCGTGGGTGCGGCGACATGGGCGCGCGGGCGCGGCTGGGCCCTCTGGAAGACGCTGGTCAACTGCGCCGGCACGCTGGGCGATGCCGACGAGTCGGCCGCGGACGCACGGCGCGTCCTCGGCGAGATCTTCGCTGAGTACACGGCCAGCGCCGGCACCCGGGCCGGGTCATGAGCCGGTGGGATCCGCGTCGGGTAACCTGTGGCCCATGTCGAGTCCCGAGGCATCCACGGTGGGGGCTTTCGCTCACGCCGTCAGCCCCCTGAACCCCTGAGTTCGTAGCCTCTCTCGTCCCGCCGCGTGCGCGGCCGGACGAGCGCATCCTCGGGTGCTGACCGCGGTGAGAGACGGTCCTTTCCGTTCTTTCTCGTCACCTCGGAGCACGTGATGCCTCTTTCGCTGTACCTGCTTGCCGTGGCGGTCTTCGCCATGGGCACCTCGGAATTCATGCTCGCCGGTCTCCTGCCCGACATCGCCGTGGACCTCGGTGTCACCGTCGGAGCAGCAGGCCTGCTCACCTCGGCCTTCGCGATCGGAATGGTCGTCGGCGCCCCGCTGATGGCCGGTTTCGCCCGCAACTGGCCGCGACGCTCCAGCCTCCTCGGGTTCGTCCTGGTGTTCCTGGCGGCACACGTCGTGGGTGCCGCCACCTCGAGTTTCCCGGTCCTGTTCGCGACCCGGGTGGTCGCCGCGCTCGCGAACGCGGGGTTCCTCGCGGTGGCCCTCACGACCGCCACCGCGCTGGTTGCTCCCGACCGGAAGGGGCGCGCGCTCGCCGTGCTGCTGTCCGGTACGACGATCGCCACGATCGCCGGGGTGCCCGGGGGAGCGGTGCTCGGCACGTTGCTCGGCTGGCGGGCCACCTTCTGGGCCGTCGCCGTCCTCTGCCTGCCCGCGGCTGTCGGCATCTTCAGCGGAGTTTCGGTGCGCACCGGGCGAGACGGCAAGGGTGAGGGTCCGGCCCTGCGGTCGGAACTCGCATGGCTCGCGCGTCCACGGCTGATCCTGGTCATGCTGCTCGGCGCCCTGGTCAACGCGGCGACCTTCGGAAGCTTCACCTTTCTCGCCCCGATCGTCACCGACATCGCCGGGCTGGGGCAGTGGTGGATCTCCGTCGTCCTGGTGCTCTTCGGTGTCGGCTCCCTCGTCGGTGTCACCGTCGCGGGACGGTTGTCCGACCAGCGCCCAGGCCTGGTCATCTCGGTGGGCGGTCCGCTGCTGCTCGTCGGCTGGTTGGCCCTGGCGATGCTCGCCGAGAGCCCGGCTGCCCTGCTCGTTCTGGTGTTCGTGCAGGGGGCGCTGTCGTTCGCGTTGGGCAGCACGCTGATCGCGCGGGTCCTGTACGAGTCGGCGGGAGCACCCACCATGGCCGGCTCGTACGCGACGGCGGCGCTCAACGTCGGAGCCGCCGTCGGGCCACTCGTCGCCGCCGCGACCCTCAGCACCGCAGCAGGGGCCCGTGGACCGCTGTGGGCGAGCGGGCTGCTCGTCGCGACCGCGTTGGTCGTCGCGGCTCCCCTCCGCACCGTGGTCGTGGCGGCGGTTCGGACGGATCTACGATCGTAGCGTGATCGCTGCCAGGACCAGGATCGTCCTCATCGACGATCTACGCTCGTTCGTGGACGGTCGCGGCGCGGAGGTGGCCCGGACGAGCGGGGCCGGGATCGCGCTGCTGAGCCGCTACGAGGACCAGCGGCTCGACGAGTTGTGGCTGGACCACGACCTCGGTGAGGACGACACGATCTGGCCGGTCGTGGAGGTCCTGGAGCGGGCGGCCTTCGAGGGACGTCCGTTCGACATCGGCATCATCAACATCCACTCTGCGAATCCGGCAGGCGGTGCGCGGATGGCCCTGGCCCTTCGGCGCTGGGGATATCGGGTCAGGGAGTTGTCCGGCTCGGCGGACGTCGGCTACCTGGACGGTTCTTCCGCCCAGGGCTGACCGTCACCGTCCACCCCACCGGGTCGGTCTCGGGCACGGAGTCCGAGACTGGGGCATGGAGTTCTTCTGCTACCACCGCGACCGGCGCGGCTCCCTGCCACTGCGCCGCGAGCTGCTGAGGAAGCACTGGTCCTACATGGACCGGTACGCGGCGGAGATGATCGCTCGTGGCCCGACCTTCGCCGAGGACGGTGGCACGCCCACCGGTAGCCTGCACATTCTCGACCTGCCCGATCCCGCCGCCGCCCGCGCGTTCGCCTTCGACGAGCCCAACTACCAGGCTGGCGCGTACCGGGACGTGCTGTTGCGTCGCTGGCACAACACGTTGGGCCGCACCATGTGGGACTTTCCCGGAGGCCGCAGGGGTGGCAACCGCTACCTGGTGCTCGGTCTCGGCGCGGGGCGCGCCGCCGACCTCGCCCTGCCGTCCGACCGGGACGAGCTGATCGCGTACGGGCCGTTGTCCTCTGACGACGGCGCCGCCTGGCTGGGCACGGCGGCGCTGGTCCGGGCTTCTGACCCGGACGAGGCGCGCGCCGTCCTGACTCCCGACCGGTACGCCGACGTCGAGGTGCACAACTGGGCGTTCGGCGGGCCGCCAGAGTGACCGCCCTCGCCGGATGTCGGCACGGCGCCTACGACCGGAGCAGTGAGTAGAGTCGGCGAGTGCCAGTTGACCTGATCACCTCCACCGACCTCGCGAACCACGCCCGCGCCGCGCTCGCCCGCTGCGGTGCGGTGCAGCCCGGGTGGAGGGCGGACCGGGCTGATCGGGTCGAGTGGGCAGTGGCCCGGTTCGACGGCGGCGACCACGCCGGTGCGGCCGAGGAGCTGACCGCGTGCCTGGACGGCTGGCTGCCGAAGGAGTTCGCTGCGGCGGCGCCCCGAATCCTCACCGGCGAGCAGGCTGTGCGGGTGGCGACCGCCGCGCTCGACGGCGAGCACGCGTACCGTCCGTTCGTCAGTGGGCGCAACGATCCCGACCATGCGGTCGCCGGGACGCTGGCGCGGCTCGTGGCTGGCAACCCTGACGCGGAGGCGGCGCTGCTTCGGGCCGTGCTGGTGGTGCGGCCGAACGAGGATCGTGGGTTGGCCCACTTTCGGGTCGCGCGGATCTCGGCGGTGCTCGCGGTGCTGGCTGAGGCGCACGCCGGTGAACCCGCGTACCTCGACCGTTGGTCGGCGTTGCTGCACGAGGACGACCGGCCCCGCCTCGCCGCGGCAGCGGACCTGTGGGGGCCGCTCGGCCTGGCCGAGGTCGATCGGCGCTGCGGAACCGTCGAGGACGTCGACGGTGAGCGGCTCGTCGTCGCGTTCCTGACGGCGGGCCGGTTCGACGACGCGCTCGCGCTGGCGATCCGGCTCGGCCCGAGTCACCAGCAGCGTGCGCTGCTGACACTGGCGACGACCGGACTCCCGGCCGCGCGCGCGAAGGCGCTCGTGTCGGCGTTCCGGAAGTGCCCGAAGGGTGGCCGCGAACGCGACACACAGATGATCTACCAGCACCGGTTCGCGCAGCTTTGCCTGGCGCTGGACCGGGTCGACGACGCGCTTGCCGTCCTGGGCCGGATGCGGGACTGCCGGGTGTCGGGCTACGGGCCGGGCCCGCTCGCCCGTGAGGTGCTGCGCTGGCTCGGCGGCCGGCGCGAGGCGGCAACCCCGGAGCGGCTCCGGGCTGTGCTGGACGTGCTGGCCGATCCGAGGGTCATCCCGCAGGAGCTTGCCGCCGTCGTCGTGGAGGTCTTCCCGCTCGTACATGCCCTGGCTGACGTACGGCTGCGCGCCGAGCTCGTCGAGGTGCGTGTGCCGCAGTTGCGGGCGCGCCTGCGGGGTGTCCGGCGATGGCTGCTGATGGCCGACGTCGGGCTCGGTGCCGCGCGTGTCGAAGCTGGGGACGTCACCGCGCTCGACTCGATGTGTGCGCAGGTCGCGAGCGGTCCGCCCGACACGCGACTGAGCCTGGTGCTGGTGCGGCAAGCCGTCCGTACCGGGCTGTCGGCGCGGGACCGCGAGTTGTTCACCCGTCTGGTGGGGGGCGCGCTACGGGACGGCGGCTGGAGTGCCGTCGAGGTGCTGCTGCCGGCCCTGGACGCGGAGGCCCGCACGGTCGTGCCGGACGCGGTGGCGGCGCTGCCCGCCGGTGACCAGCGCCGCGTGGTCGTCCCCGTGGCGCGCTTCGCCGAGCAGGTCGGCGACGCTGGCCTGCTGGCGGCCATGCTCGACGCGGTACCGGACGCTCAGGGCGCGCGGCGGGTGGCGGGTCGGGCCGCCATGGCGCTGGCTCGCGGCGGCGAGTTACCGGCCGCCCTGGACATCGCGCGCCACTGCGGCCTGGTCGGAGAGGCGGCGAGCTAGCCGCCCCGCCGCCCCGCAACCGCCTAACCCCCGAACGCGCGGGGCCGGACGCATCGTGATCAGGACCGCATGGACGTCATCCCGCCGCTATGAGGTCCATGGGGTCCTGATCACGAACTGACCCGCATGCGGTGCCGGACCGGCGGTGGCGACGTGACCAGCGGTGACGAACCGGCCGGCGTGGCCCGACTGGCGACGCCGGCCGGCCTGGCCCGTCACGTCCGCGCTTGTGAGAGCGGCCGGTGCGGGCACGCCCACCCCGTGGGGGTCGGCGCGCCCGTACCGGTCAGGCGGGGCGGAAGGTCACGTGAAGCGGATGAACCTGGAGAACTGGTTGGTGGCGGTGCCCACCGACACCGTCCGGTGGCTGTACGCGACCGCGACGTTGTAGTTGTACTCGTCGACCTCGAAGGTGCCGTTGGCGTTCACGCTGGTGACGAAGGCGATGTGACCGTAGGAGCCGCCCAGGCTGACCGCGATGTCGCCGGCCTTCGGGCTGTTGTGGACCGGCACCCCGGCGCGTTCGGCGGCGGCGGCCCAGTCCCCGGCGTTACCCCACAGGGCCCCGCCGTACCGGTTGTGGAAGGGCACGCCGACCCGGCTCTGCAGCGCCCAGGCGGCGAAGCTGGTGCACTGTCCCTTGAAGAAGTACCAGGGGTCGGTGCCCGAGCTCTGGCCCTTGTACGGGTAGTCGTCCTTGGCCGGGTAGCTCGTCCCGGAGATCAACTGGTGCGATGCGTTGTTGTTCTTCAGCGTGGCGTTCAGGTTCGTCTTCGCGCCGGGTGCGAGGTCCTGGTAGGCGTAGGAGGCGTCGTAGTCGCTGTTGTAGTAGACCCGCACGGTGTTGCCGGTGCGGTTCCATGCGGAGGCGGCGTTGTTCTTGACGCACAGGCCCTGGCCGGCGCCGGCGCCCCTGAACTCGTAGCAGTCCGGCTGGGTCGAGCCGTAGTTGGCCAGCGATCCGACGTGATCGGAGATCGACCCCGCGTGGTCGCTGTTGTAGTAGTAACAGAACTCGCCGGTGTCGCAGACTCCGTCGCGGGCGGCAGCCTGAGCGGGCGCGGCGATCGTGAGGACGCCGAGAGTTGCGCCGAGCACGCTCGCGCCGAGGGCGCTGAGGACGCGAACGGTGATCCTGGGCATGTGCGCTTTCCTTCCAGGGGCTTGTGACGGCCGACCCACCCTACAAGTTGTTGATCAATTCGCGTACGCCCGACGCGGCGGCCGCGATCGTGGCACTCTGGGCGGCAGGCGAACTCGGAGGCTCAGATGCTGGAGAAGAGGAGCGTCGACAGTCGTCCGCCGACCAGGCAACGACTTCTCCTTGCCAACGGCGCGGAGTTGTCCTTCGTCACGGCAGGTGACACGGCCAGCCCGGCGGTGCTGCTCCTGCACGGGTTTCCCAGCTCGGCACGAACGTTTCGCGAGGTCGTGCCAGAGCTGTCGCAGTCCGCCTACGTGATCGCGCCCGATCTGCCCGGCTTCGGTGAGTCCGACGCCCTGCCGGCGGTCTCGTTCCCTGCCTTCGGTGCGGCTGTCTCGGAGTTGCTGGACCGGCTCGCGGTGGGGCCGCGCTACGTCTACCTCCACGATTTCGGGGCCCCGGTGGGTCTCCACATCGCCATGGAGGCGCCACGGGAGGTCCTGGGCCTCGTCATCCAGAACGCCAACGCTCATCGAACGGGGTTGGGGCCGCAGTGGGCCGGGACGCTGGCCTACTGGTCGCAGCCGAGCCCGGAGAACGAGGCGGCGGCGACCGCGCACCTGACCTTCGAGGGCATCCGCGACCAGTATCTCGCCGGTGTCCCGCCGGACGTGGCCGCGCGGATGCCGGCCGAGAGCTGGGAGGAGGACTGGCGGGTGATGCGCTTGCCCGGCCGGATGGACACCCAGCGGGCGCTCATCGCGGACTACGGGCGATACGTCGACAGGTTCGACGCCATCGCCGAGTATCTCGCCCGGTGGCAGCCGCCTGCCCTGATGCTCTGGGGACGACACGACGCATTCTTCGATCTCGCCGAGATCCTGTCATGGATGCGGGCTCTGCCCAGGATGGAAGCCCACGTCTTCGACGCCGGGCACTTCCTGTGGGAGACGCACGCGGCCGCAGCCGTGCCACTCATGCTCGACTTCATCGAGCGCACCCGACCGAAGGCGAAGGACTGAGGGCGGGCGGACGCCGCCGCCCGCCACAACTGTGCTTGCGGAAGCGGCCGGTGCGGGCACGCCAGCCCGACGGGCGGGCGTGCCCACGATCCCTCAGCCGCCGAAGGTCACTTGAAGCGGATGAACTTGGAGAACTGGTTGTTGGCGGTCCCCACCGACACCGTCCGGTGGCTGTACTTGTCGGCGGACACGTAGTTGTATTCGTCGATCTCGAAGGTGCCGTTGGAGTTCACGCTGGTGACGAAGGCGACGTGGCCGTAGGTGCCGCCGAGGCGCACCGCGATGTCACCTGCCTTCGGGCTGTTGTGGACCGGCACGCCGGCCCGCCCGGCAGCGGCGACCCACTCCTTTGCGTTGCCCCAGCGCGCCTCGCCCGCGTACTGGTTGTGGAACGGCACGCCCACCCGGCTGCGCAGCGCCCAGGCGGCGAAGCTGGTGCACTGTCCCTTGTAGAAGTTCCACGGGTCGATGCCCGTGCCCTGACCCTTGTACGGGTAGTCGTCCTTGGCCGGGTAGCTCGTCCCGGCGGAGATGAGCTGGTGGGACGCGTTGTTGTTCTTCAGCGTGGCGTTCAGGTTGGTCTTCGCCCCGGGCGCGAGGTCCTGGTACGCGTAGGAGCCGTTGTAGTCGCTGTTGTAGTAGACGCGCACCGTGTTGCCGGTGCGGTTCCAGGCGGAGGCGGCGTTGTTCTTGATGCAGAGGCCCTGCCCGCTTCCGGCGCCCTTGAACTCGTAGCAGTCCGGCTGGGTTGTGCCGTAGTCGGCCAGCGATCCGGTGTGGTCGGAGATCGACCCCGCGTGGTCACTGTTGTAGTAGTAACAGAACTCCCCGGAGTCGCAGATTCCGTCGCGGCTGGCCGCCTGGGCGGGCGCGGCGACCGCCAGGAGACCGAGGGTTGCGCCGAGCGCGCTCGCGCCGAGGGCGCCGAGGACGCGAGTGGTGATCCTGGGCATGTCCACTTCCTTCCGAAGCAGATGACGACGGGGTCACAGTACAGCCATTGATCAATGCGCATGCTTCTCATCGTCGGCCGACCTCTGGTCGCGAAGGCGACGGGCGTGGTCACTGTCCGATCGTGGACGCGCTACTGACCGCCACGCGCGGTCGGATGCTTACCTCTCTGCCAGCGTTCGGCTGACCGGGCCGGCAGAGCGGAGGAGCAACCACATGTTCCCGATTCCCGACGAGGCGACGAAGAAGGCACTCGATCTCGGCCGGCGCGAGGTGTTCCAGACCTACCGGGTGCTGATGGCCTGCGAACTGCAGCGGTTGCGCCCCGTGGTCGAGGCGCTGCCGGTCGGGCTGCGCCGAGCCCAGTTGGCCGCCCGGCTGGACGCGGTCGCCACGCTGGCGGCCGGGGCCTGGATGCAGCAGGCCCCGGTACGCGGCGCGACGGTCGAGCGGGTCGCCATCCTGTTCAAGGAGGTGCAGGACTCCATCGACGGCGTCGTGCCGTCCGTCGTCGGCAACACCTTCCTCACGGCCGCCATCGACGAGCTGAAAACCAAGATCGTCGACGTGATGAACGACGCCACGAAACCCACGCACACCGCCGTCAACACCGCCTTCGCGCGTCTGTTCGGGTCCGCCTCGATAGTGGCGAAGACGCGTTTCGCGCAGACGGTCACGGCGCTGCGGGACCTGCTCACCCGCACCGACGGCCGAGGGGCGGGATTCGTGTACAACCCGGCGTTGCCCGCCGGGATGGGCGCGCTCGCCGAGGGTCAGGGCGGCACCGCGATCATCAACGTGGGGCGTTCCGCGCTCGACGGCACCATGCACCTGTGGGACCTCGCGGCCACCCTCGCGCACGAGGGGACGCACATCCTGGCGGACAACCCGACGATCGACATCGTCTACCGCCGCCGCAACGCCGCCTACTACCTCCAGGGCCAGGTCGGTCTGAGCAACGCCGCCAACTTCGAGCAGACCGTCTACGAGGCACTGGGTCAGGGTGGTCCGTTCCCCACCGACGACGAGGTGGCCGCCATGCGGGGCCGTGCGGCGCCCCGGATGGATTCGCTGCACACCGTGCTCGCGTCCCGGATCACCCGCGCGTGGGTGCGTACCTTCGACTTCACCTGCCTCGACTTCACGAAGGCCGAGCTGCCCAAGCCGGTCGCCCTCGCGCTCACCGACCTGCCGCAGGGGCGGGAGTACGCGCCGCTGACCAAGGCGTACATGGACGCGCTGCACACCGCGATGCTGGCGCTGATGAGGGCGGAGGAGCGGCTGGTGGTGCGGGCCGATCCGAAGCAGCTGAACCACTCGACGGTGATCAACCTGGACGGCACGATCCGGTTCACCATCAATTCCGACCTGGCGGCCCAGACGCCCGTGGCCCAGCTCCTGCAGTGGATCCTGGAGGAGCTCGTCACCCAGGCGAAGTGCCAGATCCCCAAGGACAGCGCGCAACTGCTGGCCCTCATCCTGGAGATCGAGAGGTTCGACCGGGACAACGTGCACCACGTGCTGGACAACTTCTACAGTTCCTTCAACTGATCGGCCCGCTGAGCGGCGTCCGCCCCGTGGACGCCGCTCAGCGGCGCCAGGACGGTCGTGCCGGTGGTGCCGACCGGACCGGACGGCACCACCGGCGACCTGGACTAGCGGAGCCCGCGGAAGAACGTGCGCACGTCCTCGACCAGCAGGTCGGGTGCTTCGAGGGCGGCGAAGTGCCCGCCCCGGTCGAACTCCGACCAGTGCACGATCGTGTTGCCCCGTTCGGCGTAACGCCGGATGGCGATGTCCTCGGCGAAGACCGCGACCCCCGTGGGAACCGCCGACGGCGTGGGCCAGTTCCGTGAGTGCGTGCTCTCATAGTAGATGTTCGCCGCCGACCCGGCGGTGCCGGTGAGCCAGTAGAGCATCACGTTGGTGAGGATGCGGTCCCGGTCCACCGCGTCCTCGGGCAGGCCGTCGCCGTGGGTCCACTCCTTGAACTTCTCCACGATCCAGGCGAGCTGGCCGGCCGGCGAGTCGGTGAGCGCGTGCGCCAGGGTCTGTGGCCGGGTGGCCTGGATCTGGAAGTACCCGTTGCCCTCGCCGAGGAACGCGTTCATCCGCTCCAGCCGCTCCTTGTCCGCCGGGCCGAGTTCGGCCAGTTCGGCCGGATCGACCTCGCCGAAGGGGATGAAGCCGACGGTGGCCGCGTTGACGTGGACGCCGACGACGTGGTCCGGGTCGACCCGCCCGAGGTCGGGGGAGACGAACGCGCCGAAGTCGCCACCCTGGGCGCCGTAGCGCCGGTGGCCGAGGCGACGCATCAGCTCGGCGAAGGCGGACGCGATGCGCCGGCTGTCCCAGCCGGGCTCCCGGACCGGCCCGGAGAAGCCGAAGCCGGGGAGCGAGGGGATGACCAGGTCGAACGCGTCGACCGGGTCGCCGCCGTGTGCCCGTGGGTCGGTCAGCGGGCCGATGACGTCCAGGAACTCCACGACGGAACCCGGCCAGCCGTGGGACAGCACCAGCGGCAGCGCGTCGGGCTCCGCCGAGCGTACGTGCAGGAAGTGGATGTTCTGCCCGTCGATCTCGGTGGTGAACTGGGGGTACGCGTTGAGCCGCGCCTCGTGCGCGCGCCAGTCGTAGCCGCCGGCCCAGTACCCCGCCAGCTCCCGCAGGTACTCCACCGGGACCCCGCGCTCCCAGTCGCCACCGGGGAGTTGCTGCCCCCAGCGGGTGCGGCCGAGGCGGTCGGTGAGGTCGTCGAGAGCGGACTGCGGCACGTCGACGCGGAAGGGCCGGATCTCGTTGTCGTTCGTCACGTCAGCGAGCCTAGGAACGATCGCGGTCAGCTCGTGTCCTTATTCTCCGGCAGAGTTTCGTTCATGTTGGAGACCTCGGCGCGGTTGTTGCGCCTGCTGTCGTTGTTGCAGGCGCGCCGCGACTGGACCGGCCCGGAACTCGCTCGTCGGCTCGAGGTCTCGGCCCGCACGGTTCGCCGCGACGTGGAGAAGCTGCGTGGTCTCGGCTACCCGGTCGACGCCGCCGTCGGCGTGCGCGGTGGCTACCGGCTCGCGGCCGGAACCGCCATGCCGCCGCTGCTGTTCGACGACGAGGAGGCGGTGGCCGTCGCGGTGGGACTGCGTACGGCGGCGGGCGGCTCGGTCGCCGGCATCGCGGAGACCTCCGTCCGGGCCCTGGCGAAGCTGGAACAGCTCCTGCCGGCGCGGCTGCGGCACCGGGTCAACCTGATCCAGGAGGCGACGGAGCCGCTGCACGCCGGCGGCCCGACCGTCGACGCCGGCACGCTCACCGTGATCGCCGGGGCCTGCCGGGACCACCAGCGGCTACGCTTCGACTACCGGGCACACGACGGCACCGAGACGGTCCGCACCGGCGAACCGCACCGCCTGGTGCACACCGGCCGACGCTGGTACCTGGTCGCCTACGACGTCGACCGGCAGGCCTGGCGCACCTTCCGCGTCGACCGGCTGCGGCCACGGGTGCCGACCGGCCCCCGGTTCGTACCCCGGGAGCCACCCCCGGACGCGGCCGCCTACGTCTCCCAGGCGGTCGCCTCGGCGCCCTACCGCTACCAGGCCCGGCTCCTCATGCGCGCACCGCTGGACGTGGTCGCCGAGCGGTGCTCGCCCACGGCCGGCCGGCTGGAGCGGGTCGACGAGCACAGCTGTGTCCTCCACGTGGGATCCGGTTCGTTGGACGAGATCGCGCTCCACGTCGCCCTCAAGGGGATCGACTTCCAGGTCCTGGATCCCCCCGAACTCGTCGACCACGTCCGGAACCTGGCCGCACGGCTCGACCGGGCCACCTAGCCGGCCGTCGGCTGCGGCAGCTCACCCATCTCGGAGTCTGGCTGGTGGACGCAGTGGGCGACCGTGGCGTCGTCAGGGAGCGGGGCATCGGGATCACCGCCGGTGCGGGCTTCGGCCCGCCGGACGCGGCGGATGATCTCGGCCGGCCCGTGGGCGTCGAGCAGTTCCAGTACGCCGGGCCAGTCGGCCAGACCGTACGGGCTGACGATCCGGCTGGCGCCGTTGCTGAGCAGCGCGACGCCGCGCAGGTCGGGCAGGGGCCGGCTGCCGGTGACCGCCTCCTCCGCAGCGTGCGGATCGTCCTTGGCGATCCAGTAGCCGCCCGGCTGGTTGCGGCGCGCCCGCAGCGCCTCGACACAGGAGGCCCGGACGCGGTCGTACTCCGGGGTTCCCCTGGGCACGCCGTCCAGGGCCGCCGCGCAGGCGCGCCTGCTGTCGATCTCCCGCTCGTCGGTGACGACCTGCGGGCTCCCGCCGACCCGATCGAGGACGAGGAAGGAGTCCGCGAGCAGGAGATGGTCCAGGCGACCGCGGTGCGCGCGGACGATCAGCACGGTCGCCTGCGGGCTGCTGGGGTTCGTGATGTCGCAGGTGCCCCGGTGTTCGGCGGCGATCTCGTCGATCGCGGTGGCGAGGATCGCCGCGAGGTCCCGCCCGTCGTCGCGGGAGAGCCGGCCGAGCAACGCGCCGCCGAGCCGGTGGGTGTACCAGGCGACACCATGGGAGCAGATCGACTCCGTTCCCGGAATGCCGGCGCCGTCCAGTAGCACGGCGGCGCCGGGAACCGCCCCGACGAAGTCCTCGTTCGGCCGGCCGGCCCTACCGGCGCTGGTCGCCATGCTGACGCGCACTGTCGGGCTCCCGGGTCGGCTGTGGTGGTGGGGCGATCGGTGGTGCCCGCGGATCCGGCATCTCACGCTGTCCTACCCCGCGGCGATCCCGCTGTCCACCGGCACGTTGAGCCGCCTCGTCCCGTACGCCACGGCCCGACCTGGCCACCCGGCGTCCGGGGCCTGTCTACCCGAGCCGCGGATCCCGGGACGCCGCCAGGTCAAAATTAAGAATCCTGAGTTATGCATTGAGAAAATCAATATCCAGGGGCTAGGGTGTTGATGAAATCAAGAGGGCGGCGACGGGGCGTCGGCGAGAGCAGAGGGAGCCGAGGGTGGACTGGCAGGAACTGACGGATCTGACGCGCGGAAAGCCGTTCGTGGTCGAGCGGGCCCGCCTCACCGGCAGCGGCGTCGTGATCGAGGGGCAGTTCGAGCCACCGCAGCTGGCCCAGCTCAGCATCGACGACCAGGTGTTCGTTGCCGCGTTCGTACGGTCCCACGGCTCGATCAAGGAGATGGAGCGGATCTTCGGGGTGAGCTATCCGACGATCAAGTCCCGGCTCAACCGGATCGCCGAGCACCTCGACTTCGTCGACACCGACCCGGCGCCCACCGGCGCCGACGTCGTCGACCGCCTGCGCCGGGGAGAGATCAGCGTCCGGGAGGCGCTGGCCGAGCTGGAGCGGTCGCGGTGATCCCGCACCTGGTGACCGTACGCCATCGCCGTCCCGACGGGAGCGGGCTGCGGCTGCACGTACCCGTCCTGCCGGTGCTGTTGGTGCTGTCGCCGCTGCTGCTGATCGCCGTGCTGGTGGGGGTGGTCGCGTGCCTCGTCGTCCGGGTGAGCCCGGTGGGCGCGCTGCGCGGTGCCGGGCAACTGCTGTGCGCCCTGCCCGGCACCCGGATCGAGATCGACCATGGCCGAACGGCCGTGCTGGTGAGCGTCAGATGAGTCCGAAGGGGAGGAACGACACATGAACGAGCAGCGCCGCCAGATCCTGCAGATGTTGGCCGAGGGCAGGATCACCGCGGACGAGGCCGAACGGCTGATCGACGCCCTCGAACGAGAGCGGCCCGAGTCGCCGCCGGGAGCCACACCGGGCCCGAAGCCCCGACCCAGGTATCTGCGCGTCGTGGTGAACTCGGAGGACGACGCCAGCGGTGACGGGCCGGCCCGGGTCAACATCCGGGTGCCGCTGCGACTGCTGCGCGCCGGGGTCCGGCTCGCCAGCCTCGTTCCGCCGCAGGCGCTCACCAAGGTCAACGCGGAGCTGACCAGGTCCGGCGTGCCGATCGATCTCACTCAGCTCAAACCGCAGCATCTCGACGAGCTCATCGAGCACCTCGACGACCTCACCGTCGACGTCGACCAGTCCGACACCAAGGTGCAGGTGTTCTGCGAGTAGCCCCACCGGCACTGGAGAGACCATGACCCGCTTGGCCGCCCGCCCGGATGGGTGCCGGAACAGCGCGAGTTCGCCGGTTTCTATCCAATTCGGGATTCACGAGGTGATCGGCCGGCATAGCGTCAGCCGGGGCGGCCCCTTCCGGTCGCCGGGCCGCCACCGCGCGGTCAGGACGATCTGACGGTGGTACGACGTGGGCGAATCCGATCTGATGCTTCTCCAGGGGGAACGACGCGAGTCGGGCGGCGGGCTGCCCCGGCTGCTGGGCGTGGTCAGCCTCGCCCTGGGGGCCGGCGCGCTGCTCGCCCCGCGCGCGACGGCCCGACTCACCGGCGTGGACGACTCACCCGCCGCGCGCGCGGTGATCCCGGCCGTGGGGGCGCGCGAACTGGCCCACGCGGCCGGGCTGCTCCGCGGCCGTCGGCCGGCCGGCTGGACGTGGACCCGGGTGGCCGGGGACGCGATGGACCTCACCCTGCTCACCCAGGCCCGGGTCGGGCGGTCGGGCGAGCGGCGCCGGCGCATCGCGCTCACCACGGCCGTGGTCGCCGGCATCGCCGCCGTGGACCTGACAGCCGCCGTACGCGCGGGGCGGGCGGACGCCGCCCGCCGCCGGGCGATCGACATGGAACTCGCGGTCACTGTCAACCGCTCCCCGGCCGAGGCGTACCGCTTCTGGCGGGAACTGGAGAACCTGCCCCGCTTCATGTCCCACCTGGAGTCGGTGCGCGCCGAGGACCTGCGGCGGTCGCACTGGACCGCCCGCGGGCCGGCCGGCCGGCGGATCGAGTGGCACGCGGAGATCATCGACGACCAGCCGAACAGGTCGCTCGCCTGGCGGTCGCTGCCCGGCACCCGGGTGCCCAACGCCGGCCAGGTCCGCTTCGTGCCCGCCCCCGGCGACCGGGGCACCGAGGTCCGGGTGCGACTGCGGTACGCCCCGCCGGCCGGCGCGCTCGGCCGGGCGGTGGCGAAGCTCTTCGGCGAGGAGCCCGAACAGCAGGTCCGCGACGACCTGCGCCGGTTCAAGCAGGTGCTGGAGACCGGCGAGGTGGTCCGCTCCGAGGGCAGCCCGGGCGGCATCTCCGTGCGCCAGCAGGTGATGCAGCGCCCCGCCCAACCGTTGCGCGCGGCGCGCCGCTGACGCCGACCCGGCACAGAGAGGAACGCCGATGAAGGCCGCCGCCTGGATGGGCAGGGACAGCGTCAAGGTCGTCGACGTGCCCGACCCGACCATCATGAACGCGCGCGACGCGATCGTACGGGTCACCTCGACCGCGATCTGCGGTTCCGACCTGCACCTCTACCACGGCTACATCCCCGCCTTGCGCAAGGGCGACATCCTCGGTCACGAGTTCATGGGCGAGGTGGTGGAGGTCGGCCCGCAGGTACGCAACCTGCGCCCCGGCGACCGCGTGGTGGTGCCGTTCCCGATCGCCTGCGGGCACTGCACCGCCTGCCAGCGCGGCCTCTACTCCGTCTGCGAGAACTCCAACCCCAACGCCGGGGTGGCCGAGAAGATCATGGGTCACTCGCCGGCCGGCATCTTCGGCTACTCCCACCTGCTCGGCGGCTACGCCGGCGGTCAGGCCGAGTACGCCCGGGTGCCGTTCGCCGACGTCGGGCCGGTCAAGGTGCCGGACGAGGTGCCCGACGACCAGGCCGTGCTGCTCGCCGACGTGTTTCCCACCGGCTTCATGGGCGCGGAGATGTGCGACATCACGCCGGGCGACGTGGTCGCCGTGTGGGGCGCCGGACCGGTCGGGCTGCTCGCCGCCGCCAGCGCCCGGATGCTCGGGGCGGAACGGGTGATCGTCATCGACCGGTACCCGTACCGGCTGCGGTTGGCCGAGGAGCACGCCGGCGCGGAGACCGTCAACTACGACGACACCGACGTGCTCGACGCGCTCAACGCGATGACCGCCGGCCGGGGACCGGACGCCTGCATCGACGCGGTCGGCCTGGAGGGGCACCACGGCAACGCCGCCGTGTACGCGTACGACCGGGCGAAGCAGGCCGTCAAGGCCGAGACGGAACGGCCCTTCGCGCTGCGCCAGGCGATCCTCGCCTGCCGCAGCGGCGGCGTGGTCTCGGTGATCGGCGCGTACGGGGGGTTCGTCGACAAGTTCCCGATGGGCGCGTTCATGAACCGCTCGCTGAGCATGCGCACCGGCCAGTGCCACGTCCAGCGCTACACCCGACCGTTGCTCGACCGCATCCGGCGCGGGGACATCGACCCCAGCTTCGTCGTCAGCCACCGGATGCCACTGAAGGACGCGGCCAAGGGCTACAAGATCTTCCAGAAGAAACAGGACGCCTGCACCAAGGTAGTCCTCAAAACCTGACCCACCCCGCCCGCCCCGCCCCACCCCGCCCCACCCCGCCCGCCCCGCCCCGCCCCGCCCCGCGATCATGCACTTGTGGCCCGGCCGTTGTCGCTCATGTTCCTTTTGTCGGGGCAGGAAGTGCAAGATCGCGTAGAAGGGGGCGGGGGCGCGGGGCGGGTGGGCGGGTGGGGTCAGGACCAGGGGGCGGTGGGGTACCAGGGGATGATCTCGCGGCGGGCGAGGAGTCGGACGTCCCAGTAGAGGAACGTGAAGGCGCCAGCGACGATGAACGCCACGGCGGTCAGGACCGCCAGGCGGCTCGGCCGGGTGCTGAACCAGCGTTGCAGGCGGGAGCCGGCGAGCCAGGCCAGCAGCAGGAAGAGCACCGCCATGATGACGATGTTCCCGAGCGACTGGAGGGTGAACGCCGCCGCGCCGTAGAGCGGGTTGCCGCTCTCCGCGGCGTCGCGGAACATCTGCCGGAACAGCGCGAAGGGCCGGCCGATCAGGAAACCGGCGATCAGCGCGCCCATGAAGACCATCGGGGCGTTGGGGAACCGCCGGGCGATCCGGGCGAACGGGTCCGGCACGACGCCCAGCGCGGCCAGTCCGAGATAGATCATGATGAGCCCGATCGCGCCGAACACCACCATGGACTGGATGCTTCTCGGCGACAGGCCGCCGGGCGCGTTGGGGGCGGTGGAGAACTGCGGCATCGAGGTGCCGACGACGCCGACGATCGCGCCGTAGACGGCCGACACCGCGATCATCCCGACCGACATCCAACCCAGCGGCTTCAGCGGCGCGACGAACCGGCTGAACCTGCCGCCCGTGGTGCCGGCGAGCGGGGCGAGGGCGCCGAACGCGGCGATGTTGCAGGCCGTGAACGTGCCCGCGACGCCGGATACGAAGGCGAACAGGATGCCGGCCGCGACGCCCTGGATGGGTGTCTCCTTGGCGTCGTGACCGAGCATGGTGTTGGCGACGCTGTCGCCGATGGTCCGGTCCACGAACTCCGCCGACCAGATCACGGTCAGCAGGAAGCCGCCGAGGACGCTGAGCAGGATGATCAGGCCCCGCCGCCGGGGAAAGTGCCCGTTGACGAACGCGGACGTCCCGGTCCGTGGGGCGTCGGACGGGATCCGGACGGGCGCGTCGGCTCGCTGGGGAGACCTGTGGGTCTGCGTCACATGCGCTCCTCTGGGTTGGGGGAGAAGACCGCTGGGAGGGAACGGGGGCGCGGCGCGTCGACCGCCGGCTCCGGCGGCTCCGCCGGAGGGCGATTCAGTTGCGTACGTCGATGGCCGCGTTTCATCATGGGGTGGCCGCCCGCACCGCATTTCTTCGATCGTGCGCAATCTGCCCGGAGCACCCTGCCGGGTCAGCGGGCCGGGCAACTCCGAAACCGGCAGATCGGCCGCCTCCAGGGCGGAACCCGCAGGCGTACCCCCGGGGTCGTCGAGGTGTCGCGTCGGTGTCACCGCCCACCGCTATCCTGCGCCGGCACGCCGGGCCGTCCGGCGGCTAACGTCCGGCGGCTGGGCTGCCGAGCCGGGTCTGGAGGGGCACGTGACAGTCGACGAGGCAGGCGCCGAGGAGTGCCGGGTCGCCGCCAGGCAGGCGATGGAGGCGACGGGCGCGCGGCGGGAGGCCGCCCTGCGGCGGCTGGCGGAACTCGGCGCCGCCGACCCCGCGCTGCGCCGGCACGCGGCCGACGCGGTCTGCGCCTACCTGCGTACGCCGCCCGCCCCGGAGGGCGCGGACGTCGACGCGCGACGGTTGGCGCTGCGGGTACTCGCCGGGTTGCTGCCCCCCGCCGACGAGGACAGCGGGCCGTGGCCGGACCTGGCCGTGGACCTGTCGGAGGCGACCCTCGTGGATGCCGACCTGGGCGGTCGTGCGCTGGCCGAGGCCCGCTTCACCGACACCCGGTTCCTCGGGTCGACCTCGTTCGCCGACGCGCGGTTCACCGGCGACGCGGTGTTCGCCCGCGCGGTCTTCCACGGCGAGGCCCGGTTCGACGGTGCCCGCTTCGTCTCCGACGCCGTGTTCGGACGTGCCCGGTTCCGGGGCCCGGCGAGCTTCGAGCGGGTCGGCTTCGCCGGGCTGGCCTGGTTCGGGCGGGGCGAGGAGGAGATCTGGGAGGAGGACGACCCGGCCTGGGACACGATCGAGGAGATCGAACCCGCCCCGTGGGACGAGCCGAACGAGGACGACCCGGGCTGGCCGGTCGCGGTGCTCATGGGCGACTACCAGAGCTGGGAGGAGGGCGGGGACGGGGCCCGGTTCGCCGGGGCGGTGTCGTTCCGGTGGGCCCGCTTCGACGGTCCCGCCTGGTTCTGGAAGGCGCGCTTCGGGGCGGCGGCGGTGTTCCGGGACGTCCGGTTCGGCGGGCCGGTGCACCTCGACCAGACCGCCGTGGACCTCACGGGCGCCCAGCACGCCGGTACGCCCGGGGACGAGCCGGTGTGCTGGCCCCTCGGCTGGGCGGCCGAGCCCGGGCCGCACGGGGGGAGCCGGCTCACGCCGGACGAATCCGTCGCGCCGTACGCCCGCCAGCTCGCCGACCCCGATGCCGACGTCCGCCGTGCGGGGCTCCGGGTCCTCGGCGAGCTCGGTGACGCGCGGCCGGAGCTGCGCCAGCGGGTGGTCGACACCGTGTGCGCGTACCTGCGGGTGCCGCTGCCGTTCGACGTGACCGGCGAGCTGGCCGCCGGCCAGGCCGCGGAGATCCAGCTGCGGCGTGCCGCCCAGCGGCTGCTCACCGAGCGGCTGCGCCCGGAGTCCGCCACGCCCGACGGGCCACGGCACTGGCCGGACGCGAACCTGTCGCTGTGCGGCGCGACGCTGCTCGACCTCGACCTCGGCGGCTGCCGGATCGGCTACGCGGACTTCACCGGCGCCCAGTTCCACGGTGCCACCCGCTTCGACGCCAGCACCTTCACCGGCGCCGTCTTCCGGCTCGGTGGTCCGGAGGGGCGGGCCTCGTTCCACGGCGACGTCAGCTTCACCGGTGCGCGGCTCGACCGCTGGCGTTCGGCCCGCGACGTCCTCGGTGCCGTCGTGTTCCACGGCGGCGTCGTCCTCGACGACGATTCCGAAACCGGGCCGGCGGACAACGGCTGAGTGCGGACCGCACGGGCGCCCGGGGCGGCACCCGGTGGCGGACGCGTGAGGCCGCCCCGTCAGATCATGCCGTAGCCGAGTTCCTCCGCCGCCAGCGACCAGAAGCGGTTCTCGTGCGCCACCGAGACCGGATCGATCTCGCGGAAGCGGTCGGCGAGCCGCTCGCCGACCGCTTCGAGGTCGTCGTCGGCGTCCTCGGGCAGCGCCGCGGCGGCCACCTGCGCCTGCACGAACGCCTCCGCGCACGCGGCGAACGCGTCCACCGTGGCGTTCACCGGCTCGGACCCGTCGTCGTCCACCAGGCAGACCGTGTCCGTGGCAGGGTCCACGAGGAGCCGGGACAGCCCGGTGTCCTCGGCGAGGACGACCACGGCACCGTCCACCCGAGGGCTCGCGAGCCAGGTGCCGGGATAGGGGAGTCGGTCCCGCAGGGGCAGGATGCGGGCGAGGGCGGCCTCGATCGTCGCGTCGTCGGTCGGCACCCGGCCACCCTAACCGGATCTTCGACAGCGTGCGGTCAGGGGATCGGCCATTCGTGGACCGGCCGGTTGCTGTGCATCAGCGTCACGTAGTGCCGCACCACCTCGCGCAGCGCCTCCGGCCGGTCGAGGTGGTCGGTGGCCTCCAACCGGTGCAGGGTCTCCACCTGCCAGGTCGCCCCGTTGCGCCCGGTCAGGCAGCGCTGCTCGATGATGCCGAGCAGCCGGTCGCGCTCGCCCGGGTCCAGGCCCCACCGGTCCAGCCCGTGGTAGGCCAGCGGCAGCAGCCGGCGCAGCACCAGCTCGGTGACCGGGAGGTAGCCCAGGCCGGGCCAGAAGACCTGCGCGTCGATGCCGTGCCGGGCGCAGCTCGTGAAGTTCTCCTCGGCGGCGCTGAACGACATCTGCGACCACAGCGGCCGGTCGGCCTCGGCGAGCGCCCGGACGAGGCCGAAGTAGAAGGCGCCGTTGGCGACGGTGTCGAGCACCGTCGGCCCGGCCGGCAGCACCCGGTTCTCCACCCGCAGGTGCGGGCGGCCCTTCAGCACGTCGTAGACGGGGCGGTTCCAGCGGTAGACCGTGCCGTTGTGCAGCCGCAGCTCGGCGAGCCCCGGCACGTCTCCCCGGGCGAGGGCCTCGGCCGGGTCCTGCGGGTCGCAGACCGGCAGCAGCGCCGGGAAGTAGCGGACGTTCTCCTCGAACCGGTCGAACACGGTGGTGATCCAGCGTTCCCCGAACCAGACCCGGGGGCGTACCCCCTGGGCCTTGATCTCCTCCGGCCGGGTGTCGGTCGCCTGCTGGAACAGCGGGATCCGGGTCTCGCGCCACAGTTCCCGGCCGAAGAACAGCGGCGCGTTCGCGCCGAGCGCCACCTGGATCCCGGCGATGGCCTGGGCGGCGTTCCAGTAGTCGGCGAACTGGGCGGGGCTGACCTGGATGTGGAACTGGGTGCTGGTGCAGGCCGCCTCCGGGGTGATGGTGTCGGCGGTGACCGCGAGCCGCTCCACGCCGTTGATCGCGATCCGCAGGTCCTCCCCGCGGGCGGCGAAGATCTGCTCGTTGAGCAGTGCGTAGCGCGGGTTGGCCGACAGGGTCGCGGCGGTCAGGTGCTCCGGGTGCAGCGTCGGCAGGATGCCGATCATCACGAGGTGCGCGCCGACGCCCCGGGCCTTGGCGTCCGCGGCGTTGAGGCTGGCCCGGATGGCCGCCTCGAAACCGGCGGTGCCGGTGCCGGCCAGCCGGCGCGGCGGCACGTTGATCTCGACGTTGAACTGGCCCAGCTCGGTCTGGAAGCTCGGGTCGGCGATGGCGGCGAGCACGTCGGCGTTGCGCATGGCCGGCATCGACCGGTCGTCGACCAGGTTCAGCTCGATCTCCAGCCCGGTCATCGGGCGCTCGACGTCGAACCGGGACTCCCGGAGCATCTCGGCGAAGACGTCGAGGCATCTTCGCACCTTCTCCCGGTAGCGGGCCCGATCCTCCCGGCTGAAGGTCCGTGCGCCGACTTCCTCGCCCATGGTCACCACCCTGTCACCGCTGGTTCCCCTAACCTCGCACGACCGGGGCGGGCCGGGGAAGACCCGAAGGTCCCTTACGTACCCAGCCGGGGCCCGCGTGATCCCCGTCGCCCCCGCCGATCGCGTGGCCGGCGCCCGTCGGCGGGGTGGCTAGCATGTGCGGCAACCGGTGGGGGAGTGACGATGCGCGAGAAGATCACCAAGCTGTTCGTGGCGGCGGCGATCGCCGAGGCCTGCTCCTGGCTGGCCCTGCTGATCGGCATGGCCGTCAAGTACGGTCCGCCGGACAACGAGATCGGCGTGAAGATCTTCGGCCCGATCCACGGCGCGCTCTTCGTCGTGTACGGCCTGTTGGTCCTCGTGGTGGCCCGACTGCACCGGTGGCGGCTGTGGCCGACTCTCGTGGCGCTGGCCTGCGCCGTGCCGCCGTTCGCCACCCTGTTCTTCGAGCGCTGGGCCGCCCGGCGGGGGATGCTGCGCACCGCGGGTGCCCCGGACCGGCCGCTGACCCCCGTCGGCTGACCCCGGCCGCAGTCTCAGCCCGCGAGGAAGGCCGCCAGGGTGGCGGCGAGCTGCTCCGGCGCCTCCTCGGCCATGTGGTGACCCGAGTCGATCGAGGCGTCCCGGACGTCGTGGGCCCAGTCCCGCCAGATCGCCGTCGGGTCGCCGTACAGGTCGACCATGTCGTCCCGCTCCGACCAGCAGAACAACACCGGGCAGCCGATCCGCCGGCCGGCGGCCCGGTCGGCGTCGTCGGCCGCCCGGTCCGGGCCGAGCCCGGCCCGGTAGTCCTCGCACATCGCGTGCACCGTCGCCGGGTCGTGGATGGCGCGCCGGTAGTCGGCGTACGCCTCCTCGCCCATGGCGTCCGGCGACCCGCCGTACCAGGCGTCCGGGTCGGCGGTGATCACCCGCTCCGCCGGCTTGTCGGACTGGCCGAGGAAGAACCAGTGCCACCAGCGGGCCGCGAACCGGGCGTCGGCGCGCGCGAGGGCCTCCCCGATCGGCACCCCGTCGAGGACGCCCATCCGGCTGACCCGGTCGGGGTGGTCCAGCGCCGTGCGCATCGCCACGTAGCAGCCCCGGTCGTGCCCCACCACGGCCGCGCGGTCGTGGCCGAGGGCGTCGAGCAGGCCGACCACGTCGCGGGCCATCGCCCGCTTGGCGTACGTGGTGTGCCCGGGGTCGCTCGGCGGCTTCGACGAGCCACCGTAACCCCGCAGGTCCGGGCAGATCACGGTGTGCTCGCGGGCCAGCAGGGGCGCGACCCGGTGCCAGGTCGCGTGGGTGCGCGGATGCCCGTGCAGCAGCACCACGGGCGGGCCGGAGCCGCCGTGGCGTACCCGTAGCCGGACCTCGCCGACGTCGATCTGCTCCAGCGCGAACCCCTCGAACATGGACCCAGGGTGCCCGCGGGCGCGACGCCGGAAACCGCCCGGCCGGCGCCGTCAGGTCAGCGCGGACCAGGCGAGCAGGGCGGCGACCACCAGCGCCCCCAGCATCGCCTGGAGCAGCAGCGGCGGCCCGAGGTGCGACCACAGGGTGGCGGTACGGGGGGTGAGCAGCTGGCCCGTCGTCAGGTTCACGATCCGCTCGATTTTCGGCGGCAGGTCCGGGTCGCCCTGCCGGCGCAGCGTGAGCTGCACGTGGTCGGCGGGGTGCAGGGCGCTCTGCGGCAGGTGCCCGTGCAGCTCGACCTCGCAGAGCCGCCCGGCGGTGTCGCGCAGCCGCACCGGGGTGACCAGGTATTCCGGGCCCTTCTTGAGATCCTTGAACCGGCGGCGGGCCGCGCCGGAGCCGGCGGAGAGCAGGGAACGGGCCAGCGCCAGCAGCAGCCCGGCCACGCTGGCCGCGGCGAGCACCGCGACCAGCACCGGCTGGCCGATGCGCACCTCGCGTGAGTAGCCGTCCATCAGGCGGACGATCCGCCCTGTGACGATCCGGTCCGCCGGGTGGACGATCCGCCGGATCTGCAGCTCGCTGTCCATCGCCCCCACCCAGAGTCCGGTTTCCTTCACTCATGGTATCGGCCATTCGGGCTGAACGACATGAATGAAATCCGGTCACGCGGGGGCGCGGCGGCTGCCGGCAGGCTCCCCGCCGCCAGGTGACAACCGGATCGGCCTGGGTAAGCGGGGGGCCGAGCTGGAAAGGGGTCGAGCATGCAGCTGTCCTTCCTGCGCCCGCTCTACGACCGGCCGGGCCCGTGGGTCTCGGTGTACCTGGACGCCTCCGCCAACACGGAGGACGCCCACCCGGCGCTCGATCTGCGCTGGCGTGCCCTGCGGGACCAACTTCAGCAGCAGCGCGCCGACGTGGACACCATCGACGCCGTCGAACGCGTCGTCCGGGGGCACGACCCGATGCCGGGCGACTACGGGCTGGCGGTCTTCGGCGCCCGGGGCCGGGTGGTGCTGTCGGAGTACCTGTCCGCCCCGCCGCTGCGGGACCTCGCCGCGTACACCCCGCTGCCGCACGTGATGCCGCTGCTGGCGCAGCGCGGCGAGCAGGTCGCCTGGGTGCGGGTGCTGGCCGACCGGACCGGGGCCGACGCCGTGGCGATCAGCGCGGGCGGCGTGCCCCGCCGCGCCCACGTCACCGGCCGGGAGGACTTCCAACTGCGCCGGGTGCAGCCCGGCGGCTGGTCGCAGTCCCGGTACCAGCGGGCCGCCATGGAGGCCTGGCACCACAACGCCGGGGACGTCACCGCCGCGACCGTGGAGCTGGCCGAACGGGTCGGCGCCGAGGTGGTGGTGGTCGCCGGCGACGTACGCGCCACCGGCATGATCGCCGCCCAGATGCCACCGCGCTGGCAGGACATGATGGTCCGCACGGACGCCGGCTCCCGGGCCGGCGGCGCCGAGCAGACCCTGCTCGACGACCTCACCGTGCAGACCATCGCCGAGGTGGCCGACCAGCGGATCACCGCCGCGCTGGACCGGTTCGGCATGCAGGAGGACGTCGGCGCCGGCCTCGACGCCGTGGTCTCCGCCCTGCAACGCAACCAGGTCGAGACGATGCTCATGGTCGACGACCCGTCGGCCACCGGCGAGCTGTGGATCGGGTCGGCGCCGACCGAGATCGCCACGGACCCGGGGCAACTCGCCGCCATGTCCGTACGCGATCCGGAGAAGGTCCGCGCCGACGCCGCGCTGGTGCGCGCGCTGGTGGGCACCGACGCCGAGCTGACCGTGCTCGGCCCCGACGAGGCGCCGGAGCTGACCGACGGGGTCGGGGCGGTGCTGCGGTACGTCGACGCCGGCACGCCGGGGCGTGGGAATGGCTGAGCGTACGGTCGCCGACCTGGTGGTCGAGCGACTGCGCGCCTGGCGGGTACCCCGCGTCTTCGGTTACCCCGGAGAGGCCATCGCCCCGGTGGTCGAGGCGTTGGACGCCTCGGGCGGGGACCCGTCGTTCATCCCGGCCCGGCACGAGGAGACCGCCTCCTACATGGCCACCGGGCACGCCAAGTTCACCGGCGGGATCGGGGTCTGCCTGGCGACCCAGGGGCCCAGCGCCGTCCAGCTGCTCAACGGCCTCTACGACGCCAAGCTGGACAGCAAGCCGGTGGTGGCGATCGTCGGCGAGGACGTCTCCGGCCCGCTCGGCGGTGCCCACCAGGAGATCGGGCTGAGCCGGCTGTTCGCCGACGTGTGCAACCAGTTCGTCCGGTACGGCCGTACGCCCGGCGGGGTGCCGGCCCTGCTCGACCAGGCGTTCCGCACCGCGGCGGCCACCCGCAGCCCGGTCTGCGTGGTGCTGCCGCGCCAGTTGCAGGAGGCCGCCGTGCCCGACCTGCAACCGCACGCGGCCGGGGTGCTCGCGGCGACCCCGGGGGAGCCGCTGGCCCGGGTCCTGCCGCACGAGGAGGACCTGGACGCCGCCGCCCAACTGCTCGGCAACGGACAGCGCACCGCGATCCTGGTCGGTCAGGGCGCCCGGGGCGCGGCCGGGGAGATCGTCGCCCTCGCCGACCGGCTCGGCGCGGGGGTGGCGGCCTCCCTGCTGGGCAAGCCGGTGCTCGACGAGCGGCTGCCCTTCCACGCCGGTGTGCTCGGCGAGGTCGGCACGCCCGCCGCCGCCGAACTGATGGGCGGCTGCGACACGCTGCTGCTGGTCGGTACGAACAACCCCTGGACGGACTACTTTCCGATGCCGGGTCAGGTCCGCACGGTGCAGATCGACATCGACGGCCGCCGGATCGGCACCCGCTACCCGGTGGACGTGCCGCTGGTGGGTGACGCCCAGGAGACGCTGCGGGCGTTGCTGTCCCGGGTGCCGGACCGGCCCAGCCCGCGGTGGCGGGAGACCGTGGAGGGCTCGGTCGACCGGTGGCGGGCCGAACGGGCCGACCGGGCCGCCGGCCCCGCCGAGCCGGTGAACCCCCAACTGGTGATGCACGAACTCTCCACCCGGGTGCCGCGGCGCGGCGCGGTGGCGGTGGACGTCGGATCGGTCATCTACTGGTACGCGCGCCACCTGGAACTGCCCCCGGGGGTCAACGCGCAGTTGTGCGGCACGCTCGGCTCGATGGGCTGCGCGCTGCCGTACGCGGTCTCGGCCAAGCTCGCCGCTCCGGACCAGCCGGTGATCGCCCTGCTCGGCGACGGGGCGATGCAGCTCAACGGGCTGGCCGAGCTGATCACCGTGGCGCACCACTGGCGGGACTGGCGCGATCCCCGCCTCGTGGTGCTGGTGCTCAACAACCGGGACCAGTCCGGCATGGGCGGCGGCCGTGCCGCGTCCACCGACCCGACACACCGGCGCCCCGACGTGCCGTACGCGGGCTGGGCGCGACTGCTCGGCCTGCACGGGGTGCGGGTCGACCGGCCGGAGCTGGTGGGGGCGGCCTGGGACGAGGCGCTGGCCGCCGACCGGCCCTGCGTGCTGGAGGCCGTGGTCGACCAGGCGGTGTCCCTGGCGCCGCCCGAGCCGGCGTTCGCGGATTTGCGCTCCGTGTTCGCCGACGGCGACGCCGCCCGACGGGTCCGCGACCGCATGCTCGCCACCGAGGTGACCGCAGAAGCCGACAACCTCCTCTAACAACTCATCTCTCACACCCACCAGACCGGGAGGCGGTGCACCAGAACGCCGTTCCCTCCACGCCCTCCCGCCCCACGCCCTCCCGCCCCACGCCCTCCCGCCTCGGCGATCTTGCACTTTTGGCCCCTGGGATGGGGCATTTGCGCTGTTTGTCGGGGCAGGAAGTGCAAGATCGCGGGCGCGGGCGCGGGCGCGGGCGCGGGCGCGGGCGCGGGCGCGGGGCGCGGGCGCGG
>NZ_JBEYVB010000030.1:0-81146 GCF_040643815.1 Micromonospora sp. NPDC047074
TTCAGTTTCTTGAAGTTGACGCCGGGTCATTTGGAGATTCTGGGTCGGCAGTTGTCGGATGAGGCGTTGTCGTCGTTGGCGCCGGTGGTGGTGGTTGCTGGTGAGGCGTTGCCGGCGGCGTTGGCGAATCGCTGGTTGGGCCTGCTTGGTGCGGGTGGGTTGGTGAATGAGTACGGGCCGACCGAGGCGAGTGTGGGTACGTGCATCTTCCCCGTCCAGGTGGAGCAGGCGGGTCCGGTGGTGCCGATCGGTCGTGCCCTGCCGGGGATGACGATGTACGTCCTCAACCCGGACCAGCAGTTGTCGCCGGTGGGTGTGGTCGGTGAGCTGTATGTCGGCGGCGTGGGTGTGGCACGTGGTTATGCGGGTCAGCCGGGGTTGACGGCGGAGCGGTTCGTGCCGGATCCGTTCGCCGGGGCCGGGTCGCGGATGTACCGGACCGGGGACCTGGTGCGCCGGCTGCCCGACGGTGCGGTCGAGTTCGTCGGTCGCGTCGACCACCAGGTGAAGATCCGGGGTTACCGGATCGAGCTGGGCGAGATCGAGACGGTGCTGGAGGGTGTCGACGGCGTCGGCGACGCGGTCGCCCTCGTCTCGGGCTCGGCCGCCGACGGCGACGCCCGGCTGGTGGCGTTCTACCGGCCGGCCGGCGCGGCGGCCCCCGACCTGCTGGACCGGATCCGGGCCCGGTGCGCGAAGCAGCTTCCGGAATACATGATCCCGGCGGAGTTCGTGGCGGTCGAGGCGATCCCGCTCAACGCCAACGGCAAGGTCGACCGCGCCGCCCTCTGGGAGGCGGCGGTGCCGGCCGAGCGGGCGTACGTCGCCCCGTCGACCGAGCTGGAGGCCCAGCTGGCCGGGATCTGGGGCCAGGTGCTCAACCTGGAACAGGTCAGCACCCAGGAGAGCTTCTTCGACCTCGGCGGTGACTCGCTGCGCGCGGTCGCCCTCGTCGGCGCGCTGCGGGCGGCCGGCCTCGGCGTGGCCGTCCGGGACGTCTTCCTGCACCGCACCGTCGCCGCCCTGGCCGGGCACCTCTCCGGCAAGGACGCCGCACCGGCGGCACCGGCCTTCAAGAGCGTCGCGCCCTTCTCGCTGCTGACCGCCGCCGACCGGGCCGCCCTGCCCGAGGGCCTCGTGGACGCCTACCCGGCCGTGCAGGCCCAGGTCGGCATGGCCGTGGAGATGCAGAAGGACCCGGACAAGTCGCTCTACCACATCGTCCGCTGCTTCCGGGTACGGAGTGGACGGCCGTTCTCGGCCGACGCGCTGCGGGCCGCGGTGCGGGACGTGGTCGGCCGGCACGAGACGCTGCGTACCTCGTTCGACCTCACCAGCTATTCGGTGCCGATGCAGCTCGTGCACGCCGAGGCGCCTGTCGACGTGCGGGTGACGGAGCTGACCGGCGAGGACGTCGAGGCCCGGCTGCGGGCGTACGTCGACGCCGAGCGGGCCCGGCCCTTCGACCCGGACGCCCCGGCGCCGCTGCTGCGGGTCGCCGCCCACCGCACCGACGACCAGGGCTGGTGGCTCACCGTCTCCGTGAGCCACCTGGTCACCGGCGGCTGGGACCTGAACGCCCTGCTGGTCGAGCTGATCGGCTGCTACGAGCGGCGCAGCGCCGGCATGGTGCCCGAGACGCCGGAGCCGGTCGCCGTCCGCTACGCCGACTTCGTCGCCGCCGAGCTGGCCGCGCTGGAGGCCGGCGAGGACGAGGCGTACTGGCGGGGCGTCGTCGACACCTACGCCGGCTTCACCACCCCGGACGGCTGTGGCCGACCCGACGGCCCCCGGGAGAGCCTGCGGACCCGGGTCAGCTACCAGGACCTGGAGCCGAAGCTGCGCGCGCTCGCGTCGACCCTCGACGTGTCGCCCAAGGCGGTGCTGCACGCGGCGCACCTGAAGGTGATGAGTCAGCTGACGGGTGAGTCGGCGTTCTTCACGGGTCTGGTGTGTGACGCGCGTCCTGAGGTGCGGGGTGCGGAGCGGGTGCACGGGATGTACATCAACGTGTTGCCGTTCGCGTACGCCCGTGGTGCGGGTTCGTGGCGGGAGTTGGTGCGGTCGGTGTTCGACCGTGAGGTGGAGTTGTGGCCGCACCGGCGGTATCCGTTGCCGGCGGTGCAGCGGATGGCGGGTGCGGGTTCCCGCCCGATCGACGTCGTCTTCGACTACACCGAGTTCCGCCGCGCCGGAGCCGTGGCCGACGAGTCCGTCGACTTCGAGGCCATCGCCGGTGAGGGCGGCACCGAGTTCGCCCTCCAGGTGACCGCCGCCGGCGGCTTCCTCGACCTGGTCGCCGACAGCCACGTCTTCGACTCCTCCGCGCTGGCCCGGATGGGCGCGATGTTCCGCCAGGTGCTGGCCGCCATGGTGGCCGACCCCGACGGCGACGCGCTCGCCGTCCGGCTGCCGGCGGCCGAGCGCGACGAGATCGACCGCTGGTCGGCCGGCGCCACCGCCGAGGTCGGCGGCTACGTGCCGGCGGCGTTCGAGGCGCAGGCGGCGCGGCGGCCCGACGCGGTCGCCCTCACCTGCGGCGACCGGCGGATCGGCTACGGCGAGCTGAACGGTCGGGCGAACCAACTGGCGCATCACCTGCGGGAGCTGGGGGTGGGGCCGGAGGTCCTGGTCGGGGTGTGTGCGCACCGGTCGGTCGAGCAGGTCGTGGCGATGTTGGCGGTGCACAAGGCGGGCGGGGTGTACCTGCCCCTGGACCCGTCGTATCCGGCGGAGCGGTTGGCGTTCATGCTGGCCGACGCGGCGGCGCCGGTGCTGCTGACCACCGCCGAGCTGCGGGCGCAGCTCCAGGCGCCCGAGGCGACCACCGTGCTGCTCGACGAGCCGGACGCCTGGGCCGGCCGGCCGACCACCGACCCCGAGCCGCTCACCCACGGCGACAGCGGCTGCTACGTCATCTACACCTCCGGCTCGACCGGGCAGCCCAAGGGCGTCGTCGTGCCGCACCGCGCCCTGGTCAACCGCTCGGCGCACGCCGGCCGGAACATCAACCGCCTCGACGAGCGGGCGGTGCTGCTCCAGAAGACCGAGATCGGCTTCGACGTCTCCCCGGGCGAGGTCTACGCGGCCCTGTCGGCGGGCGCCCGGATCGTGGTGGCCCGCCCCGGCGGGCACCGCGACCCCGCGTACCTGCGTGACCTGATCGTCCGCGAGGGCGTCACCGCCGTGGAGCTGGTGCCGAGCATGCTGTCGGCGCTGCTCACCGAGGGGATCGGCGGCTGCCGGTCGCTGCGGTCGGTGGCGGTCGGCGGCGAGGAGATCGCGGTCGACGTGGCGCGGGCCTTCCTGGCCGCGCTGCCCGGCTGCGAGCTGCACAACACGTACGGCCCGGCCGAGACCACCATCGACGTGACCAGTTGGCTCTGTGCCACCGACGCCCTGGCCGGGCTGTCCCGCGTGCCGCTCGGCACGCCGTTCACCAACCTCACCGTCCGGGTCCTCGACGAGCACCTGCAACCGGTCCCGGTCGGGGTGCGCGGCGAGCTGTGCATCGGCGGGGTGGGGCTGGCCCGGGGCTACCTCGGGGCGCCGGGGCTGACCGCGCAGCGGTTCGTCCCCGACCCGTACGGCGCCCCCGGGGCGCGGCTCTACCGCACCGGGGACGCGGCGGCGTGGCGGGCCGACGGGACTGTCGACTTCCTGGGCCGCATCGACTCGCAGATCAAGCTGCACGGCGTACGCATCGAACTGGGCGAGATCGAGACGGCCCTGCGGGCCTGCCCCGGGGTGACCGACGCGGTCGCCGCCGTCCGCGAGCAGGACGGCCGGCGCACCCTCGTCGGCTACCTCGTCGCCGACGGCGGCTCCGCGCCCACCCCGGGCGAGCTGCGGGAACGGCTGCTGGCCGAGCTGCCGGAAGCGATGGTGCCGGCCGCCTACGTCACCATCGACGCCATCCCGGTCGATCCGCACGGCAAGGTGGACCGGCGGCAACTGCCGGCGCCCGACGCGCGGTCCTACGCCCGGGGCCGCTATGAGCGGCCCAACGGCCCGGTGGAGTCGGCGATGGCCGGCGTCTGGTCGTGGGTGCTCGACCTCGACCGGGTCAGCGTCACCGAGAGCTTCTTCGACCTCGGCGGCGACTCGATGACCGCGGTGACCCTGGTCGGGTCGCTCCGCGCGGCCGGCCACGACGTGACCGTGCGGGACATCTTCGCGCACCGCACGATCCGCCGCCTGGTCGCCGCCCTCGCCGAGGCCGAGACCCCCAAGGAGGAGGCCTTTCGCCCCGTCGAGCCGTACGCGCTGATCGACGCCGCCGACCGGGCCGCGCTGCCGGCCGGGCTGGTCGACGCGTACCCGGCGACGCAGGCCCAGGTCGGCATGGCCGTGGAGATCCAGAAGGACCCCGGCAAGTCGCTGTACCACATCGTGCAGGCGATCCGGGTCGACGACGGCCGCCCGTGCGACGCCGCCGCGCTCCAGGCGACGGTCGACGCGCTGGTCGCCCGGCACGAGACGCTGCGCACCTCGGTCGACCTGACCGGCTACTCGGTGCCGATGCAGCTGGTCCGCGCCACGGTGGCCGTGCCGGTCGCCGTGCACCCGGCCGGCGGCCACGACGAGCACCTGGCCACCGAGCGGCGTACCCCGTTCGACCTGGACGCCCCGGCGCCGCTGCTGCGGGTCGCCGCGCACGCCGACGGCGCCGGGGCCTGGTGGCTGACCCTCGCGGTGAGCCACCTGATCACCGGCGGCTGGGACCTCAACGCCCTGCTCGCCGAGCTGCTCGGCGAGTACGGGCGGCGCAGCCGCGGCGAGACGCCGAAGCAGGACGAGCCCCCCGCCGTCCGGTACGCCGACCACGTCGCCGGTGAGCTGGCGGCCCTCCGCTCGCCGGAGACGGCCGACTACTGGCGGGCGGCGGTGACCGGCCGGCCGAAGCTGACCCTCCCGGACGCCTTCGGCGACCGCTCCGGCCCCGCCTCGGTCTGCC
The DNA here is from genome assembly GCF_040643815.1 of Micromonospora sp. NPDC047074. Classification (NCBI taxonomy): domain Bacteria; kingdom Bacillati; phylum Actinomycetota; class Actinomycetes; order Micromonosporales; family Micromonosporaceae; genus Micromonospora; species Micromonospora sp. NPDC047074. Next base: position 4,958 of record NZ_JBEYVB010000030.1, read on the forward strand.
GGTACACGGTGGACGTGCACGACCTGGACGCGGCCCTCCGGCGGCTCGCCAGCGACACCAACACCTCGGTCAAGGCGGTGCTGCACGCGGCGCACCTGAAGGTGATGAGTCAGCTGACGGGTGAGTCGGCGTTCTTCACGGGTCTGGTGTGTGACGCGCGTCCTGAGGTGCGGGGTGCGGAGCGGGTGCACGGGATGTACATCAACGTGTTGCCGTTCGCGTATGCGCGTGGTGCGGGTTCGTGGCGGGAGTTGGTGCGGTCGGTGTTCGACCGTGAGGTGGAGTTGTGGCCGCACCGGCGGTATCCGTTGCCGGCGGTGCAGCGGATGGCGGGTGCGGGCTCCCGCCCGATCGACGTCGTCTTCGGCTACGTCGAGACCCGGCAGGACGGCGGCGCAGCCGTCGAGGCGTCCGGCTCCGACGCCGTCGAGGTCGGCGGCCCCGGGGCCACCGAGTTCGGCCTGTCGGTCGGGGCCGGCGGCGGCACCGTCCGGCTGGTCAGCGACAGCCGGATCGCCGACCCGGCCGCCCTGGTGCGGATCGGGGCGATGTTCCGCCACGTGCTGACCGCGATGGTGACCACGCCGGGCGGCGACGCGGCGGCGCCCTGCCTGCCGGCCGACGAGCGGGCCGAGGTCGCCCGGTTCACCCCGGGCCGCACCGCCGAGGTCGGCGGGTACCTGCCGGCGGCGTTCGAGGCGCAGGCGGCGCGGCGGCCGGACGCGGTGGCGATCACGTCCGAGGGCGTGTCGTTCTCGTACGGGCAGCTCAACGGTCGGGCGAACCAACTGGCGCATCACCTGCGGGAGCTGGGGGTGGGGCCGGAGGTCCTGGTCGGGGTGTGTGCGCACCGGTCGGTCGAGCAGGTCGTGGCGATGCTGGCGGTGCACAAGGCGGGCGGGGTGTACCTCCCGCTGGACCCGTCGTACCCGGCGGAGCGGTTGGCGTTCATGCTGGCCGACGCGGCGGCCCCGGTGCTGCTGACCACCGCCGAGCTGCGGGCGCAGTTGCCGCCGGTGGCGGCGACGGTCGTCCTGCTGGACGAGCCGGACGCCTGGGCCGGCCAGCCGCCGACCGACCCGGAACCGTTGACCGACCCGGACAACGGCAGCGTGGTCATCTACACCTCCGGCTCCACCGGCCGCCCCAAGGGCTCGCTGATGTCCCACCGGGCCCTGGTCAACCGGACCGACCACGTCGGCGCCCAGGTCTACCGGTTGGACGGCGACGCCGTCGTGCTGCAGAAGACCGAGATCGGCTTCGACGTCTCCCCGGGCGAGGTCTACGCGGCCCTGTCGGCGGGCGCCCGGATCGTGGTGGCCCGCCCCGGCGGGCACCGCGACCCCGCGTACCTGGCCGGGCTGATGGCCGCCGAGGGCGTCACCACCGTCCACTTCGTACCGTCGATGCTGCCGGCGCTGCTGGCCGAAGGGCTGGCCGGGTGCCGGTCGCTGCGGTCGGTGGCGGTCGGCGGCGAGGAGATCGGCGTCGACGTGGCGCGGGCGTTCCTGGCCGCGCTGCCCGGCTGCGAGCTGCACAACACGTACGGCCCGGCCGAGGCCACCGTCGACGTGAGCAGTTGGCAGTGCACCACCGACGCCCTGACCGGGCTGTCCCGGGTGCCGCTCGGCACGCCCCACCCGAACCTGCGCCTGTACGTCCTCGACGACCGGCTCGACCTCGTGCCGGTCGGCGTGCCCGGTGAACTGTGCATCGGCGGGACGGGGCTGGCCCGGGGCTACCTCGGGCGGCCCGGCCTGACCGCCGGGAGGTTCGTGCCGGACCCGTACGGCGAGCCCGGGGCGCGGCTGTACCGCACCGGGGACGCCGCAGCGTGGCGGCCGGACGGGACTGTCGACTTCCTGGGCCGGCTCGACTCGCAGATCAAGCTGCACGGCGTACGCATCGAGCTGGGCGAGATCGAGACGGCCCTGCGGGCCTGCCCCGGCGTGGCCGACGCGGTCGCCGCCGTCCGCGAGCAGGACGGCCGCCGCACCCTCGTCGGGTACGTGCTGCCGGCCACCGGCGACGCCCCGGCACCGGCCCGGCTGCGCGAACGGCTGCTCGCCGCGCTGCCCGAGGCGATGGTCCCGGCCGCGTACGTCACCGTCGACGCCATCCCCAAGGACCCGAACGGCAAGGTGGACCGCCGGCAGCTGCCGGCCCCCGACGCCGGCTCGTACGCCACCGGGGAGTACCAGGCCCCGACGGGGGACGTCGAGGCGGAGATCGCCGGGATCTGGGCGCGGGTGCTCGGCGTCGCGCAGGTCAGCGTCACCGACAGCTTCTTCGACCTGGGCGGCGACTCGATGCTCGCGGTCACCCTGGTCGGGACCCTGCGGGCCGCCGGCCACCCGGCCAGCGTGCGGGACGTCTTCGCGCACCGCACCGTCCGCCGGCTGGTCGCCGCGCTGACCGACACCGACTCCGAGGACTTCTCCCCGGTCGCCCCGTACGCGCTGATCGGCGCCACCGACCGGGACAGGCTCCCCGCCGGCCTGGTCGACGCCTACCCGGCGTCGCGCACCCAGCTCGGCATGCTGGTGGAGTCGGCCGTCAGCGGCGATCGCGCGGTCTACCACAGCGTCCTCGCCCACCAGGTCCGCGACGGCCGGCCGTTCGACGCCGGGGCGCTGCGCGGCGCGGTCCACGCCGTGGTCGCCCGGCACGAGATCCTGCGTACGTCGTTCGACCTGGTCGGCTACTCGGTGCCGATGCAGCTCGTGCACGCCGACGCGGCACCCGACGTGCGCGTCGAGGACGGCCGGGGCATCCCGGCCGATCGGCACGCCGCGCTCTTCGCCGAGTTCGTCGCCGCCGAGCGGGCCCGCCCGTTCGACGTGTCGGTCGCGCCGCTGCTGCGGGTCACGGCGCACGTGGACAGCGACGAGAGCTGGTGGTTCACCTTCACCATCAGCCACACGGTCACCGAGGGCTGGAGCAGCGCGCGGCTGGTCGCCGAGGTGCTCGACGGCTACGCCGAGCGGATCGACGGCCGCACCCCGGCGCCGGTCGAGCTGCCGGCCGTGCGCTACGCCGACTTCATCGCCGCCGAGGTCGCCGCGCTGGAGTCGACCGCCGACCGGGAACACTGGCGGTCGGTGTGGGACGGCCGTGCCCCGTTCACCCTGCCCACCGGTTGGGGCGAGCCGGGCGAGCCAGACGCCACCGTCGACGCCACTGTCGACTTCGCCGACCTGGACGACGCGCTGCGCGCCCTGGCCAGCGACGCCGACGTGTCGGTGAAGGCGGTGCTGCACGCCGCGCACCTGAAGGTGCTCAGCCAGCTCACCGGCGAGCCGGTCTTCCACGCCGGCCTCGTCTGCGACGCCCGGCCCGAGGTGCTCGGCGCCGACCGGGTGCACGGCATGTACCTCAACACGGTGCCGTTCCCCTACGACCGGTCCGCCCGCAGCTGGCGGGACCTCGTCGCCGCGGTGTTCGACCGCGAGGTCGCGCTGTGGCCGCACCGGCGGTTCCCGCTGGCCGAGATGCAGCGCGAGGCCGGCCACCGGCTGCTGCACATTTTGTTCAACTACCAGGACTTCAGCCGCGCCGCGCAGGGCGACGAGTCCGGCCCGGTGATCACCGGCGCGGCCGGCGAGGGCGCGACCGAGTTCGACCTCTCCTGCTTCGCCCAGCGCGGCCGCTACGCGCTCTCCGCCCGCGCGGGGCTGGTCAGCCAGGCCAACCTGGACCGGATCGCCGGCATGTACCGGGCGGTGCTGGAGGCGATGGTCGCCGACCCCGACGGCGACTGCCAGGCGGTCTGCGTGCCCGGGGGCGAGCGGGACCGGCTGCTCGGCGTCACCGACCAGGGCGCGGACGAGCCGGTCACGGGCACCATGGTCGAACTGTTCCACACCCAGCTCGCCCGCGACCCGCAGGCGGTGGCGGTGGTGGCCGGCGCGGTCGAGCTGACCTACGCCCAGGTCGACGCGGCGGCCAACCGGCTGGCGCACCACCTGCGCGCGGCCGGCGTCGGCCGGGAGACCGTGGTCGGGGTCTGCCTCGACCGGGACGCCGACCTGGTGCCCGCGCTGCTCGGCGTGCTCAAGGCCGGCGCGGCGTACCTGCCGCTGGATCCGGCCCAGCCCGCCGAGCGGCTCGGCTACATGCTGGCCGACGCCGGGGTGCGGACCGTCGTGACCACCTCCGCCCAGCAGGAGGCGCTGTCGGGCTTCGCCGGGCGGCGGGTGCTGCTCGACGGCGACGACCTGGTGGGGCAGCCGGAGACCGACCCGGGCATCGCCCGCGACCCGGACGACCTGGTCTACGTCATCTACACCTCCGGCTCGACCGGCCGGCCCAAGGGCGTGTGCGTCAGCGACGCCAACGTGCTGCGCCTGCTCGACGCCGCACAGGAGCACTACGCGGTGGACGAGACCGACGTGTGGGCGCTGTTCCACTCGTACGCCTTCGACGTCTCGGTCTGGGAGCTGTGGGGCGCGCTGCTGCACGGCAGCCGGCTGGTGCTCGTGCCCCGCGAGGTGGCCCGGGTGCCGCAGGACCTGCTGGACCTGCTGGTGACGCAGCGGGTCACCATGCTGGCGCAGACCCCGACGGCGTTGCGCGGGCTGGTCCGGCTCGCCGCCGAGGACGCCCCCGGGATCCGGGAGCTGTCGCTGCGCGCGGTGGTGATCGCGGGGGAGAAGCTCGACTTCGCCGACCTCGCCCCGTGGGCGTCCCGCCTCGGGCTGGCCCGCACGGCGCTTGTCAACATGTACGGGATCACCGAGACCACCGTCTACTCCACCTACCACCGGATCACCCGGGCCGACCTGGCGCCGGGCGTGGGCAGCCGGATCGGCCGGCCGCTGTCCGGGGTCCGGATGTACGTGCTCGACCAGTACGGCCACCCGGCGCCGATCGGCGTTCCCGGCGAGGTGTACCTGGCCGGGCACGGGGTGGCCCGCGGCTATCTCAACCAGCCCGACCTGACCGCGCGGCGGTTCCTGCCCGACCCGTACGGCCCGGCGGGCAGCCGGATGTACCGCACCGGCGACCTGGCGACCCGGCTGCCCGACGGCAGCGTGGAGTTCCTCGGCCGGCTCGACGACCAGGTGAAGATCCGCGGCTACCGGATCGAGCCGGGCGAGATCGAGGCGGCGCTGACCGCCGTGCCCGGCGTCCGGGAGGCGGTCGTCGTGCTCCGCGCGGACGACCCGGCCGATCCCCGGCTGACCGCCTACCTGGTGACCGGCGACGGGCAACTGCCCGAGGTCGGGCCGCTGCGCGCGCGGCTGGCGCGCGCCCTGCCGGAGTACATGATCCCGGCGGCGTTCGTGGCGCTGGACCAGTTGCCCCGCAACAACAGCGGCAAGCTGGACCGGCGGGCGCTGCCCGCGCCGTCGGGCGGCACCCCGGTCTCGGGCCGGGACTTCGTCGCCCCGGCGGGACCGCTGGAGGAGCGGGTCGCCGGCGTCTGGGCCGACGTGCTGGGCCTGCCGGCGGTCAGCGTGCAGGACGGCTTCTTCGACCTCGGCGGGCACTCGATCACGGCGCTGGTGCTGGCCGGCACGATGCGTTCGGCCGGGCTGGACGTGACGGTGGCGGACATCTTCCGGCACCCCACCGTCCGGGCGCTCTGCGAGGTGCTGGCGAGCCGGGACGCGCCGGAGCCGACCGACCGCCCGGTCGAGCCATTCGAGCTGGTCGCCCCCGCCGACCGGGCGCTGCTGCCCGACGGGCTGGACGACGCGTACCCGCTGTCCCGGGTGCAGCTCGGGATGCTGCTGGAGATGCTGGCGGACAACGGCCAGAACCACTACCACAACGTCGTCTCGTTCCTGATCCCCGACGACGAGCCGTTCGACCTGGCGACGCTGCGGGCCGCCGTCGACGAGGTGGTGGTGCGGCACGACGTGCTGCGTACCTCGGTGGACACGAGCGGCTACTCGGTGCCGATGCAGCTCGTGCACCGCGCGGTGGACGTCCCGGTGCACACCCGCGACCTGCGCGGGCTGGCCGAGGCGGACCGGACGGCCCTGGTGCGCCGGCTCGTCGGCGAGGAGTACGGCGAGCTGTTCGACGTCGAGCGGGCGCCGCTGCTGCGGTTCACCGTGTGCCTGGAGACCGACCGGAGCTGGCGGCTGGTGCTCACCATCTGCCACGTGATCATCGAGGGCTGGAGCCTGCACGCCCTGGTGATGGAGATCCTCGACCGGTACCACACCCGGCGGGCGGGCGGGGAGCCCGACGTCGCCGCCCTGCCCGGGGTGCGGTTCGCCGACTTCGTCGCCGGCGAGCTGCGCGCCCTGGACTCGGCGGCCGACCAGCGCTACTGGCAGGACGTGGTGGAGCGGCACCCGAGGTTCCTGCTCCCGGCCGCGTGGGCGCCGCCCGCGCCGGCCGCCCGGGAGCCGTACACCGAGGTGGTGTCCTACGCGGACCTGGAGCCGCGGCTGCGGGCCCTGGCCTCGGCGGCCCGCGTCTCGCTCAAGGCGGTGCTGCACGCCGCGCACCTGAAGGTGCTCAGCCAGCTCACCGACGAGCCGGCCTTCTACAGCGGGCTGGTCTGCAACACCCGGCCGGACGTGGTGGGCAGCGAGCGGGTCTACGCCATGTCGCTGAACACCCTGCCGTTCCCGCACGACCGGACGGCGGGCAGCTGGCGGGAGCTGGTGCAGCGGGTGCACGCCCGGGAGGCCGACCTGTGGCCGCACCGGCGCTACCCGGCGCCGGCCATCCGCACCCCCGGCCGGGGCGCGGGCCTCACCGACGTCTACTTCAGTTACCTCGACTTCACCGAGGTCGACGGCGGGCGCACCGCACCCGTGGAGCGGATCGGCGCGAGCACCTCCGAGTTCGCACTCGCCGTCGCCGCGGGCGCCGGCCGGCTCGAACTGAGCACCGACAGCCACGCCATGGGCCGGGCCCACGCCGCGCGGCTGGCCGGCATGTACCGGTTGGTGCTGGAGGCCATGGTGGCCGACCCCGACGGCGACCCCCGGGAGACGTACCTGCCCGCCGGGGAACGGCACGACGTGCTGGTGGGCTGGAACTCGTCGGCCGCGCCGAGGTGCGTGGACCTGGTGCCGGCCCGGGTGGCGGCGCGGGCCGCGGCGACCCCCGACGCGGAGGCCGTCGACGGTACGACCTACGCCGAGCTGGACGCGGCGGCCAACCGGATCGGCCACCACCTGCGCGCGGCGGGGGTCGGCCCGGAGCGGGTCGTGGGCGTGCTGCTCGACCGGGGCGCCGACCTCGTCGCCGCCCTGCTCGGGGTCTGGCGGGCCGGCGGCGCGTACCTGCCGATCGACCCCGGCCACCCGGCCGAGCGGGTCGCCGCGATGCTCGCCGACGCCGGAGCGACGGTGGTGGTGACCTCGGCTGCCTACGCCGACCGGTTCCCCGGCCTGGAGCTGGTGCTGCTCGACCGCGATGCCGACCGGATCGCCGCGCACCCCGCCGACGCGCCGGCCGGTCGACCCGACCCGGACCACCTCGCCTACGTCATCTTCACCTCCGGCTCGACCGGCCGGCCCAACGGCGTGCAGATCACCCACCGCAGCCTCGCCAACTACCTCGGCTGGGCGGCGGAGGAACTCGTCGGAGACTCGACCGGGGGCGCCGCGCTCTTCTCGTCGGTCGCGTTCGACATGGTGGTGACCAGCATCTGGGCGCCGCTGGTCACCGGGCAGCGGCTCTGGCTGCTGCCGCCCGACGCCGACCTGGACGAGCTCGGCCCCCGGTTGGCCGCCGCCGGCCCGTTCAGCTTCGTCAAGCTGACCCCCGGCCACCTCGACCTGCTGACCCGCCAGCTCGACGCGGAGCGGGCCGCCGCGCTGACCCCGCTGCTCGTGCTGGGCGGCGAGGCGCTGACCCGGCAGGTCTGCGACCGCTGGCACGCGCTCGCGCCGGACAGCGTGCTGCTCAACGAGTACGGGCCCACCGAGGCGACCGTGGCGGTCAGCCGGTATCCCGTCACCGGGCCGCTGCCGACCGACGTGGCGCCGATCGGCCGGCCGATGGCCGGGATGCGGACGTACGTCCTCGACGCCGACCTGCGGCCGGTGCCGGTCGGTGTGGTCGGGCACGTCCACCTCGGCGGCCCCGGCCTCGCCCGGGGCTACGCGGGCAGGCCGGGCCTGACCGCCGACCGGTTCGTGCCCGACCCGTTCGGCGCGGGCGGCGGGCGGCTGTACCGGACCGGCGACCTGGGCCGCTGGCTTCCCGACGGCGAACTGGACCTGCTCGGCCGCGCCGACGACCAGGTGAAGATCCGGGGTCACCGGGTCGAACCCGGCGAGGTCAGGGCGGTGCTGGTCGCGCATCCGGCCGTCCACGACGCGGTGGTCACCGTCGACCCGGCGGGCCCGGGCGGCCCCCGCCTGGTGGCCTACCACGTCGGCGACGCGCCGGACCTGGCCGAGCACTGTGCCCGGTGGCTGCCCAGCCAGTTGGTGCCGAGCGTCTTCGTGCCGGTGCCGGCCATTCCGCTCAACGCCAACGGCAAGGTCGACCGCCGGGCGCTGCCCCCGGTGGGCCTGGCCGGGGCGGCCAACCACGCCCCGCCCCGCCCCGGGCTGGAGCGGCTGATCGCCGACATCTGGGCCGGGGTCCTGGAGATCGACCGGGTGGGCCGGCACGACCGGTTCTTCGCCCTGGGCGGGCATTCGCTGCTGGTCGTGCCGGTGGTGACGGCGGCCCGGCAGGCCGGTGTCCCGCTGACGTTGCGGGCGGCGATGCTCGACCGGACGCTGGCCGACCTGGCGGCCTCGCTCGCCCCGGCCAATTCGGCGGGCTCCGGCGACGCGGCGCTGCGGTCCGGCCCGGCGCGTGCCGCGGTGGTGCTGCCGCCGATCGAGCCGCTGCTCGCCGCCCACCGGGTGCCCGGCGCGTCGCTGGCCGTGCTCGCCGACGGTGAGGTGGTGGAGGTCCGCGCCGTCGGGCACTGCGTGGCCGGCGGCGGCGCCGAGGTGACCCCGGAGACGATCTTCCAGGTCGGCTCGGTCAGCAAGCTGGTCGCCGCGGTGGGCGCGCTGGCCCTGGTCGGGCGGGGGCAGCTCCAGCTCGACGCGGACGTCAACGCGTACCTGAAGTCGTGGCAGCTGCCCACCGAACGGCCGGTGAGCCTGCGGCAGTTGCTCAGCCACGTCGCGGGGCTGACCCCGACGGGCAGCACGGGCCACCCGCGCGGCGGTCCCGTGCCGACCCTGTCGGACCTGCTGCACGGGCGGGGCGTGCCAAGCGACCCGATCCGGGCGCTCGACGCGCCCGACCCGGTCGCGGTGGAGCGCAACAGCCACTTCGTGGTGGTGCAGCAGCTCATGGAGGACGCCACCGCGACGCCGTTCGCCGATCTGATGGCCGAGCTGGTCTTCGCGCCGCTGGGAATGACAGCCAGCAGCTTCGACCAGGGCTTCCCCGAGACATCCGGCCGGCCGGTGGCGGTCGGGCACGACGAGCGGGGCGAGCCGGTCCCCGGCGGCTGGCAGGTGCGCACGGACGAGGCGGCGGCCGGACTCTGGACGACCGCGACCGACCTCGCCCGGCTGACCAGGGAACTGCACACCGCCCACCGGGGCGGCCCGGCCCTGCTGAGCCAGGAGCTGGCGGTGGCGCGACTGACCACCGGCCCGGGCGGGATCTTCGGGCTCGGCTGCATGGTGGACCGCATCGACGGGCCCACCGGCGCGCAGGTGGAGTTCACCCACCGGGGCCGCACCGCCGGCTACCGGGCGCTCACCGCCGGTCGGGTCCCCGACGGGGCCGGGCTGGTGCTGTTGACCAACGGCGACGCGGGCTACGAGGTCATGTCGCTGCTGGCGTCCGACATGGGACTGACGGAGGAAATGTGATGACGACCGTACCGAGCATCCCCGCGGCGGTGATCGACCCACCGGCCCGGCAGGTGCGGCACCTGGTGTCGATCCGCGACCTGACCGACGACGATCTCTATTCGATCGTGGCCCGGGGGGCGAGGTTCGCCGCCGGCGAGTCCGCCAGTTCGCTGGCGGACCGGGTGGTCGGCACCTACTTCGTGAAGACGTCGACCCGGACCCGGACCGCGTTCACCGTCGCCGCGCTGCGGCTCGGCGCGCGGACCATCCAGTACGGGCCGAACGATCTCCAGGTCAACACCGGGGAGTCCAGCGCGGACACCGGCCGGGTGCTGTCGGGCATGCTCGACGTGCTGGTGGCGCGTACCGCCGCGGACCCGGGGGAGATGCGCGACTGGGCGGAGCAGGGCCGGATGGCCGTGATCAACGCGATGAGCGCCGAGGAGCATCCGACGCAGGCGCTGGCCGACCTGACCACCCTGTTGCGGCGCTTCGGACGCATCGAGCGCCTGCGGCTGCTCTACGTGGGCGAGGCGAACAACACCGCGACGGCGCTGGCCCTGGCGCTGACCCGGTTCCCCGGTGTGGAACTCGAACTGCGCACCCCGGCGGGGTACGGGCTGCCGGCCGGGATCGCGGAGGTCGCGCGGGCACAGGCGCAGCGCTGCGGCGCCCGCATCGTCGAGCGGCACGACATGGACGACGTGCCGGGTGACCTGGACGCCATCTACACCACCCGGTGGCAGACCACCGGCACCAGCAAGCCCGACCCGGACTGGCGGCTGCGCTTCGCCCCGTTCCAGGTGGACCGAGAGCTGTGGCGGCGCAGCCCGCACGCGGTCTTCATGCACGACCTCCCGGCACACCGGGGGGAGGAGGTCACCGCCGAGGTGCTCGACGGGCCGGCCAGCATCGCCTTCCAGCAGGCGGAGAACAAGCTCTACAGCGCGATGGCCGTGCTCGACTGGTGCCAGTCCTCGCCCCTCGGGCATCCGGCGTGAGCGCGGTCGGGCACCCCGCGGCCACGCCCCGGCAGCCGGGGCGCCTGACCGGCAACCGTGACTTCCTGCTGCTCTGGGTCGGCTCCGGGGTCTCCGCGCTGGGTTCCCGGGCCACCTCGATCAGCTACACCCTGCTGGTCTACTGGTCCACGGGCTCGGCCACGGCGGCCAGCCTGGTGACCTTCGCCGCGCTGCTGCCCAACCTGATCACCCAGTTGCCGGCGGGGGCGCTGGTGGACCGCTGGGACCGCCGGCGGACCATGGTGCTCTGCAACATCGGGCGGATCGTCGCGATCGGCAGCGTCGCGGTCGCGGTGGCCCGGGACTCGGTGTGGCTGCCGCACCTGATGGCGGTCGCATTCGTGGAGGCCAGCCTGGGCATCTGCTACGCCCTGGCCGAACGCGCCGCGGTGTTCAACGTGGTCCCGGCCGACAGGTACGGCGCCGCGACGGCGGCGAACGAGTCGCGGGCCAACGCGGCCAGCATCCTCGGCCAGCCGGCCGGCACCCTGCTGTACGCGCTGACCCGCTGGGCGCCGTTCGGCTTCGCCGTGCTGATGCACGTGATCTCGCTGGTCACCCTGCTGTTCGTGCGGCGGGAGCTGCAGGCGCCGAAGGCGCGCGCGGACGAGCCTGGTGGCCTGCTGGCCCGGGTGCGGGAGGGCTTCGTCTTCGTCTGGGGCCAGCTCTACCTGCGCCGCGCCCTCGGCCTCTTCGCGGCGAGCAACATCCTGTTCCAGGTGCTGGGCCTGGGCCTCGTGGTGATCGTCAAGAACAAGGGCGGCTCGCCACCCATGCTCGGGATGCTGGTGGTGGTGAACAGCGTCTTCGGCATGGCCGGCGCGATGACGAGCAACTTCTACCTGAGCCGGTGGGGGATCCGCCGGATCATCATGGGGGTCAACATCGCCTGGGCGGTGCTGATGCCGCTGCTCGCGCTGGCGCCGGGACTCGCGCTGGCGCCGGGACTCGTCGTCGTCGGCGCGATCTTCGCGTTGATCCACTACGGCGCCGGCATCAGCAACGTGGCCGGGATGTTGTACGTGCTCCAGAGCGCACCTGACCACCTGCGCGGGCGGGCCGGCTCGATCGTCATGCTGCTCAGCTCGGGAGCCAACTCGCTGGGGGCGCTGTTCGCGGGCTTCCTGCTCGACTCGACGAGCATCACCAAGGCCATGCTGATCGTGGGCGGGGCGATGGGAGTGATCGCGGTGCTCGCGGTGCTCGGCTTCGGCGGTCGCGCCCGCGCCGAGGCCGAACGCGCCGAGGCCGAACGCGCCGACGCCGAACGCGCCGAGGCCGAACGCGCCGAGGCCGAACGCGCCGACGCCGAACGCGCCGAGACCGAGCGGGCCGAGACCGAACGCGCCGAGGCCGAACGCGCCGAGGCCGAGCGCGCCGAGACCGAACGCGCCGACGCCGATCGGGTCGAGGCGGAGCCGGCGGCGCGCGTGGCGCGGTCCGGATGAGCCGGACGGCCGGCGGCCAGCGATATGGCCGAAATATAGCCAAGCAGCAGACCCTGGGGCGGATCAGACAGCCCGGGACGGTGAGGAGCCCTGGAATGACCGAGCACGCGAGCTGGAAGCCGTTGGAGATCACCCCGGAGAGTGCCGGCTGCGCGCCGACCGCCGAGGGTCTGGTCGGCCACCTCAGCGAGCTGGACCTGACGGAGGTGCTCACCGCCGAGAAGGCGCTCGTCTTCCGTGGCTTCGGGGTCCGGCCGGAGACCCTGGACCCGGTGATGGACCTGCTGCTGCCCAGGCGCCTGGCGTACGTGCACGGCAACTCGCCCCGCACCAAGGTGGGCCGCAACGTCTACACCTCCACCGAGTACCCGTCCCGGTACACCATCTCGATGCACAACGAGCTGTCGTACGCGGCCCAGTGGCCGGCCCGGCTGCTCTTCTTCTGCCAGATCGCCGCCGAGACCGGCGGTGCCACCCCGGTCGTCGACGCCGAACTGTGGCTCAACTCGCTGGACCCGCAGTTGCGCGCCGACTTCGCCGGTGGGCTGCGCTACCAGCAGAACCTGCATGACGGCATGGGGCTGGGCAAGAGCTGGCGGGAGACCTTCGAGACCGACAGCCGTGACGAGGTCGAGGAGTTCCTCGCCGGCGCCGGGGCCACCTGGGAGTGGACCGCCGACGGACTGCGCGTGGTCCAGTTGCGGGCGTCCACCCTGCGGCACCCGGTCACCGGGGCCGAGGTGTGGTTCAACCAGGCCGACCAGTGGCACCCGGCCGGCCTGGACGACGACATCGCCAAGGTGATGACCCAGGTGATGGGCCCGGACGAGCTGCCCCAGTCGGTGACCTTCGCCGACGGCTCCCCGATTCCCGACGAGTACGTCACCCAGATCCGCGACCGTGGCCTGGAGGCGGCCATCGACGTCGACTGGCGCGTCGGCGACCTGCTGCTGATCGACAACGTGCTCACCGCGCACGGCCGGCGCCCGTACACGGGTGACCGCCGCGTACTGGTGGCGATGTCGGACTGAGGGCCACGTCCGAGGGAGGTGGCCCTGATGCCCCAGCACCGCCCGGTGGGCGGCGATCCGTGGCTGCGGGTGTTCCGGGGCGGTGCGCACGCCGAGGCGCGGTTGGTGTGCGTACCGCACGCCGGCGGGACGGCCGGGTTCTTCCAGTCGTGGGCGGCCCGGCTCCCGGACTCCGTCGACCTGCTCGCCGTCCGCTACCCCGGCCGGCAGGACCGGCTCGCCGAACCCTGCGTCGACCGGATGGACCCGCTCGCCGACCGGATCACCGAGTCGCTCATCCCGTACCTTGACCGGCCGCTCGCGTTGTTCGGCCACAGCATGGGCGCGTCGGTCGCCTACGAGGTGGCCATCCGGATCGAGGAACGGTTCGGGATCGTGCCGACGGTCCTGTTCCTCTCGGGGCACGGCGCACCGCACGTCACCCGGCTCGACCAGGATCCCGACGACTTCGACGACGAGGAGTTCCTCTCCCGGGTCGCCGCGCTCGGCGAGGTGGACGCGGCGGCCTTCCGTTCGCCGAAGCTGCGGGGACTGGTCCTGCCGATGCTCCGCGCGGATCTGCGGCTGATCCGCGACTACCTGCCGTGCGAGCCGCGCAAGGTGTCCGCGCCGATCACGGCGTACCTCGGCACCGGGGATCCGGCCTGCGATCCGGAGTCGGTCTCCGCCTGGGCGGAGCTGACCACCGGCGGCTTCCGGCTGCGGGCCTTCCCCGGTGACCACTTCTACCTGGTGCCGGCCCAGGCGGCCCTGCTCGCGGACCTGACCGCGCAGCTCGACGCCCGGCTGACCGCACCACGGGTAGCGGCCCCGGTGGCCGCGAGCCCGACCTGACCGGCACCACCGTAGTAGAGCACCATGGAGGGCACATCGTGACCGAACTGGACGTCGAGGCGACGCCGTCGCCGCTCGTGGACCTCGACCGGGAACGCTACGCGCGGTTCCGGATCGACTTCGACGCGGTGACAGGCTTCGGCCACTGGCTGTTGGCGGCCCGACTGGCCGCCGCGGACGTCCTGCCGGTTCGCGGGGCGACAGCCCGCCGGGAGGAGGTCCTGGCCCGGCTCGGGGCCGCTCCCGGATACGAGCAGCTCGGCGAGGCCCTGCTCGACATTCTGGAGCGCACCGATCTGCTGCGCCGGCACGGCGACCGGCTCACCGTGACGGATCGGGTCGCCGAGGTGGCCGGGCTCGCCGAGGACGACGCGATCGACGCGGCCGCGACGGCGCTGCGGCGGGAGCACCCGGAGGCAGCCGGGTACGTGCCGCTGCTGGTCGCCTGCCAGACGCAGTTGGTCGAGGTGGTGCGGGGCGAGCGGCCGGCGAACGAGGTGCTCTTTCCGGGCGGCTCGCCGGACCTGGTCTCCGCGATCTACCGGGACAACGTCCAGTTGGACTTCTACAACCGGCTCTGCGCGGCGCAGGTGCACGAGCACGTGGCGCAGTTCCTCCGGCGCTACCCCCGCTCCTACGCGCAGGTCCTGGAGGTGGGGGCGGGGACCGGTGGCACCACCGGCCCGGTGCTGGACGCCCTGGCGGACCGGGCGGAGCGGCTGCGCTACTTCTACACCGACGTGGGCCCGGCGTTCCTGCGGCTGGGGCGGCGGAGCTTTGGGGCGACTCGACCCTATGTGGACTTCGCCCGGTACAACGTGGAGAGCGCGCCCGAGGAGCAGGGCTTCGAACCCGGCTCGATGCAGGTCGTCCTGGCCAGCAACGTCCTGCACGCCACGCTGCGGATCTCCACCGCGTTGCGGCACTGCCACTCGTTGCTCAAGTCGGGCGGCATCCTGGTGGTCAACGAGATGACCAGCCGCCTCGACTACAACACGTTGACCTTCGGGCTGGCCGAGGGCTGGTGGCGGCACACGGACGACGAGCCGCGCATCGAGTCGTCCCCGCTGCTGGACGTGGCCGGCTGGCGGGCCGCGCTGGGCCGGGCCGGCTTCGTCGACGTGCAGACGCACGCCGTGCCGGGCCGCGGCGAGCAGGTGCAGACCATGTTCGTGGCGACGGCTTCCGGCGGGACCGGCCCGGCCCGCTGACGAACCGACCGCGCCGTGCGCCCCGGACCAGGGCCGCGTCCGCCGCGCCGGCCCATCTCGGCCGGCGCACGGCGGACGGCCCGGGCCGGGGCGCGCGTCGTCCGTGCCGGCCTGCGCAGCGGGTACGGGCACCCGTAGGTCGTTGCCGGCACCCCTATGTTTCTCGTCAAGATCTTTCGTTCACCAATATTCGGTGATATCAATCTCGCACATCGATCCCCCAACCCCCGGAGTCTCGACGTGCGGAAGACCCGTCTCGTTTCCCTCGCCCTGAGCCTGGCCACGGCTCTCGGCGTCAGCCTCACCCTGGCACCGCCCGCCCAGGCCGCGCCCACCGACCGCTACGTGGCGCTCGGCGACTCGTACGCCTCGGGCGTGGGTGCCGGCAGCTACACCAGCGAGAGCGGCTCCTGTCAGCGCAGCACCAACGCCTACTCGGCGTTGTACGCGGCCGCCGTCAAGCCCGCGTCGTACCGCTCGGTCGCCTGCTCCGGCGCCACCACCTCCAGCGTGATCAACACACAGCTCTCGGCGCTGACCTCCACCACCACCCTGGTCAGCGTCACGGTCGGCGGCAACGACGTCGGCTTCTCCAACATCCTGAGCACCTGCGTGCTCCAGGGCACCACCCAGTGCGTCGCCGCCGTGGACGCCGCCCAGACGAAGGCCCGCACCGTGCTCCCCGGCGCGCTGCGCAACGTCTACAACGGAATCAAGAGCCGCTCGCCGAACGCCCGCGTCGTGGTCGTCGGCTACCCGGTCTTCTACCAGCTCGGCACCGTCTGCGTCGGGCTGAGCGCCACCTCGCGTACGAAGATCAACGAGGGCATCAACCTGGTGGACGACATCATCCGCACCCAGGCCGTCGCCGCCGGCTTCAAGTTCGCCGACGTGCGGTCGCAGTTCATCGGGCACCAGCTGTGCAGCTACGGCGAGAAGTGGCTGCACGCCCTCAACATCGCCAGCATCGGCGTCTCCTACCACCCGACGGCGGCCGGCCAGAGCGGCGGCTACCTCCCGGTCTTCCGCGCCGTCGCGGGCTGACCGCAGCGCCTCGGCCGTCCGGGCGGCCCCGTCACCCCACGCGGGGCGGGACCGCCCGGGCGGCTTCGTGTCCCCTCGCGCCCGGCCCACGCGACGGTCCACTCGTACGTGACCGTCACCCGCATCTCGGCCCACGTGCCCGGGTCGGCGGGCGGCGGGGCCGGTGCCGGCTTCGGGGTCCGTCGTCCGGCTGCTGCTGGATCGATCAGCGCTGCTGGCTTACGTCGCCGGCTCCGTGCACGTCGGCGAGCCGCTGCACGAGGTCATCGAGGACCGCAACCGGTTCGGCGTCACCGCCGTCACCGCTGCCGAGACCCTCGCCGTCATCACCGACCCAGGGATCGCGCCGCCCCGCTCCGGCTGCTGGCCCTGGGCGCCTGCGTCGTGCTGCCGACTGGCGGCGTCACCTGGCACGAGCTGAGGTACTGGCGTACCTACACCGGCCGTGCCGACCTCGCCACCACCCTCATGGCCAGCCTCGAACACGACGCCTCGATCCTCACCCGCGAGGACCGCTACGGGCACGACGACCTTCCGTCATCCACCTCCCCGAGTGATGCCGTCGTCATGCGAAGGGGGCGACGTCGCCGGTCACGTCGGGCATGGACGACCGGACGGTCGGCGCGGGGATGATCGTCGGGGCCCGGTGACCCCGCGGGTCCCGGCCCTGCCGGCCCTGCCCGCCGACCGCGCCGGTCCTGTCTGCCCGCGACCTGTCGGGTGGCATGATCACGCTCGATCCAGGAAGTAGTGGCATCGCCGATGGCACAAGGCCACTACTTCCTGTCTTGAGCACGATCATGCTGCTGGACCGTCGCCGGCCTCGGTGACGACGGACACCGGCCCGACCTGTGGAGAACGGCGAGTGGAACCTGACGGCCAGCCTGGTGAGGGGCTGCGGCACCGTAGCGACATGGCGGAGGTGCTGGCGCGGACCCTGGGGCTGCCCGCGCTCGACGTGACCAGGGGCGGAGCCGACTGGCCGGCTGTCGAGGCCGCGCTGGGTGTCACGCTCCCCAACGACTACAGACGTTTCGTCGGCGCACATGGCGCCGGCCGCATCGACAACCACATCACCGTCTGCGTCCCCGGCGGGCCGCACGACAGGACGGACCTGGTGCGGCACAACGTCTGGGCGCAGGAGTGCGTGCGGCTGGACTTCGCGGGACTGGACAACGATCTCGACGGCTGGCACCTGGGCGACGCGTCGCAGTGGGAACCGGGCCGTGCGGACGTCCCGCCCTGGTTCGAGCCGGGTGACAACCTCGTCTCGTGGGGATTCACCGGTAACGGCGACTTCCTCTTCTGGCACGTCAAGCCCGGTGTGGCAGCCGACGACTGGCCGGTGGTGTTCAAGGAGGAAGGGCCGTACTGGGAGCAGTACGGGGTCAGCTTCTCGGCAGCCCTGGTCGGCCTGTTGACAGGCGAGATCCGGTCCAGGTACCTGAGTCGTTGGCTCGCCGGCCCGCACTCCTACCAGCGCTGAGGCCAACCGCCGAAACGGGCGGCGCGGGCCTTCCATGCGGCGTCTGCGTCGTGGCGACCGGTCGGTCGGCGGGGCGGCGGGGGGGCCGGCGCCCCCCGCCCCCCCCGGGGGGGGCCGCCCCCCGCGGGGGGGGGGGGGGGGGCCGGCGGGGGGGGGGGGGGGGGGGGGGGGGGGGGCCGCCCCCCCCCCCCCCCGACCGGTGCCGGGGCGGCACGGTCAGCAGCGGCTGATCGTGGAGTTGCTCAGGCTGATGTTGCTGATGGTCAGGTTGTCCGCGCAGGGGTTCTCCACGATCCGGCTGTTCACGAGCGTGAAGTTGCGCAGGGTGATGTCCCGGTTGCCGGGGAACTCGGTGCGCTCGGCCAGCCGGATCTCGCCGCCGCCGCTGATCGTGCCGCCGCCGGCGGCGATGTTCACGTTCTGGCAGTTCTCGATCAGGATGGCGTTGTTGCCGGTGTTGGCGACGTCCACCCGGTCGATGGCCGCGCCGCCGGACTCCGAGACGCAGAAGATGCCCCGGCCGCCGCCGCGGGCCCGGACGGTGCCCACCCGGACGTTTGTCGGGTAGCCGGAGCCGACGCGCCCGTTGCGGTTGGCCATCCGGAACGCGGCGTACCCCGTGCCGGCGCCGGCGTTCTCGGCGTCGACGGTGGTCACCGTGGCGTTGATGGTCTGGTTGAGCAGCAGACCGGACTCGCCCACGTCGCGGGCGGTGACGGTGCCGATGGTCAGCCCGTCCACGCCGTACGTCTCGACCGCGTGCGAGCTGGCGCCGGAGACGTAGACGGTGTCGATGCGGACGTTGCGGGTCCACTGGCTGGTGTCCCCGCGGTTGTCGATCCGGACCCCCAGGCCGCCGCCGAGCCGCATGTCGATCCGGCCGAGGACGACGTCCGTGACGTTGCGCAGGAAGATCCCGTAGAGCGGGGTGCCGGTGACGGTGAGGTGCCCGACCTCGATGTTGGTGGTGCCGCGGGAGTAGATCGGTGCCTGGTCGCCGCTGCCCGAGCCGGTGACGTTGATGGTGCCGCACACGTCGATCGCGGTGTGGCTGGGCAGGGAGATCCGTGAGCCGGCGCTGATCGACCCGGAGCCGCGTACGACGACGCGCTGCTTGCTGGTCCGCCCGGCGCTGAGGCTGTTCACGGCGGCCTGGACGGCGGCGCGCATGTCGCTGCCGGTGTAGACCGTGCTGGCGCCGTTGCGGGCGGTCCAGGTGCCGCCGCTGAGGACCGCCTCGGCGTGGAACGTGCCGCTGCCGCAGCCGGCGCCGCCGGAGCCGACGGCGACCAGTTGCCACTGCTGGTTGGTGCCGCCGAGGTCCTGGTACTGGGAGATCATCGCGCCGTCGGCGGTCGACCACTCCCACACGTCCAGCGCCTTGTTGGAGTGCCGGTTGACGAGCCGGACGTGACCACCGTCGGAGTCGGCGAGGCGGAAGTGCTGCCGGGTGTTGCCGCTGACGGCGGTGTTCTGGACGAGCTGTACGCCGTCCTCGGCGTTCGGCAGCTCCAGCACCTTGCCGCTGTGCACCGAGCGGATCTGGTGGTAGCCGCTGCCCACGTCGACGAACCGCCACTGCTGGACGGCCAGGTCGTTGCGGGTGAACTGGTTGATCGGCGCGCCGTCGGCGGTGGACCAGCCCCACAGGTCCATCGCCTTGCCGCTGTGTCTGTTGACGAGGACGTAGCTGCTGTTGGGGTCGACCGTGGCCGCCGCGGCGGGTGCTGGAGCGACGGCCACGGCGGCGCCGACGAGCGCCAGGACGGCCGTGGTCACCAGCGAGAGCCGCCGGCGGTGGAGGGGTCTGGTGGTGGTGGGTGTCATCGGGCTCCTTCGAGGAGAGCTGTCCGGCGGATGGACGGCGTGGTCGGGCTGCCTCATCGGGCCCACTGCTGATCCATCCGCGTCTATTCCGCAGGTCATGGTAAGCGCTTTCCTTGAAAGATCTCCACCTCTCGGTCGCGGCCGCCCCGGGCGCGGCCGGCGGACGCGGCGCGCTGCCTCGCGCGGGCGCTCGGGTGATCGGGTCGCCATGGGCGTTACGCGACTGGTTTGACGTCCATGCAGTCCTGATCACCGGGCGCCCGCCCGAGGGGGAGCCTGCGCTGGGGTGTCAGTGGGTGGGTGGGGGGTTTCGGGCGGGGTGTCGCAGTGCGTTTGCGGGTGTCCGGTTCGAGGGTGTGCGCCCGGCTGTCGGGCGCCGGCCGACCCGCCCGGCCGTCACCTGTCCGCGTCGGCCGAACGGGGGAGTGCGGGTAACGGTCGGGTCACGAGGGATTCCGGCGGGGTTCACCGCGGCTTACTGTGCGAGGCAGGAGGTCAGACCTCCTTCCTCCTACCTTTGAACTGGGCGAGGTGAGCTGGCACGTGCAGGAAGTTGCCCCCCGCTACGACGGGTACCGGTCGTTCGACTATCTGGAGCCCCGGGTCGACTACAAGGTCTTCGAGCTGGCACCGCAGCTCGGCCGCGTACCCGAACACGACCTCGGCCTGACCGACGACCAGCGCGGCCGGGTCGCCCGGCTGCTGAGCGAGCATGCGGCCATCTCGCTGCATGAGCACCCGAAGATCCTCCCGGCGGACGTCTCGCAGCTGCGCGACTACAACCGGACCGGCCGCAACTCCTTCGGCTTCGAGGGGCTCGCCCGCTCCGGGATGACCGCCGTGTTCGACAACTTCATGAACGGCACGGGCTGCGTCACCAGCGAGCACGCCTGGAAGTGGGACGACGTCATCTACGACATCGGCCTGCGCTTCGCCGACGTCGCGAAGCAGGACTACGTGGTGGTGGCGACCACCCTGGAGCAGATCTTCGCGGCCAAGCGGGAAGGGCGGCTCGCGCTCGTCGCCGGCCTGGAAGCGGCCACGATGATCGAGAACGAGCTGGACCGGATCGACATCCTGTACGGCTTCGGCGTCCGGCAGATGGGCATCGCCTACAGCCAGGCGAACATGCTCGGCAGCGGCCTCTCCGAGCGGGTCGACGGTGGGTTGACCCACTTCGGCCGGCGGGCGGTGGACCGGATGAACAAACTCGGCATCGCCATCGACGTGTCGCACTCCGGTGACCGGACCTCGCTGGAGGTCGTCGAGGCGAGCCGGGTGCCGGTCTTCATCACCCACGCGGGGGCACGGGCGGTGTGGAACACGCCGCGGATGAAGTCGGACGAGGTGATCCGCGCCTGCGCCGAGCGCGGTGGCGTGATCGGCATCGAGGCCGCCCCGCACACCACCCTGTCGGCCGACCACCCGCACCACTCGATCGAGTCGGTGATGGACCACTTCACCTACTGCGTCGACCTGGTCGGCATCGACCACGTCGCTTTCGGCCCGGACACCAACTTCGGTGACCACGTCGGGCTGCACGACAGTTTCACCCAGCACCTGGCGATCGGGCAGGCGCACGGCGCGGTGGACCACCCCCGCGTGCCCTACGTCTCCGGCATGGAGAACCCAGCGGAGTGCTTCAGCAACATCGTCGGCTGGCTGGTCAAGCACGACTACTCCGACGACGAGATCGCCAAGGTCATCGGCGGCAACATCATTCGGGTTCTTCAGGAGGTTTGGTGAGCACGTTCCACAACCGCCGCCCCGGCCGCTGGCGGATCGCCGCCGCGATCGGCGCGGTGGCCGCGATCAGCCTGGCCGGCTGCGGCCTCAACGAGGGCGGTTCGTCCTCCGACAACAAGTCCGGTGACACGTCGGTGCTGCGCATCGGCACCACCACCGACGTCTCCAACTTCAACCCGCTCCAGTCGCTCAGCAAGACCGACTCCTGGATCCTCAACGCGATGTACCCGCACCTGCTGCGGATCGACGAGAACGCCAAGAAGGCGCCGGAGCTGGCCGAGAAGTACGCGTACGAGGACGGCGGGAAGACCGCCGTGTTCACGCTGCGGGACGACTTCAAGTGGACCGACGGCAAGCCGGTGGTCGCCGAGGACGTCAAGTTCAGCGCTGAAATGATCATGAAGTACAAGCTGGGCAACGTCGCGGCCAAGCTGACCTGGGTCGAGTCGATCGAGGCGCCGGACGCGACCACGGTGAAGTTCAAGCTGTCCCAGCCGTACGCGCCGTTCGCCGAGGGCGTCGGCTTCTGGATGTCGATCGTGCCCAAGCACATCTTCGAGACGGCCGGCGACCTGTCGAAGTTCGCCAACGACTCGAACTGGGTCGGGGCCGGCCCGTTCGTGCTGGAGAGCATCACCAAGGGCCAGCGCTACGTCATGAAGCGCAACGAGAACTACCCGCTCGCGCCCGAGGGCAAGGCGGCGGTCAGCCAGGTCGAGTACCGCGTCTACCCGGACGTGAACACCATGATGCTGGCGCTGCGCAACGGCGACATCGACATGATGGGCACCCCGGTGCCGGTCTCGGCGGCGAAGACCTTCGAGAACGACGAGAAGATC
The DNA here is from genome assembly GCF_040643815.1 of Micromonospora sp. NPDC047074. Classification (NCBI taxonomy): domain Bacteria; kingdom Bacillati; phylum Actinomycetota; class Actinomycetes; order Micromonosporales; family Micromonosporaceae; genus Micromonospora; species Micromonospora sp. NPDC047074. The sequence goes on from NZ_JBEYVB010000030.1 coordinate 27,231, forward strand.
AAGATGGAGAAGGTCGGCGCGCTGGGCTTCGCGCACCTGACCTACAACATGAAGAACAAGTACCTGGCCGACCAGGAGGTCCGGCAGGCGCTGTCGATGGCGGTCGACACCAAGTCGATCATCTCGGCCGTGCTCCAGGGTGACGGCCAGCAGATGGCCGGTCCGATCTCGCCGATCTTCTCGGAGTACGACAACACCGAGATCCAGCCGTACGCGTTCGACCCCGCGGGGGCGAAGGCCAAGCTGAGCGCGGCGGGCTACAAGGACGCCAACAACGACGGCTTCTTCGACGAGCTGAACTTCGGCGTGGCGTGCGACCAGTCCAACGCGAACATCACCCGCGTGGTGCAGCTCTTCCGCGAGAGCGCGGCCAAGGCCGGCATCAAGCTGGAGAACGAGTGCGTGGAGCGGAACACCTTCCTGACCCGCACCAAGAGCGGCGAGTACGACATCGACGCCTCGCAGTGGGGTGTCTTCGACAACCCGATGGACCAGCTGCGCAGCACCTACCTGTCCAGCAACCCGGGTGGCATCAACTACAACCTGCTCGAGTCGGACGAGATCGACGCGTTGATCAACGACGCGGCCGGCACCACCGACGCGGAGGCGTTCAAGACCAAGATCAAGAACATCGACAAGGTCGTGCACGAGCAGGCGTACCTGACCCCGCTGTACGTGGAGAACTTCCAGTTCGCCTACAACGCCAGCAAGTTCACCGGCTTCGTTCCGTCGCCGTCGGACCTGCTCGGCATGGTCACCGCGTACTCGCTGGCCCAGGTCACCCCGGTCAAGTAACCCGAACCTGAGGGAAAGGAGGGGTCCCCCGTGTTGCGTTTCATGCTCAGCCGAGCACTGAAGGCCGTCCTGACCGTGTGGATTGCGATCACTTCGACCTTCTTCCTGCTCCGGCTTCTGCCGGGGGACCCCACGACCCTCATGGTCGAAGGGGACATGACGCCGGAGATGCAGGCGGCACTGCTCAAGACGTACGGCCTGGACCGGCCGCTGTGGGAGCAGTACGTGTCGTACCTGCGGGAGTTGCTCCAGGGCAACCTGGGCATCTCCTTCCGGCAGATCCAGCCGGTCACCGACATCATCGTCGACCGGCTGCCCTGGACGCTGCTGCTCGCCGGCGCGGCGTTCGTGCTGACCATCGCCGTCGGTATCCCGGTCGGCGTGACCGCCGCGGTCCACCGCGGCAAGCTGATGGACCGCATGCTCCAGGGGTTCGGCATCAGCGCGAACGCGCTCTTCGTGCCGAGTGTCGCCATCCTGCTGCTGGTCTTCTTCGGGGCCAACCTCGGCTGGTTCCCGATCGGTGGGGCGATCGACCCGGACACCCGGGGCGCGGCGGCCTACCTGAGCCTGGCCCACCACCTGGTGCTGCCGGTGCTGTCACTGGTTCTGGTGCAGCTCGGCCCGTACGCGTTGACCCTGCGTACCAACATGATCGAGGTCCTCGGTGAGGACTACATCCGGGCCGCCCAGGCCCGTGGCCTGTCGGCGCGGCGCCGGGTCTGGAAGCACGGTCTGCGCAACGCGATCCTGCCCGCGCTGACCCTGATGGGTCTGCAGTTGGGCACCCTGGTCGGCGGCGCGGTGCTCACCGAGACGGTCTTCGCCTACCCCGGGGTCGGGCGACTGATCTACGAGGCGGTCGGCCAGCAGGACTACCCGGTGATCCAGGGGGCGTTCATCATGCTCGCCGTCACCGTGGTCTTCGCCAACGCGCTGACCGACATGCTCTACGCGGTCCTCAACCCCAGGATCCGGCTGTGACGACCATCAACGCCCCGGCCGGGGCGCGTCGCCCGGACCCGTTCGCCGCCACCAACGAAGGGAGGGTGCCGTGAGCGCCCCCGTGCTGACCGAGCAGGCGATTCCGCCGGTCGCCCCGGCCGCGACCACGCGGTCCTCCTGGTACGCCTACCTGCGGCAGCCCACCGCGGCGCTGTCGGTGCTGGTGCTGGTCGTGATGGTGCTGATGGCGCTGTTCGCGCCGCTGATCGCCGACGAGCCCAGCGGCGCCGGCCCGGACGTGCTGCAGTCTCCGTCCGGCGCGCACTGGTTCGGCACCGACGACCTAGGGCAGGACATCTTCGCCCAGGTGGTCTGGGGCACCCGGACCAGTCTGGTGATCGGCCTGGCGGCGTCGTTGATCGCGATCGTGCTGGGTACCGCGATCGGCCTGGCCGCGGCCTACTTCCGGCCGATCGACGCGGTCGCCACGGTGATCACCGACGTGATGCTGGCGCTGCCCACCCTGCCGCTGATGATCATGCTGGCCGCGGTGGTCAACCCCAGCGTCGGGACCCTGACGCTGATCATCGGATTCTTCGCCTGGCCCGAGGTGGCCCGGTTGATCCGGTCCCAGGGCCTGGTGATCAGCGCGATGCCCTACATCGACGGGGCCCGGGTGCTCGGTGCCACCGGTTGGCGGATCGTCACGCGGGAGATCCTGCCCGCGGTCGTCTCGCTGATGATCGTCAGCGTGCTGCTCACCGCCTCCCGCGCGGTGATCTCCGAGGCCGGCCTGAGCTTCCTCGGCCTCGGCGACCCGGACGCCTGGTCCTGGGGCCGCATCCTGCTCAACGCCCAGCGCAGCGGCACGATCGCGATCGCCTGGTGGCAGACGCTCTTCCCGTCGCTGGCGATCCTGCTGCTGGTGCTCGCGGCGACGCTCGCCGGAACGCGGTTCAACGACACCCGTGACCCCCGCCGCAACGGAGGCTGACCCATGCGACTGCCCGAGAGCTTCTACACCAGCGTCCGGAGCCGGCTCAACGAGACGCTCGACGAGCGCGGCCTGGACGGCTTCCTGGCCACGTCCCCGGCGGACGTCGCCTTCCTGAGCGGCTTCTTCTACATCGCCACCGAGCGTCCGGTCTACCTCTGGATGCCGCGCGAGGGGGAACCGCTGCTGGTCATCCCGCGTCTCGACGAGGAGTACGCCGCCCAGCAGGGCGTGACCGTCCCGCTGGTCAGCTACTTCGAGTTCCCGGGCGTGGTCACCGCCGAGCAGACGCTCGCCGCGGCACTGTCGCGCCCCGGCGGCGCGGTCCGCCGGATCGGGGTGGGCGCCGGGGTGTCGGTCGGCGCGTTCCGGGCGCTGTCCCGGGCCATCGCCGGGGCGACCCTGGAGACCACCGACGCGGTGGCGAAGCTGCGGCTGCGCAAGTTCCCCGAGGAGATCCCGTTCCACGAGGCCGCCGCGCGGATCTGCGACGAGATGCTCGGCGCCGGCCGGGCGCTGATCGAGGAGGCGCTGGCCAGCGGGGGACCGCTGCCCCGCGAGGACGAGATCGCCCGGCACGTGATCGGGTACGGCACCGACCGGATGTACGCCGAGTACGACCTGGTCGTCTACACCACGAAGCTGGCCGGTGGCCTGGTCTACGCCGGCCCGAACTCGGCCCTGCCGCACGGCCTGCCGACCCGCCGGCGGATCCAGCCGGGCGACACCCTGATCCTCTCCCTCGGCGCGGCGGTGGCCAGCCGGTTCGTGGAGAGCGAACGCACCTTCATCATCGGTGAGCCCACCGCCGAGCAGGTGCGCTACTACGAGGCCGACCGGGAGGCGCAGGAGGTGGGCACCCAGGCGATGATCGCCGGGCGGACCTGCGCCGAGGTCAACAAGATCTGCCTGGACGTGCTGCGCGAGCACGGGCTGGGCGACCACATCCGGCACCGGCAGGGGCACGGCATCGGCTTGCAGAACCACGAGGCGCCCTGGGTCGAGGACGGCGACGACACCGTGCTCGCCCCCGGGATGCTGCTCTCCAGCGAGCCCGGTGTCTACGTTCCCGGCCACGCCGGCTACCGCATTTCCGACACGGTCCTGGTGCAGGAGGCCGGCCCGCGCCGGCTCACCGGCTACCCGCGCGACCTGGCATCCAACGTGATCGAGGGGGTCCGATGAGAATCAACGGAGCGGAACTGGTCGTCGAGGCGTTCGGCCCGACCGACGCGCCGGCGATGATCGTGCATCACGGCGCGCCCGGCCTGGGCTCGCGCAACGAGCCGAAGCGCTCGTTCGGCCCGTTCTCCGACCGGATGCGGGTCATCGTCTTCGACGCCCGGGGATCCGGCGAGTCCAGCGACGACGAGCCGTTCACCCACGAGCAGTGGGTGGCCGACGTGGACGCGATCCGGGAGCACTTCGGCTACGAGAAGATCGTGATGGCCGGCGGCTCGTACGGCGGGTTCATCTCCCTGGAGTACGCCGTCGCCCACCCGGACCGGGTCTCCGCGCTGGTGCTGCGGGACACCGCGGCGGACACCGCGTACGACTACCTGGCAGTCGAGCGGGCCCGCAACACCGACCGTTCGGTGATCCCGGAGTGGGTCATCGACCGGATCGGCACCGGCCGGTTCGAGAGCAACGAGCAGTTGCGCGAGTACTGGCGGGCGATCCTGCCCCTCTACGACCACCAGCACGACCCGGCCAAGGACGAGGCGAAGCTGGCCGCCACCCGGTTCCACTACCGGACCCACAACGCGGCCTTCGGGCAGAACATGCCCAGGTACGACCTCAAGCCGAAGCTGCCCTCGATCACCTGCCCGACCCTGATCACCGTGGGCCGGCACGACTGGCGTACCCCCGTGCAGGCATCGCAGGTCATCGCGGACCTGATCCCGGACAGCGAGCTGGTCGTCTTCGAGGAGTCCGGCCACTCGCCGCAGTTGGAGGAGCCGGAGAAGTTCCAGCGGGTGGTGCGGGAGTTCCTCGGCAGAGCCGGAGTGTTGCGATGACCCTGTTGGAGATCGCCGACCTGCGGGTCGCGTTCCCCGGCCCGAGCGGGCCGGTCAACGCGGTCAACGGGGTGTCGCTCCAGGTCGACTCCGGACAGACGCTGGCCATCCTCGGCGAGTCCGGCTCCGGCAAGAGCGTCACCGCGCAGGCGGTGATGGGCATCCTCGACACGCCGCCAGCCACGATCACGGGCTCGGTCCAGCTACGCGGCCGGGAGCTGCTCACCCTGCCCCGCAAGCAGCGTGAGCGGATCAGCGGCGAGGAGATCGGCATGGTCTTCCAGGACGCGATGGCGGCGCTCAACCCGGTCTTCACCGTCGGCCACCAGATCGAGGAGGTGCTCCGGGTCCGCCGGGGCATGTCCAGGGCCGACGCCCGCCGCCGGGCCGTCGAACTGGTCGACCGGGTCCGCATCCCGGCCGCCAAGGACCGGATCCGCGACTACCCGCACCAGTTCTCCGGCGGTATGCGCCAGCGCATCATGATCGCGTTGGCCATCTCGCTGGAACCGAACCTGCTGATCGCCGACGAGCCCACCACCGCCCTGGACGTGACCGTCCAGGCGCAGGTCATGGAGCTGATCGCGGAGATCCAGCGGGACAGCGGGATGGGCCTGCTGCTGATCACCCACGACCTGGGCGTGGTGGCCGAGGTGGCCGACGACGTGGCCGTGATGTACGCGGGGCGGATCGTCGAGCGGGGCACCGTCGAGCAGATCTTCGACGGCCCGGCCCATCCGTACACCGAGGGACTGCTCGCCTCGATGCCCCGGGTGGACCGCCGCGACGAGCAGCTCTACGCCATCCCGGGCGCCCCGCCCAACCCCGCCCGGCTGCCCGCCGGCTGCCCCTTCCACCTGCGCTGCCACCGGGTCACCGACGAGTGCCGGACGGCGCGGCCCGCGCTGGAACTGCTGCCCGCCGGCCGCGCCAGCGCCTGCCACCACCACGCGGAGGTGCTGCATGCCACCCAGCGATGACGTCGTGCTCCGGGTCGACAACCTGGTCAAGCACTTCCCGGTCAAGGGCCGGGTGCCGCTGCGCAGCGGCGGCGTGGTCAAGGCCGTCGACGGGGTCTCCTTCGACCTGCGCCGGGGGGAGACCCTCGGCGTGGTCGGCGAGTCCGGCTGCGGCAAGAGCACGCTGGCCCGGATGCTGGTCGGGCTGGAGCGGCCCACCGCCGGCGAGGTGCGCTTCGGCGACGCGGTGGTGCACCGGGCCCGGGGCCGGGAGCTGCGGGCGCTGCGCCGCCGGATCCAGATCGTGCTCCAGGATCCGTACACGTCGCTCAACCCGCGCCGCACCGTCCGGGAGATCCTGCTCCAGCCGTACGAGATCCACCCCGACGTGCTGCCCAAGGCCCGGCGGCTGGACCGGATCCGGGAGCTGCTCGACCTGGTCGGCCTGGACGCCAGCCTGCACCTGGACCGCTACCCGCACCAGTTCTCCGGCGGTCAGCGCCAGCGGATCGGCATCGCCCGGGCGCTCGCCCTGCAACCCGACGTGATCGTCTGCGACGAGCCGGTCTCCGCGCTCGACGTCTCCGTCCAGGCCCAGGTCGTCAACCTGCTGGAGCGGCTCCAGGAGGAACTGGGCGTGGCGTACGTCTTCATCGCCCACGACCTGTCGGTGGTGCGGCACATCTCCGACCGGGTCGCCGTCATGTACCTCGGCAAGCTGGTCGAGACCGGCCCCGGCGCGCCGCTGTACGACCAGCCCCGCCACCCGTACACCAAGGCGCTGCTGTCGGCGGTGCCGGTGCCGGAGCCGGCCCGGCGCGTCGAGCGGCAGCGGATCCTGCTCGCCGGCGACCCGCCGAGCCCGGTCGACCCGCCGTCCGGCTGCCGGTTCCGGACCCGCTGCTGGCAGGCCACGGACACCTGCGCCACCACCGAACCACCACTGACCGGCCCCGAGCACCCGGTCGCCTGCCACTACCCGTTGGCCGCGTGACGCGCCCGACCCCGTTCCACTAAGGAGTGAGTGAGCCTTGCTGCAGAACCCCGCACCGCGGTACCAGGGACACACGTCGTACTCGTACCTGGAGCCGCACTCGGACTACCGGGTGTTCGCTCTGGCCCAGGAGACCGGTCGCGTGCCGGAGCACGACCTCGGCCTGACCGACGCGCAGCGGCAGCGGGTCACCCGGTTGCTGACCGAGCAGATCGCCATCTCGCTGCACGAGCACCCGGTCATCCTGCCCGAGGACGTCCGTGAGCTGCGCGCCTACAACCGCACCGCCCGGCAGCGTACGGGCTACGAGGGGCTGGCCCGCTCCGGGCTGACCGCCGTCTTCGACAACTTCATGGCCGGGGCGTCCTGCGTCACCAGCGAGAACGGCTGGAAGTGGAACGACCTGGTCTACGCCCTCGGCATGCGGCTGAGCGACCTCTACAAGCAGGACCACGTGTTCCTGGCGACCTCGCTGGCCGACATCCACGCGGCCAAGCGGGACGGCCGACTGGCCCTGGTCGCCGGGCTGGAGTGCAGCAGCCCGATCGAGAACGAGCTGGACCGGATCGACATCCTGTACGGCTTCGGCGTCCGGCAGCTCGGTATCGCGTACAGCCAGGCGAACATGCTCGGCGGTGGCCTCTCCGAGAAGCACGACGGCGGGCTGACCCACTTCGGGCGGCGTGCCGTCGACCGGATGAACAAGCTCGGCATCGCCATCGACATCTCGCACTCCGGCGACCAGACCTGCCTCGACGTGATCGAGGCCAGCCGGGTGCCGGTCCTCATCACCCACGCGGGCGCCCGCGCGGTCTGGGACACCTCCCGGATGAAGCCGGACGAGGTCATCCGGGCCTGCGCCGAGCGCGGTGGCGTGATCGGCATCGAGGCCGCTCCGCACACCACCCTCTCCGAGGCGCACAAGCACCACTCGATCGAGTCGGTGATGGACCACTTCCGGTACTGCGTCGACCTGGTCGGCATCGACCACGTCACGTTCGGCCCGGACACCATGTTCGGTGACCACGTCGGGGTGCACAACACGTACGCCGGCAACTACGCGCACGACGCCGGCAACCGGCCGGAGCACCCCCGCGTCGAGTACGTGGCGGGCCTGGAGAACCCGGGCGAGGCGTTCGGCAACATCGTCGGTTGGCTGGTCAAGCACGACTACTCCGACGACGAGATCACCAAGGTCGTCGGCGGCAACACGCTCCGGGTGCTCGAGCAGGTCTGGTGACCGGTCGGCGGCGCGCGTCGCCGGGCCCGCCGGCGCGCGCCGACAACTACTACACTCCGTACCGCCGCAGCGGGCGGCGCGGAGCGAAGAGGTGAAGGTGGATGGCCCGGCGTGAGACCGCGCTCCAGACCGCACAGAGCCGGCTGATGGAGCTGATCGGCAGCGAGTTCCGGCCCGGGGACAAGCTGCCCAACGAACGTGAGCTGGCCGACCTGCTGGAGGTCAGCCGGGCCACCGTCCGGGAGGTCCTCGGCCAGCTCGCCGCCGAGGGCGTGGTGAAGCGCACCTGGGGCATCGGCACGTTCGTGCACGAACCGGCCAGCCGGGTGCCGGTGTCGCTCGGCGACGTCACCGCCCTGCGTGACCGGATCACCGCCTCCGGTCACCGCCCTGCCCTCACCGACGCCAACGTCGCCCGGGCCACCTGCCCGGCCGACTGCGCCGAGGTGCTCGGCCTGGCCCCGGGCGATCCGGTGTGGCGGGTCGACCGGCTCTTCGCCGTCGACGAGGTCCCGGCGGTGTGGATCTGCGACCACCTGCCGATGCGCGTCGCCGGGCACGACCTGGACCCGTCCGGCCTGGTCAGCATCGACCTGGACATGTTCGAGTTCCTGGCCAGCGCGACCGGCATGCCGGTGCGCCGGGCGGAGATCGAGTTCGCCGCCGTGCTCGCCGACGAGGTGGCGACGGCCCGGCTCGGGGTGGCGCCCGGGCACCCGCTGATCAGTGCCACCCAGATCGGTTACGGTGCCCAGGACGTGGCCTACTTCCACGGCCACATCACGGTCCGCACCGACGTGTTGACCCTGCGGATCAGCCGGGGCGGCTGACGCGTCCGGCCCGTGCGGGTTCGACGGAGTGGTCCGCCCGGACCTGCCGGAGCACGGCCCGCTCGGGGCGGCGGACCAGGTCGGTCAGGCCTCAGTGGACCGGGGGGACGTAGAGCGTCGGCCTCATCCACAGCTCGTCCACGCCCGTGCTCAGCTCGCCGAGGGGGAGCCGCTGGATGGTCGAGGCCTCGTACGGCGTCGCCGCCGAGTGCACCACCGACACGACGTGGTCCGCGCCGTAGTGGGGCACCAGCAGCTCGGTCAGCCGCCGGATGCCGTCGCGGTCCGGCTCACCGGAGACCACGCTCGGATTCAGGGTGGTGGCGACCTGGAACAGCAGCAGCGGGATCTCGGGGTTGGGCTGCCACCCCTTCAGGAGCAGGGTGGTCGTGTCGAAGAGCTGCACGGCGTAGCCGTGGTCGAGCCCGAGATCGGTCAGTACGGTGTCGAAGCTGCTGACCGACGAGAGCACCGTGGTGCGCACCCCACGCTGGTGCGCCAGCTCGAGGATGTGCTCGGTCGCGCTGACCAGGAACAGCGGGTGCCCGTGGACCAGGAAGGCGATCGGGTCACCCTGTTCCGCCGCCTCCACCAGCTCGGTGGCGATGGCCTGGTAGACCTCCGCGCGCCACTGCTGCCCCTCGTACCGGGAGGCGAGGTCCACCACCTCGCACCCCTGGGACGCCACCCAGTCGAGCACCTCGCGGTCGGCGTGCAGAGCGAAGATCCGTTTGCAGACCCCCAGCGCCTGGATGGTCTCGACGGTCATGTGCAACGAGCCCCGGATACCGGAGCCCAACAGGTACAGACGCCCCGCGCCCATAGTCTCGTCACCGTTCTTCCCGCGGAAGGGACGGGCCTGTCCCGCCCTCCCGGACGTCATCGACCGCTCAGCCGGGCACCGGGCCCGAGCCCGTCGGCAGGAGCCTCAGTACACCTTCCAGCCGTTGTCCATCAGGAAGGCGCGGTGCCGGCGGACGTCGATACCCCACTCCTCCAGGGCGACGCGCTTCATGACGCCGACCGCGACCTTCTCCTCATTGGTGAGGTCGGTGTCGCGCAGTGCCGCCTGCGGGTCGCTGAGCAGCAGCTCGCGGAATTCGATGTCCTGGGCGGCCCGCTCCAGGACGGTCCTGACCCGGCGCCTCGCGTCCGGCATCAACTGTGGTACCGGGACGTTCACAGGCTCTCTCCTCACTCCGGTGAACGGATGTCCGCGAGTCTTTCCGGGCACCGAGGGCGCGTTCTTGGAAATGCTTCCCGGAAATCGCAGCGCGACCAATTCCCTGTTGCGTGACAACCAAAGATGGACGTCGGTTTTCGCGTCCGTCCGGTCGCGGGGTGCCGCGGTGCCTACGGCGGCCGGGAGTTCGCAGGTCACGGCGCCGGGTAGGCTCCCGACGGGCATCACAGTGAGGAGAGAACCGTGACCGGCACCGGCACGATCGCTGTCCACGGCGACGACGGGCTGAGCCCGCGCGGGTCGGTGTCGCCGCCGATCGTGCAGAGCGCCACCTTCAGCGCCGAGTCGGACGAGCAGTTCGCCGCCGTCGCCACCGAGACCCGTGGAAACGCCTTCTACACCCGCTACGGCAACCCCAACCACGCGCAGGTGGCCGCCGTGGTCGCCGAGCTGGAGGGCGTAGAGGCGGGCATGGTCACCGCCTCGGGGATGGGCGCGATCAGCACGATCGCCCTGGCCCTGCTCGCCGCCGGGGACCACGTCATCGTGCAGCGCAGCACGTACGGCGGCACCACGTCCCTGGTCACCGGCCTGCTGGCCCGGTTCGGGGTGGACTTCACCCAGGTGGACCAGACCGACACCGACGCCTTCGTCCGGGCGCTGCGTCCGCGGACCCGGCTGGTGCTGGTGGAGACGCCGAGCAACCCCCTGCTGGAGCTGACCGACCTGGCCGCCGTCGTCGGGCTGGCGCACGCCAACGGCGCGCTGGTCGCGGTCGACAACACCTTCGCCACGCCGGTCAACCAGCGGCCGGCGGACTTCGGCGCCGACCTGGTGTGGCACAGCGGGACGAAGTACCTCGGCGGGCACTCCGACGTCTCGGCCGGCGTGGTCGTCGGCTCCGCCGAGCTGGTCGACCGGGTCTGGCGGACCGCGATCGTCACCGGCAGCACGCTCGGCCCGATCGACGCCTGGCTGCTGCTGCGGGGCATCCGGACCCTGTCGTTGCGGGTGGACCGGCACAACGCCAACGCGCTGGCGCTGGCCCGTGCGGTCGAGGGCCATCCGGCCGTGCGCCGGGTGCGCTACCCGGGGCTGGCGACGCATCCCCAGCACGCGCTGGCCGCCCGGCAGATGACGGGGTTCGGCGGGGTGCTCGGCGTGGAGCTGCGCGACGGGCGGGCCGCGGCCGGGTTGCTGGCCAACCTCCGGCTGGCCAAGCGGGCGGCCAGCCTGGGCAGCGTCAGCACCCTGGTGGTGCACCCGCGCTCGATGTGGGCCGGGATCGTGGACGCCGAGCAGTTGGCCGCCACCGGCATCGGCGAGGGCCTCGTCCGGGTGTCCACCGGCATCGAGGACACCGCGGACCTGGTCGGCGACTTCCTGGCTGCCCTCGACGCGGCGGACCGCCCGGCGTAGCGGCCGCCCGGCCGGCTCGGCCGCTCAGCGGTCCGGGGTGCCGGCCGGCGCCATCACGCGCAGCGCGTTGGGGTCCAGGCCGATCCGGATCGGCGTACGGCCGCACAGCTCGCCGTCGACCTCGACGCGCGCCGGCCGGTCGGTCTCCAGCCACAGCTCCCCGACGGCGAGGAACGGCTCGTCGGTCAGGGACCGGCGGTGCCCGGTAGCCGCGTTGCGGGCGGTCTCCCGTACCAGCGTCCGGCGGCTCGCCCCGCCGACCGGGTATGCGACCAGCAGCCGGTCGTCGGCGTCGGCGTCGGCGGTGATCGGGCGGCCGGCGTGGAAGCCGCCGTTGGCCACGTACACCTGGTGGGTGGCGAACTCGTGCCGGGCCTCCCCGGCGCGGACGGTGACCCGCAGCGGGCGGTGCCGGGCCAGCAGGGCCAGGGCGGTGAGCGGGTACGCCAGCCGGCCGACGACCCGCTTCAGGCGCGGCGGCGTGCGGAGCATGATGTCGGCGGAGAGGCCGATGCCGACGTGGTTGGTGAACCGCATGTCGCCGGCGAGCCCGAGGTCGACGTCGATCACCGTGCCGTCGGTCAGCACCTTCACGGCCCGGTCGAGGTCGAGCGGAACGCCGACGGTGCGCGCGAAGTTGTTGGTGGTGCCCAGCGGCAGCAGGCCGAGCGCCATGTCGCGGTGGGCGAGCAGCCGCGCGGCGGCGCTGAGGGTGCCGTCGCCGCCGCCGGCCACCAGCAGGTCCGGCCCGAGGGCGACGGCCGCGGCGAGGGCGTGTTCGAGTTGGCCGGGCCGGTCGACGGGGTGGTCGGCGAGCAGGTGGAAGCCGGCGGCGAGCAGCCCCGCCCGGGCGTGCTCGTGCAGGTGCCGGCCCCGGCGGGAGCGGGCGTTGACGACGAGGACGGCCCGGCGGTCCCCACGGATGGCCGCGCCAAGTTCCTGCTTCGTCCGCATGGGCCCCGACCCTATCGGCATCGGGCGCTCCGGCTCGACGACAGGCGCGGCGGCACACCAACATAGAAGATTGTCGACGTGGCCGGTAGGGTGCGGGACAGTGAGGTCCTACCTGCGGAGGTGCGGATGCGAGCACAGGTTGGTCGGGCGGTCGGCGTCCTGACGGCGGGCGCGGCCCTGCTCGCGCTGGGCGGCACCGCCGCGCAGGCCGACCCGGTCGTGCCGCGGCACGCCGTGGTCGTCTGCCAGAGCGCCAGCTTCTACGCCAACTACGACTCGGCGAGCGGCCCGCGCGGCTTTAAGCGCACCCTGGAACACGGCAACAAGATCGGCCACACGCCCGGCGCGCACCCGGTCTACAACGGCTGGGCCGCCACCTTCGACTTCGGGCCCAACGACTGGGGCTACGTGCGGATCGAGTGCGTCGGAGGATACGGCTCATGGTGAGCGGGAGTGTCGTGCGACGGCTCGGCGCGTCGCTGGTGGCGGTAGGCGTCGCGCTGGCGCTGACCCCGGCGCCCGGCCAGGCGGCGAACGGGACGATCGGGCAGCGCGAGGAGGTGTGCGCCCAGGACCTGTTCGTCCGCACCGCCCCGGTCGGCGCGTGGATGGGCACCCTCTACCGTGGCCAGACGTTCCTCGTCGAGGGGCCGCGCAGCGCCGGCTACGTCTACGGCTTCGCCTACGGGCACGTCAACCGGCGCGGCTGGGTCCAGGACGGCTGGTTCTGCTGACGTCGCGCTGAGGGCGGGTCCCCGGGCGCCGCCCGGCGGCGGCGCCCGGGGTCTCCCGGGCCCCGTCAGCCCGTCATCGGCTCACCCCGACGGCGTCGCCCGAGCCGGCGAGCCGCTGGTGGGCGCGGATCAGCTCGGCGTAGCGCAGGCCGCTCGCCTTGACCGTCCGCCGTTGGGTGGGGTAGTCGACGTGCACCAGCCCGAAGCGCTTGTCGTAGCCGTAGGACCACTCGAAGTTGTCCAGCAGCGACCAGACGAAGTAGCCGGCCAGCGGCACGCCCCGGCCGACCGCCGCCGCGCACGCCGCCAGGTGCCGCTCCAGGTGGTCGGTGCGCTCCCGGTCCTCGACGGTCCCGTCGGCGGTGACCTCGTCCGGCCACGCCGATCCACTCTCGGTGACGACCAGCCGTGCCGGCGCGTACTCCTCGGTCACCGCGACCAGCAACTGCTCCAGCCCGGCCGGGTACGCCTCCCAGTCCATCGCGGTGTGCACCGCGCCCGGCACCGGCACCTGCCGGGCGTACGGCGGCGGCCCCGCCGGGTCGTCGGCCACCACCTGGCGGAAGTAGTAGTTCACGCCGAGGTAGTCGGTGGGGGTGGCGATCACCGTCAGGTCGTCGCCCCGCACCGGCGGCTCGACGCCGTACGTGGCGACCATGTCGGCCGGGTAGCCGCGCCCGTGCAGCGGGTCGAGCCACCAGCGGTTGACGTGACCGTCCATCCGCCGCGCGGCGGCCACGTCCGCCGGCCGGTCGCTCGCCGGCTCGCACGGGCTGAGGTTGCACACCGCCCCGACGGCGGCGGGCCTGGCGGCGGCGGCCCGGATCGCCCGGGTGGCCAGGCCGTGCCCGAGCAGGACGTGGTGCGAGGCGCTTACCGCCCTGGTCAGGTCCCGCTCGCCGGGGGCCATCCGGCCCTCCAGGTGCCCGATCCAGGCGACGCAGAGCGGCTCGTTGACGGTGGTCCAGTCGGCGACCCGGTCGCCGAGGCGGCCGGCCACGACGGCGGCGTAGTCGGCGAACGCCTCGGCGGTGGCCCGTTCCGGCCAGCCGCCCCGGTCCTGCAGGGCCTGCGGCAGGTCCCAGTGGTAGAGCGTCACGAACGGCCGGATGCCGGCCGCCAGCAGCGCGTCGACCAGCCGGTCGTAGAAGTCGAGGCCCTTCGGGTTGACCCGGCCGGTGCCGTCGGGCAGCACCCGGGGCCAGGCCACCGAGAACCGGTACGCGTCGACCCCGAGCTGCCGCATGAGCGTCACGTCCTGCGGCCACCGGTGGTAGTGGTCGCAGGCCACCGCCCCGTTGTCGCCGTTGTCGATGGCGCCCGGCACCTCGCAGAAGGTGTCCCAGATGGACGGCGTGCGGCCGTCGGCGTGGACCGCCCCCTCGATCTGGTACGCGGCTGTGGCGACCCCCCACAGGAAGTCGGGCGGCAGGGTGGACAGGTCCGGCACGGGCGGGCTCTCCTCACGGGTGTGCGGCCGACATGGCCTTACTTGACCGCGCCGGCGGTGAGGCCGGCGACGAAGTAGCGCTGCAACGCCAGGAAGCCGGCCACCACCGGGACGCTGACCACCAGCGACGCGGCCATCACCTGGTTCCAGTACACGTTGAACTGGGTGGAGTAGCCCTGGAGCCCGACGGCGAGGGTGCGGCTGCCCTCGTCGGTCATCACCGAGGCGAAGAGCACCTCGCCCCAGGCGGTCATGAAGGCGTACACGGCGACCGCGACGACGCCCGGCACCGCCGCCGGCAGGATCACCCGGAACAGCGTCCGCAGCGGGCCGGCGCCGTCGACCTGCGCCGCCTCGTCGAGGCCGCGGGGGATCGAGTCGAAGTAGCCGACCAGCATCCAGATCGAGAACGGCAGGGAGAACGTCAGGTACGTGATGATCAGCCCGGTGCGGCTGGCGTAGAGCTGGATGCCGGTGGCGTTGCCGAGGTTGACGTAGATGAGGAAGAGCGGCAGCAGGAAGAGGATGCCGGGGAACATCTGGGTGGAGAGCACGGTCACGGAGAACAGCCCCCGGCCCCGGAACCGGTACCGGCTGACCGCGTACGCCGCGAAGATCGCCACGGTGACGGAGAAGACCGCCGCCACGGTCGACACGACCAGGCTGTTGACCAGGTAGCGGCCGAGCGGCACGGTCGACCACATGTCGACGAACGCCTGCGTGGTCGGGCGGCGGGGCCACCAGGTGAAGGCGCTCTGCACGTCCTGCAACGGCTTGAGCGCCGAGCTGAGCATGACGTAGAGCGGGACGAGCACGAAGAGCGCGAGCAGGGTCAGCACGATCCGGCGGGCCCAGCGCTCGGCGGCGGTCTCACGCATCGTTCCTCCGGCGGTTGGTGAGCAGCAGATACCCGGCGGTGACCAGCAGCAGGAAGAGCAGCAGCAGCACCGACATCGCCGACCCGGCGCCGAAGTCCCAGGTCTTGAAGGAGCTGCGGTAGATGTGCAGGGAGATCAGGTTCGCCTGCTCGGGTGCGGAGCCGCCGAAGAGCACGTACGGGGTGTTGAAGTCGTTGAAGGTCCAGAGGAACAGCACCAGCAGCAGGACCAGGTTGACCGGGCGCAGCATCGGCAGCGTCACCGCGCGCAGCCGCCGCCAGAACCCGGCCCCGTCCATCGCGGCGGCCTCGTACAGCTCGCCGGGGATGTTCTGCAGGCCGGCCATGACGCAGAGGAAGGCGAACGGCCAGGACCGCCAGATCGAGACGACCAGCAGCGCGACGAAGCTGTTCTCCCCGATCAGCCAGAACGGCCGCTCGTCGAGCAGGTGCAGTTGGTCGACCAGTACGTGGTTGACCAGGCCGGTGTCCCGCTGCAACAGGAAGCTCCAGGTGATCACGGCGGTGTAGACGGGCAGCGCGTACGGGGTGAGGAAGAGCGCGCGCAGCACGGCCCGGCCGCGGAAGGGGCGTTGCAGCAGCACGGCGGCGGTGGTGCCGAGCACCCAGGAGAGCCCGACCGAGGCCACCGTGTAGGCGACGGTCACCCCGAACGAGCGGAGCAGTTCGGCCCCGACGGCCGAGTCGACGTCGAGCACGACCCGGTAGTTCTCCGCGCCGACGAAGGGCGCGGTGGACCAGTCCCGGATCTGGAACTGGGTCAGCTCCCGCAGGCTCATCCACGCCCCGACCAACATCGGGACCACGTGGATCGCCAGCTCCAGCACGATGGCGGGAGCGAGCAGGAGGTACGGCAGCAGGGTCCGGCGGCGGCCGGGTGACCGGTCCGTGGGGACCGCGCGGCGGGGTCGGCCCGGCGCGGCGGCGTCCCGGGAGGTCGTGGTGGTGGCCATCGGGGTCCTCTCGAAGGGTGGCCGTGGGAGGGTCGGCGTCCCTCCCACGGCCACCGGTCCGGCGGGTCAGCGCATCTGCTGCTGGGCCCGGGTCAGCTTCTGCCGGACGCTCTCCTCGGTGACCGGTCTGCCGCTGGCGGCGTCGGCGAAGAGTTCCTTGATGGCGGTGCCGACGAGGGTCTCGAAGGTGCTCTCGTCGGGCACCTGCGGCAGCGGCGCGGCCGTGGTGGCGAGGGTCTGCTGGAGCACCTTCTGCTCCGGCGCGGCGAACGCCGGGTCGCCGGCGACGGTGGCGACGGCGGGCAGCGAGCCGTACGTCTTGTTCAGCGCCACCTGCTCGGCGTCGCTGGTCATGAACTTGACGAACTCCAGCGCGGCGTCGCGGTTCTTCGTGTGCTTGAACACCGCCATGTTGATCCCGGCGACCATGCTGTTGACCTTCTTGCCGCCGGCCGGCGGGGCGGCCGGGAACGGCACCGGCGCGATCCCGTACGCGTCGGGGGCCATGTTCTGCGACTTCAGGTTCGACCCGGCGGCCTGCCAGAGCAGCATGGCCGCCTTGCCGTTGGCGAAGTCGGAGACCGACTGGTTCTGCGCGTACTCGGCGTTGCTCGGGTTGACGATCCTGTCGACGGCCATCAGGTCGACGTACCGCTTGACGGCCGTGACGTTCTGCGGGGTGTCGAAGGTGGGCTTGCCGGCGGAGTCGAACCACTCGCCGCCGTACTGCTGGCTGAAGGTGAACGCGTGGTGGGCGTTCTCCGACGGGTTGGCCCCCTCGACGGCCAGGCCCCACCGGTCGCCGCCGGTCAGCTTCCGGCCGACCTCGGCCACCTGCTCCCAGGTGCTGGGCGGGCTCGTCACGCCGGCGTCGGCGAACGCCTTCTTGTTGTAGTACAGGGCGTAGGCCAGGCTGTAGAGCGGCACCGCAGCGGGGGGCTTGCCGGGCGCCCCGGCGGCGGCCAGCGCCGCGGGCACGAACCGGTCCTTCCCGCCGACCTTGGCGAGGGTGGCGTCGTCGAACTCGACGAGCGCGCCGGTGGCCTGGAGCGACGCCGACCAGGTGTTGCCGATGTTGACCACGTCCGGACCCTGGCCGGAGGTGGCGGCGGTGAGCAGCCGGTTGAGCAGGTCCGACCAGGGCACGACCTCGACGTTGACCTTGATCCCGGTCTGCTGCGTGAACTTGTCCAGCTCCGGCTGGAGGATCGCCTTGTCCGCCTCCAGGCTGGCGCCCTGGTTGCTGGCCCAGTAGGTGAGGGTCTTCGCGGCGGTGCCGTCCTCGCTGCCGGAGCCGCCGCAGGCGGTCAGCGTGGCGGCGGCCAGCGCGGCCACCGCGAGTATCCCGAGGTGTCGTCTCGACACGGTATGCCCTTCCGTTGCAGTGGTGGGGGTCGCCGACGCCGTCGTGGGACGGGGGTGACGGGGTGCCGGCGGACGGTGGGCGGGGACGCCTCGGCGGGGCCGGCGCTCCCAGAGTTCCATTACGGCTTAATGAATGTGGTCATTAAAGTGGTTGGCCGATGGGCCGTCAAGCACGGGGTCGTACAGTCGCTCCGGACGGCCGAGGGGATCGAGGTGGCGAGTGGAGCTGGCGCGCGCGACCAACCGGGGCGTCCGGCTGCGCAACCGGTCCGCCCTGCTGTCGAAACTCTTCCTCGACGGGCCGCTCACCCGGCAGGACCTGGTCCGCAGCACGGGGTTGAGCCAGCCGGCGGTGAGCAACGTCGTCGGTGACCTGATCGACGAGGGGCTGGTCGTGGAGGCCGGCGCGGCGGAGTCCGACGGCGGGCGGCCCAGCATGATGCTGCGGGTCGCGCCCCGGTTCGCCTTCGTCGTCGGGGTGGACGTCGGGGAGACCCGGGTCCGGGTGGAGCTGTTCGACTTCGCGATGACCCAGCTGGCCACCGTCGCGTACCCGCTCGATCCGCGGCGCACGGAGCCGGCCGTGGTCGCCGGGCACGTACTGAGCGGGATCGACGTGGTCACGGCCCGGGCCGGGGTGGCCCCCACCCAGGTGCTCGGCGTCGGCATCGGCGTGTCCGGGGTCGTCGAGCAGGGCCGGGAGGCGGTGGTGCACGCCCAGTCGCTCGGCTGGGACCGGGTGCCGCTGGAGCGGTTGATCGCCGCGGGCACGGACCTGCCGCTGCACATCGACAACGGCGCCAAGACGCTCGGCCAGGCGGAGATGTGGTTCGGCGCCGGCCGGGGCGCCCGGCACGCCGTCTTCGCGCTTGTCGGCTCGGGGATCGGCGCCGCCGTGGTGACCAACGGGGCGACCTACCGGGGCGCCTCCAGCAGTGCGGGGGAGTGGGGGCACACCACCCTGGTCTACGGCGGGCGGCCCTGCCGGTGCGGGGTCCGTGGCTGCCTGGAGGCGTACGTCGGGGCGGAGGCGGTCATCGACCGCTACCGGGAGGCGCGGGGCGAGCCGGTCCCGGGCGAGGACGAGGAGTCCCAGCTCTCCGCGCTCGTCGACGCGGCCGGGACCTCGGCCACCGCCCGGCGGGTGCTGGACGAGACGGCCGCCTACCTCGGCGCCGGGGTGGCCAACCTGATCAACCTGTTCAACCCGGAGCGGGTCGTGCTCGGAGGCTGGGCCGCGATGGCGCTGGGCGGGCTGCTGCCGGCGGTCCGGGAGGCCGCCGGCCGCCAGGCGCTGCGCCAGCCGTACGAGCAGGCGTCGATCGAGCTGGGCGTGCTGGGTGTCGATGCGGTGGCGCTCGGCGCGGCGACGCTGCCGATCGAGCGGCTGCTCGCGGCGGGCGGAATTCGGCCCGCGAACCGGCGGATCACCGAACAAATCGAACTTCACGGATAAATAACAGCGTTATTTATCGATGTCTTGACGGCTGCGCAACGGCGCCGCAACACTCGGACGAGAGCGCTCTCACCCACCACGGCGCCGATCCCGGCGGCACCACCCCGGCGCCGTGGGCCGCTCCCGCACCCCGTCACGCCCGAGGTCAGCGACCCTCTACCGACAGGCGAAGTCATGACATCTCGCGCTACATCCGTACGCCCGCTGTCGCCGCGGGGGCGACCCGCCCGGCGGCTGCTCGTCGGGCTCGCGCTGCTCCTCGTCGCGGCGCTCACCCCCGCCACCGGGACGCCCCCGGCGCAGGCCGCACCGAGCCTGCTGTCCCAAGGGCGGCCCGCGACCGCCTCGTCGACGGAGAACGCCGGCACCCCGGCGGCCGCCGCGGTCGACGGCGACGCCGGCACCCGCTGGGCCAGCGCCTTCAGCGACCCCCAGTGGCTCCAGGTCGACCTCGGCACCCGGGCCACCCTCAGCCAGGTGACCCTGGTCTGGGAGGGCGCCTACGGCCGGGCCTTCGAGATCCAGACCTCCGACGACGGCGCGACCTGGGCCACCGTCCACCGCACCACCGCCGGCACCGGCGGCACCCAGACGGTGAACGTCACGGGCACCGGCCGGTACGTCCGGATGTACGGCACCGCGCGCGGCACCGGCTACGGCTACTCGCTCTGGGAGTTCCAGGTCTACGGCGAGACCGGCGGCAACCCGCCCGCCTGCGGCAGCGCCAACGTCGCCCAGGGCCAGCCGGCCACCGCGTCGTCCGTGGAGAACGCCGGAACGCCGGCCTCGGCCGCGGTCGACGGCAACCCCGGCACCCGCTGGGCCAGCGCCGCCGCCGACCCCCAGTGGCTGCGGGTGGACCTCGGCACCGTCCGGTCGATCTGCCGCGTGGTGCTGACCTGGGAGGCCGCCTACGCGCGGGCGTTCCAGCTCCAGACCTCGGCCGACGGCAACGCCTGGACCACCGTGTACAGCACCACCGCCGGCGCCGGCGGCAGCCAGTCGCTCACCGTCGCCGGCAGCGGTCGCTACCTGCGGGTGTACGGCACGACGCGCGCCACCGGCTACGGCTACTCGCTCTGGGAACTGGCGGTGCACACCACGGGCGGCGACGCCCCGCCGGTGGAGCCGACCGACCCGCGCAACCCGAACTTCGGGCCGAACACCTTCGTCTTCGACCCGTCCACCCCGACCGCCACCATCCAGAACCGGCTGAACACGCTCTTCACCCAGCAGGAGACCAACCAGTTCGGTCCCGAGCGCTACGCGGTGCTGTTCAAGCCCGGCAGCTACACGGCCGACGTCAACCTCGGCTTCTTCACCCAGGTCGCCGGCCTCGGCATGAGCCCCGACGACGTGAACCTCAACGGGCACGTCCGGGTCGAGGCGTTCTGGATGGGCGGCAACGCCACGCAGAACTTCTGGCGGGCCGCCGAGAACCTGTCGGTGACCCTGCCGGCGGGGGTGACCGTGGAACGGTGGGCGGTCTCGCAGGCCGCGCCGTACCGGCGGATGCACCTGCGCGGCGCGCAGAACCAGATCCAGCTCTGGAACGGCGGCGACGGCTGGTCCAGCGGCGGCCTGATGGCCGACACCAGGATCGACGGCCTGGTCGTCTCCGGCTCGCAGCAGCAGTGGTACTCGCGCAACAGCGAGTTCGGCAACGGCTGGACCGGGTCGGTGTGGAACATGGTCTTCCAGGGCGTCACCGGCGCCCCGGCGCCGCACTTCCCGAACCCCTCGCACACCGTCATCCCGCAGACCCCCCAGGTGCGCGAGAAGCCGTTCCTCTACGTCGACGGCACCGGCGAGTACCGGGTCTTCGTGCCGGCGCTGCGCACCAACTCCACCGGCACCAGCTGGTACGGCAAGACCCCGGCCGGCTCGTCGCTGTCGCTGAGCCAGTTCTTCGTCGTCCGGCCGGGCACCAGCGCGGCCACCATCAACGCGGCGCTCGCCCAGGGCCGGCACCTGCTGTTCACCCCCGGCGTGCACCACGTCACCGAGCCGATCCGGGTGGACCGCGCCGACACGGTGATCCTCGGCCTCGGCCTGGCGACCATCCAGGCCGACAACGGCACCGTCGCGATGCGGGTCGCCGACGTGGACGGCGTGAAGGTGGCGGGCATCATGTTCGAGGCCGGCCAGGTGAACTCGCCGGTGCTGATGGAGGTCGGGCCGCCCGGGTCGGCGGCCAACCACGCGGCCAACCCGGTCTCGCTGCACGACGTCTTCTTCCGCATCGGCGGGCCGGGCGTCGGCCGGGCGACCAACACGTTGACCATCAACAGCGACCACGTGATCGGCGACCACATGTGGCTGTGGCGGGCCGACCACGGCGACGGCGTCGGCTGGACGGTCAACACCGCCGACACCGGCCTGACCGTCAACGGCGACGACGTGACGATGTACGGCCTCTTCGTCGAGCACTACCAGCGGTACCAGACCGTCTGGAACGGCAACGGCGGGCGGACGTACTTCTACCAGAACGAGATGCCGTACGACCCGCCGAACCAGGCGGGCTGGATGAACGGGGCCACCCGCGGCTACGCGGCGTACAAGGTGGCCGACGGGGTGACCAGCCACCAGGCGTGGGGGATGGGCAGCTACTGCTACTTCAACGTCAACCCGTCGGTGGTCGCCGACCGCGCCATCGAGGCGCCGACCAATCCGAACGTCCGGTTCACCAACATGGTCACCGTCTCCCTCGGTGGCGTGGGCACCATCAACCGGGTGGTCAACGGCGTCGGCGGCACCGCCAACACCGCAAACCAGGTGGTGTACCTGACGAACTATCCGTGATCCCGTGCCGAAGACGGGCCCGGCCGGGGGTGCCCCGGCCGGGCCCGCGCGTCGCCGGGTAACCCACATCACTTCACCAAATATAAGTTTGCACAACCTGCAAGATTGCTTGTAGCTTCTCCGGCGTGACGACGGCCGGAACCGAACCCGCCCCCGGGCTGCGCGACCGCAAGAAGCGCCGGACCCGGGCCGCGCTGGCCGAGGCGGCGCTGCGCCTGGTGGCCGAGCGCGGCCTGGCCCAGGTGACGGTGGAGGAGATCAGCGAGGCGGCCGACGTCTCCCCACGCACCTTCTTCAACTACTTCGCCTGCAAGGACGACGCGCTGGTCGGCGACCACGCGGGCGACGTGGAGCGGCTGGTGGCGCGCCTGGCCGCCGCGCCCCCCGGCGCGGCGGTGCTGACCGCGCTGCGCGCCGCGCTCGACGAGGTGATCGAGGAGATCCACGCCGAGCGCGAGCTGTGGTGCCTGCGGATGGACGTGGTGGCGCGCAACCCCGCGCTGCTGCCCCGCCTGCTGGCCGGCAACGCCGAGACGGAGCGCGCCATCGTCGAGGTCGTCGCGGCGCGGGTCGGCGTCGATCCCGACCACGGCTACCCGGCGCTGGTCACCGCCGTGTCCGGGGCGGCGCTGCGTACCGCGATGGCCCGGTGGGCCGCCCACTCCGACGGTCCGGACCTGGCCGACCTCGTCGACGAGGCGTTCGCCGCGCTCGCCGCGGGGCTGCCGCAGCCCGACCGGTCCTGATCCGCAAGCCCTCTTCCGGCGAGCTGTCCGGAAGGTCCGTGAACCCCGTACCCGGTAAGGAAGGTCAATGACCGCCACCGTGCCCGCCGAGACCGCGAAGGTCGGCTCCGGCAGCATGTCCCGTCGCGAGGTGCTCCAGGCACTCTCCGGCCTGATGGTCGGCATGTTCGTGTCGATCCTCGCCTCCACGGTCGTGGCGAACGCGCTGCCGCGCATCATCGCCGACCTGAACGGCACCCAGACGGTCTACACGTGGATCGTCACCACCGAGCTGCTGGCCATGACGGCGACCGTGCCGCTGTGGGGCAAGATGGCCGACCTCTACAGCAAGAAGCTGCTGATCCAGCTCTCCCTCGGTCTCTTCGTGATCGGTTCGCTGATCGCCGGGCTGAGCCAGAACGTCGAGGTGCTGCTGGTCAGCCGGGTCGTGCAGGGCATCGGCGCCGGCGGCATGACCGCGCTGGCCACCATCGTGATGGCGGCCATGATCCCGCCCCGCGAGCTGGGCCGCTACGCCGGCATCTTCGGCGCCGTCTTCGGCGTCGGCACCATCGCCGGCCCGCTGATCGGCGGCGTGCTGGTGGACACCTCCTGGCTGGGCTGGCGGTGGTGCTTCCTGATCGGCGTCCCGTTCTCCCTGCTCTCCATCTTCCTGCTCCAGCGCACCCTGCACCTGCCGGTGACCCGCCGGAAGGTGAAGATCGACTGGCTCGGCGCGCTGTTCATCACCTCCGGGGTTTCGACCCTGTTGATCTGGTCGTCCCTGGCCGGCAACAAGTTCGCCTGGGCCTCGGGCTGGACGGCACTGATGGTCGGCGGCGGGCTCGCCCTGCTGGGGTTGGCCGTCTGGGTGGAGTCGCGGGCGGAGGAGCCGATCGTGCCGCTGCACATCTTCCGCAACCGGACGGTCTCGTTGACCACCATCGCCAGCGTGCTGGTCGGCGTGGCGATGTTCGGCGGGACCGTGTTCCTGTCCCAGTACTTCCAGATCTCGCTCGGCAAGTCGCCGACGATGGCGGGGCTGATGAGCCTGCCGATGATCCTCGGCCTGCTGGTCTCGTCCACCGTCGCCGGTCAGTTGATCACGAAGCACGGCCGGTGGAAGGCGTACCTGGTCGCCGGCGCGGTGATCATGACGGTCGGCATGGCGCTGCTGGCCACCATCGACGCCCACACCAGCATGCTGCTGCTCGGGGTCTACATGGCGGTGCTGGGCATCGGCGTCGGCATGCTGATGCAGAACCTGGTGCTCGCCGCGCAGAACGACGTGCCCGCGCAGGACCTGGGGGCCGCCACCTCCACGCTGACCTTCTTCCGCAGCATGGGCGGCACGATCGGGGTCAGCGCCCTCGGCGCCGTCCTGGCCAACCGGGTGGCGACGCTGAGCGCCGAGAAGCTGGGCCCGCTGGCTGGCGGCGGCGCCCCCGGCGGGGGCCACGGGGAGGTGCCCGACATGTCCGCCCTGCCCGAGCCGGTGCTCCGGATCGTGCAGGAGGTGTACGGCACGGCCACCGCGGAGCTGTTCCTCATCGGCGCGCCGATCGCGCTGCTGGCCGTGGTCGTGGTGCTGTTCATCCGGGAGAAGCCGCTGCACACCCTCAGCGGCACCGAGCGGCTCGCCCGCGAGGAGGCGGCCGCCACGCTGCCCGGCGCGCACTGAGCCCACACCTGTCGAGGGCGGTCCGGCGATCCTGCCGGGCCGCCCTCTGCGCGTCGGAACTCCCGGCGCACGCACGCGTGGGCCGGGCGCACGGGCGGGTGGGCCGGGCGCACGGGCGGGTGGGCCGGGCGGGCGGCCGGACCGTGCGTCCGCGATTCCTTGCCGATGCGCGGCCAGCCCGACATGCAAGATCGTGCTCGATCCTGGATTGAGTGGCATCCAGTCGCGGCATACCCACTCGATCCAGGATCGAGCACGATCTTGGAGGAACGGCGCGTGCCTTCTATGCCTGTCAGGCGGGTCGTGGCCCTGTCGTCGGGAGCGCCACCGGCCGGCGCACCGGGGCCGCGACCGGCACCGGCCGGCGCGCCGGGGCCGCGACCGGCACCGGCCGGCGCACCGCTGGCGTGACCGGCGGGGAAGGTTTGGCCGGGATCGGCACCGGTCGGTGGGGCGGTGGCCAGGCCGCCGGGATGCGTTCCAGCACCCCGCCGGCGAAGACGTCCCGCAGGCCGAGCGGCTTGAGGTGGACGTAGCCGATGTGGCAGTCGCAGACCGCGTTGCCGCACGGGCGCGGCCGCAGCGCCGAGCGCCACGAACCGTCGTAGAGGTTGCCGATCGGCTCGTCGATGAAGTGGCAGCGGCGAACGGTGCCGTCGCCGCGCACCGAGATGGCCGTCTCGCCCGCGTGGCAGGGGCGGTCGAGCGACACGTGCGGGCGGACGCTCCAGCCGAACAGCGGATCCAGCTCCGTCCAGGTCGCCTCCTCGGTTGCGTCGTAACGCCGGCCCTCGGCGGCGTTCACCCACAGGTAGACCTCGGCGGGCAGGGCGGCGCGCAACGCCCGCGCCTCGGCGAGGTGCTCGGGCAGGCCGACCACCCCGACCGAGTACCGGACGCCCAGCTCGGACAGCCGCGCGCAGCGGCGCAGGAAGCGGTCCCGGTCCACCTGACCGGGGTGGTAGGTGGTCCACAGGGCGGCGGCGCGCGGGTCGGCGTCGGCCAGCCAGTCCACCCGGGCGGCGAGGTTGGTCTGGATGACGACCCGGTCGACGTGCGGCAGGTGGGACAGCGACACCATGGCGTCCCGGTACCAGCGGCGGGTCAACCCCTCGCCCCACGGGGTGAACAGCACCGACAGCCGCACGTCGGTGGTGGCCGCGACCCAGCCGGCGAAGCGGTCCAGCGCCGCCCGGTCGGCGCGCAGCAGCTCCGGCGGGTCGTGCCGCTTGGCGAACGGGCAGTACGGGCAGTCGTAGTTGCAGCTCGCCAGGGGCCCTCGGTAGAGGATCGCCAGGTTCATCTCGGCACGTACCCGGTCATCGCGTCGCGTACCCGGGCGGAGGTCAGCCACGGGCCGATCGCGTCGGAGCGGGCCAGCCCGGCCGGGGTCAGCCGCAGCCCATCCTCCTCGGCCCACCCCCGGTCGGCCAGCGTGCCCAGCTCGGGGAAGTCGTCGCCCGCAAGCGCGCCGAAGCGGGCCCGGTAGGCCGCGGCGTCGACCCCCTCGACGCGCAGCAACGACTTGAGCAGCCACCGGCGGCGCTGCTCCGTGCCGTCGAGGGGGAACCCGAACTCGGCGTACCGGAAGTCGTCGGCGGGGCGGGCCAGGTAGTCGTCGAGCACCGCCCGCACCTGCGACACCCCGACCGCGTAGTCGAACGAGTAGTGCAGGGACGTGGTGTAGGAGCGCGCGCCGCAGCCCAGGCCCACCATGCCGTCGTCCTGGCAGCAGTAGTCCGGCCCGTCGGGGGCGGGCACGTCGGCGCGGCGGAACTGCCGCATCGACTCCTGGCGGTAGCCGGCCGCGCCGAGCGTCGCCACCGCCTGCTCGTAGAGGGCGAGCCGCTGGGCGTCCCAGTCCGCCCGGCCGTGGGCCCGCCGGCCGAGGCCGGTCAGTGGCCGCACGTACAGCGGGTAGAGATACAGCTCCTCCGGCCGCCACGCCAGGGCGGCGTCGAGGCTCTCCCGCCAGGTGTCGGCGGTCTGCCCGTCGATGCCGTAGATCAGGTCGATGTTGAGCACGGGGATCCGGGCGTCGCGGATCGCGGCCAGGGCCGCCTCCACCTCGGTGCGGCGCTGCGGCCGGCCGGCGGCGCGGGCCTCCGCGTCGAGGAAGCTCTGCACGCCGATGCTCACCCGGGTGGTGCCGTGCGCGGCGAGCACCGCGAGCCGGTCCGGCGTCGCGGTCGCCGGCGAGGTCTCCACCGACAGCGGTACGCCGGGCAGCCGGGCCCCCGTCGTCGTGGTGGCGATGTCGAACAGCTCGGTCAGCTCGTCGGCCGTCAGGTAGGTGGGGGTGCCACCGCCGAACGCCGCGCGGGCGTACCCGGTGCCGTGGCCCAGCGCGTCGGCGACCCGCCCGGCCTGCCGGCGTAGCTGCCGCAGGTAGTCGGTCACCTGCTCGGCGGGCGCGTTGGCGCGGGTGAACAGGTTGCAGAAGCCGCAGCGCATCTCGCAGAACGGCACGTGCACGTAGAGGAAGAGCGCCTCGCGTGCCTCGGCCCGCCACACGTCGGCGAGCAGCGGCCGGGGCCGCAGCGGCCGGTACGAGGTCTTGTGCGGGTACGCGTACAGGTACTGCTGGTACGGCGAGCCGTCGAGGCCCGTGTCGGTGCCGGTCACCATTCCCCCGGTCGCAGGACGAAGTGGGCGTACGGGACGGTCCACACCACGTCGTGGCCGATCCGGTGGCCGGTGTGGCCGTCCTCCCCGTAGGCCGTGCCGTGGTCGGCGCAGACGATCGCGAACACCGGGCGGCCCCGCCCGGTCAGCAGGGCGAACAGCCGGTCGAGCCGGCCGTCGACGTATTCCAGGGCGGCGGCGTGGCTGGCCAGGTCGTCGACCTGCGCGCCGGGCAGGTGGTGCCGGTTGGGCTGGTGCAGGGCCGCGACGTTGAGGAACGTGAACAGCGGCTGCCGTGCCGGCACCGTCGGCAGCACCTCGGCCAGCCGGTCGAGCTGGGCGTCCAGGCAGGTGGGGGAGGTGACCCCGAACTCCGGCTCCCAGTGCGCCTCGGCGAACAGGCCCGGCAGCACCGCCCCGAGCGGGCTGCGCCGGTTGAAGAACCCGACCCCGCCCAGGCAGAGCGTGTGGTAGCCGACGCCGGCGAGGGCGGTCGGCAGGTCGGGGGCGTCGAACACCCACGTGTCGCTGCCCGCGGTCTCGCTGCCGGGGAACGCCGCCGCGTACAGCCGCTCGTGCCGGCCGGGCGTGACCGGGGTCGGCAGGAAACCGGCGAAGAACGCGTGGTGTGCGGCGTAGGTGAAGCTGGCGGGGGAGTGCCGGCGCTCCCACCGGCCGCCGGGCAGCACCCGGGCCAGGTGCGGCGTGCGCCCCTGCTCGGCCAGCTCGGCGGCGACGTCGTAGCGCAGCGTGTCGAGGGTGAGCAGGAGCAGGTCGTGGTCGCCGATCAGGCTTCGCACGCGGACACCTCCCGCCCGGCCGCGTCGGGCCGCGCCGCGCCGTCGACCGACGGCATCCGGTCGGCTGCCGCCCGCCAGCGCTCCCACCGGCCGTCGGTCAGGGCGCGCACCTGCTCGGCGTAGGTGTCCCGGCCGTCGGCGAGGACCCCCGGCAGCAGGTCGCCGAAGGCGTTGACCTCGGCCACCGCGTGGCGGCGCCAGCCGACGAGGAACATCAGGTCGATGCCGACCTGGAGGGTGCGGGGGAAGCACGCGGCCACCCGTTCGCAGGTCGCCATCGCCGCCGCCCACGCCGCCGGCCCGGCCGTGGCGCGCAGCTCGGCGAGGTCGCCACGCGCGTTGCCCAGGTGCAGGTTGGTCAGCGGCCCCCGGGCGGCCCGCACCACGGCGTGGGTGGGGCGCCCCGCGACGGCCACCACCCGGACGTCGACCACCCGGTCGCCGAGGCCCGCCTTGGGCAGCCACCGCTCCACGTGCAGGCCCTCTCCGGCGATCCGGTCGACGAGCGCGGCGACCTCGGCCTCGTCGGTGTGCCGGCGCGGGCGCAGCGAGTTGTACAGCCCGTCCGGGGTCGCCTCGATCGTGGTGACCGCCTGCACCCGCCGCCCGGCCACCGCCAGCGCGATGACCCCGGCGGCGGACGAGCCGTGCGCGGGCTTGACGAACACCCGGCTCCAGCCGGCCACCGCCATCGCCGACCGCAACTGCTCCCACCCGTGCACCGGGGGCAGCGCGGCCGGCACCGGCACCCCGGCGGCGGTCAGCCGCGCGTGGCAGCGCCGCTTGTCGCACAGCGCCGCCACGTCCGCCGGGTCGTTGAGCAGTTCCGCACCGCCGGCGGCGACCCGGTCGATCCCCGCGAGCAGCCCGGCGTACGTGTCGGCCAGCCCGACCAGCTCGCCGTGCCGGGCCGGTGCGGCGGCCCGGCGCAGCAGCCGGTCCACCTCGGCGTCCTCGCCCGGCGAGTCGATCCGCACCACCGCCCCGGCGGCCGGCGGGACCGCTCCGGCCAGCACATCGGCCCAGGACAGCACCGCCGGCCGGGGCAGGCCGGCGTCGAGGACGGCCCGGGTGAACAGGTCGACCCGGCGGTTGGCGGGGTTGCCGACGACGGTCAGGCGCATGTCACTCCGACACCGCCGTGTAGCGGTAGCTCTCGCCGTCGTACTCCTCGGGCTCCTGCGGGTCGGAGACGTCCACCCGGACGCCCGGCAGCGCGGCGACCAGCGACGCGGCCGTCTCCTCCGCCAGGTAGTGGTGGGACAGGTCCAGCTCGGCGAGGTGGGTCAGCGGCTGACCGGCCAGGAGGGCCGCCGCGCCCTCGTCGCCCAGCGTGCCCATCGACAGGTCCAACCGTCGCAGCCGGGGCACCACCGGCGCCGAGGCCAGCGCCCGGGCGAGGTCGTCGGCGATCTCCGAGTTGCACAGGCCGAGCCGGCGCAGCTGCGGGAACCGTTCCCCGGCCAGCAGCGGGGCCAGGTCGGTGACCTGCGCGTCGCCGCCGTAGTCGGGGGTGCCGAGCCACAGTTCCAGGTCGGTCAGCGCGGGCAGGTCGGAGTCGAGCACCGCGCCGACGAACGCCCGGGACAACCCGCCGCTCTCCACCGCCAGCTCCCGCAGCCGCGCGTGCCGCACCGGGGAGAAGGCGAGGTCCTCGCCGCCGCGCACCCGCAGCACCTCCAGCGCCGGGTACGCCGTCAGCAGGGGGCTCACGTCGCCCACCTTCATCCAGGAGACCTCGCACTCCTCGGAGAGGATGTCACCGAGGAACAGGGCGCGTAGGGCGGGCAGGCGCGACGCCGCCGCGCAGAGTTGCGCGATCGGGGCGCTGTGGAACGCCGCGTAGCCCCAGGAGCCGACGACCAGGGACTCCACGGACGGCCCGGCCTGCGCGACGAACCGGTCGAACGTGTCCCGGAACTCCTCCGAGAGCTCGTTCTGGTTGGTGTCGCCGTCGAAGTGCCAGTGGTC
Organism: Micromonospora sp. NPDC047074; assembly: GCF_040643815.1. Taxonomy (NCBI): domain Bacteria; kingdom Bacillati; phylum Actinomycetota; class Actinomycetes; order Micromonosporales; family Micromonosporaceae; genus Micromonospora; species Micromonospora sp. NPDC047074. Next base: position 57,022 of record NZ_JBEYVB010000030.1, read on the forward strand.
GATCCGCCACGAGACCGGGCCGTCCACCGTGGGCAGCGGCCCGTCGACGGGGACCTCCACCACCGGACGGCCGGCGAATTCGCGCGCGTGGGAACCGAAGGCCATGGCCGCTCACTCCCCGACCGCGGTGAAGCGGTAGACACGACCGTTGTACTCGTCGGGAACCTGCCGGTCGGTCAGGTCGACCTCGACCCCGGGCAGCGCGGCCACCACCGAGGCGGCCGTCTCCTCGGAGAGGAAGTGGTGGTGCAGGTCGAGCCGGGCCAGGTGGGTCAGCGGTTGGCCGGCCAGCAGGGCCTTCGCGCCCTCGTCGGTCAGCACGCCCTTCGACAGGTCGAGCGCCTTCAGCCGGGGCACGACCGGGGCGGTGGCGACGGCCGCCGCCACCGCGTCGGCGATCTCGGCGTTGCAGACCGCGAGGTGCCGCAGCGCCGGCAGGCCGGCACCGGCGAGCACCCCGGCCAGGTCGTCGATGCCCGCGTCGCCGCCGTAGTCCTGCCGGCCGAGCCACAAATCCAGCCGTTGCAGGGCCGGCAGGTCGCACGCGCCGACGGCCCGGACCACCCCGGCCGGCAGCCCGCCGGACTCGAACTGCAGCTCCCGCAGCCCGGTGTGGCGGATCGGCTCCAGCCGCAGGCCCTGTGCCCCGCGCACCCACAGCACCTCCAGCGACGGGTACGCCGCGAGCAGCCCGGTGATGTCGCCGTGGGTGAGCCAGGAGATCTCGCACTGCTCGTAGGTCAGGTCGGCGAGGAAGACCGCCCGCAGGCCCGTCCACTCCCCGGCCGCCTCGACCAGCGCCTCGACCGGCAGGGGCCGCTCGTAGGCCTCGCCCCACTCGCCGATCACCAGGGCGCGTACCGCGTCGGCCGGCACCTGCTCGCGCATCGCCGTCACCAGCCCGGCGAACTCCTCGGGATCCGCGTCGAAGTCCTCGACCTCCAGCCGCCAGGCGACCGCCGACGGATCGTCGGGAAGGGTCATTCCCGGAGTGAAGGGCACTGCCGGTAATCCGACGAACGACGACACCTGCGAGCTGATCACGCCTACCTCCGGTCCGACTGGTGCAGCGGCGGCGCGACGGTAACAGGTCCGGCCGACAAGAAGATCACCGACGGTCAGCGCGGTGGTGGCACGCCTGCCGGCGGGGGGCTCACAGGCTCACAGTCCGAAGAACGCCAGGTACCCGTCGAGCTGGTGGGCGAGCATCGGCTCGCCCGGATGGGCGGCCAGTCCCCGCCCACGGGCCCCGGCCAGCAGGGCGGTCTCCGCCGGCTTCATGATGATGTCGGCGACCACCGCGTGCGTCGGCAGGTCGGTCACCGGGAACGGCGGCGGGTCGTCGGGGCGCAGCCCCAGGGGCGTGGCGTTGACCGCGAGGTCGGCGTCGGCCAGTCGCGGCCGCGCCGTCGCGGTGACCCGGCCGGGGTACGCGGCCGACAGCCGGCACCGCAGCGTCTCCAGCCGACCCGGGTCGGTGTCGCTCAACCGCAGCTCCGCCACCCCGGCGTCGAGCAGGGCCACCGCGATCGCGCTGCCCGCCCCACCCGCGCCCACCACGCAGGCCCGGCGGTCACTCAGCTGGTGCCCGGCCGCCGCCAGGCCGCGGACGAACCCGTCGCCGTCGAACGTGTCGGCGGTCCACGTCCCGTCGGGCTCGCGCCGCAGCGCGTTGGCACTGCCGGCCAGGTGGGCGCGCTCGCTGGCCCGGTCGGCGAGGGCCAGCGCGGCGGCCTTGTGCGGCACGGTGACCAGCATCCCGTCCAGGTTCGCCATCTGTCGCAACCCCCGTACGACCTGGTCGAGGTCGGCCGGCGCGACGTGGACCGGGACGAGCACCGCGTCGGTGCCACGGCGGGCCAGCACGGGATTGAGCAGCCCCGGGGCGCGCACCTGCGCGATCGGGTCGCCGAGCAGCGCGTACAGCCGGGTGGCGCCGCCAATCTCGGTCATCGGGCGTCTCCACTGGGGCGGGGTCGTCCGGCGTGGCCGGACCGGGGCGGTGCCGACCCTACGCGACGCGGCGTTCGCCCCGGCGCGGCCCGGCGGCACCCGGGTCGGCCCCGGCCGCAGTCAGCAGCCCGCCGGACACGCCGACGGCCGGCCGCCGCCCGGTACGGGTCGCGGCCGGCCGTCGGGCGGGGTCAGGACGCGGCGGACGCAGTGGACGCGGCGGACGCCGGAGCCGGCAGGGCGTCGAGCCGGCGGGAGAGGGAGAGCAGGGAGTACCCGATCAGGGCGAGCACCAGGCCGAGGCCCATCGCCAGGGCCGCGATCCCGAACGACACGACCGAGGTGAACAGGGAGGACCGGAGGAACGAGCCCGTCATGACGGTCTGCCGGGTCGGGTCCTCACGGCCGAGTTCGGCGTACGTCTTGCCGCCGCTGGCCTCCAGCGAGTGCTTCTCGATGACCTCGGCCTCCGCGTACGCGGTCAGCGGGCCGTCGATCTTCTCACCGGCGAACCAGTCGGCGTCGTCGGAGACGGTGATGCGTTCGTCGGCGAGCTGACTCTGCACGGTGAACCAGGTGGCGGCCCCGCCGACCAGCATGATCAGTCCGGCGACGATGACCAGGACGGACAGCAGCCGGACGGTGGAGCCGAGGGCCCGGGACTTCGTGGCCGTGTCGGTCATGGGGTCTCCTCTCCCGCGCACCCGGAGCGGGGGACGCCGCGGGCGCCGGTCTGTCTTGATACAAGGGATCTTCAGTATTGGCAGATCCGGTGCGTCCTGTCGCGACGGGACTGGTGATTTCACCGATGCGGATCCGCCGGCGCCGCCGAAGACTGATGCATGTCGATATGCCCCGTCCTCTAGGGAGTGCCCGACATGCCATCACCAACCACCACCGTCCGCCCCCGTCTCGCCGCCCGCGCCGCCGGGTTGGCCGTGGCCGCCGTCCTGGCCGCGGCCGGCGCGCTGGTCGCACCGTCCGCCGCCGTCGCCGCCAACCCGTACGAGCGCGGCCCCGCCCCGACGGTCGCGCTGCTGGAGGCCAGCCGGGGCCCGTTCGCCACCGCGTCGCAGAGCGTCTCCTCGCTCAGCGTGACCGGCTTCGGCGGGGGCGTCATCTACTACCCGACCAGCACCGCCGAGGGCACCTTCGGCGCCGTCGCCATCTCGCCCGGCTACACCGCCGCCTGGTCCAGCATCGACTGGCTCGGGCCGCGGATCGCCTCGCACGGGTTCGTGGTGATCGGCATCGAGACCAACACCCGCCTCGACCAGCCGGACAGCCGGGGCCGGCAGTTGCTCGCGGCGCTCGACTACCTGACCGAGCGCAGCTCGGTGCGCAGCCGGATCGACGCCAGCCGGCTCGCCGTCTCCGGCCACTCGATGGGTGGTGGCGGCAGCCTGGAGGCGGCCGTCGCCCGGCCGACGTTGCAGGCCGCCGTACCGCTCGCGCCGTGGAACCTGGACAAGAGCTGGTCGGACGTCCGGGTGCCGACCCTGATCGTCGGTGGCGAGACCGACAGCATCGCCCCGGTCTCGTCGCACTCGGAGCCGTTCTACACCAGCATCCCGGCCTCGTCCGAGAAGGCGTACCTGGAGTTGAACGGGGCGAGCCACTTCTTCCCGCAGACCGTCAACACCCCGACGGCCCGGCAGGCGGTGGCCTGGCTGAAGCGGTTCGTCGACGACGACACCCGCTACGAGCAGTTCCTCTGCCCGGGCCCGAGCGGGCTCGCGATCGAGGAGTACCGCCACACCTGCCCGAGCGCCTGACGCGACCCCGGGGCGGCCGCACCCGCGGCCGCCCCGTTGCGCGCTCGGTGCGGAAACAGCCGGTCGTCGTCGAGGTCGGGACGGCGGCCGTCGAGCGTGTGCGGACGGGGCATCGAAGGTATTGACGGCGCTGCTCAGAAACGTACACTCCCAGTGTAAATAGTGTCGGCTGCTCGGGGGGAGGGGTGATGGAGCAGGGGCTCGCACTGCACCACGTCGGGGTCCACTTCGGCGGCCTCACCGCCCTCGACGACGTCTCGCTGCGGGTGCCGCCCGGCAGGGTGGTCGGGGTGATCGGGCCCAACGGGGCCGGCAAGACCACGCTGTTCAACGTCGTCTGCGGCTTCGTCGCGCCGGACTCGGGCTCGCTGAGCCTCGACGGCCGGCCGCTGCGTCCGCTCCCGCACCGGCTGACCCGGCTCGGCATCGCCCGGACGTTGCAGGGCACCGGGCTCTTCGCCGGGCTCACGGTGCTGGAGAACGTGATGGCCGGCGCCACCCACACGGCCCGCGCCGGCTTCCTCTCCGCCCTGCTCGGCCTGCCGCGCAGCGACCGTGACGAGCAGCGGCTGCGCCGGCACGCCCTCGAGGTCCTCGACGACCTGGGGATCGCCGGGCACGCCGGCGCCGCGCCGGGCACGCTGCCCTTCGCCGTACGCCAGCGGGTCGCCCTGGCCCGCGCGCTGGCCGCGCGGCCCCGGCTGCTGCTGCTCGACGAGCCCGCCGGGGGCCTGGGCGCCGACGACATCGCCGAGCTGGCGGAGCTGATCCGGGGGCTGCCCCGGCGCGACACCGACGCCTGCGCGGTGCTGCTGGTGGAGCACCACATGGACCTGGTGATGGCCGTCTGCGACGAGATCGTGGTGCTCGACTTCGGCCGGGTGATCGCCGCCGGCACCCCCGACGAGGTGCGCGACGATCCGGCCGTCGCCGACGCCTACCTCGGCGCCGCCGTCGACGAGGCCGCGGCATGAGCGCCGAGGAGCTGCTGGTGGTGCGCGGGCTGGTGGCCGGCTACGGCGGCGCGCCCGTGCTGCACGACATCGACCTGACCGTCGCCCGTGGCGCCATCGCGGCGGTGGTCGGCGCCAACGGCGCCGGCAAGACCACGCTGCTGCGCGCCCTCTCCGGCATGTTGCGCCCGACGGCCGGCCGCGTCGTGCTGGCGGGGGAGGACCTGCGCGGCGTCGGAGTGGAGCAGCTCGTGCGCCGCGGCATGGCACACGTGCCGGAGGGGCGCGGGGTGGTCGGTGAACTGACCGTGGACGAGAACCTGCGCCTCGGCGGGCTGTGGCGGCGCGACCGGGCCGACGCCGCCCGCGCCCTCGACGAGGTCTACCAGCTCTTCGAGCCGCTGGCCCGGCGGCGGCGACACCTCGGGCACCAGCTCTCCGGCGGCGAACGGCAGATGCTCGCCCTCGGCCGGGCCCTGGTCGCCCGGCCCCGCCTGCTCCTGCTCGACGAGCCGTCGCTCGGGCTGGCGCCCCGGGTGGTGGCCCAGACGATGGCGCTGCTGCGCCGGCTGCGCGACGGCACCGGGCTGACCGTGCTGCTGGTCGAGCAGAACGTGCGCAGCGCGCTCTCGGTCGCCGACCAGGGCGTGGTGATGTCCCTGGGCCGGGTCGTCACCACCGCCCCGGCCGCCCGGCTGCGCGACGACGCCGACCTGCGCCACGCCTACCTCGGCTTCTGACCCCTCGTCTCCGCAAGGGAGGACCGTTGGACCGCTTCGTCTTCCTCACCCTCGACGGACTGTCCAGGGGCGTGGTCCTCGCCGCGTTCGCCCTGGCCCTGGTGCTGATCTGGCGGGCGGCCCGGATCGTCAACTTCGCCCAGGGCGCGATGGCCGTCGCCACCGCCTACGTGGCCTACAGCGTCTCGGCCGCGACCGGCTCGTACTGGCTGGGCTTCGGGGCCGCGCTCGTCGCCGGGCTGCTCCTCGGCGCGGCGGTCGACGTGCTCGTCATGCGCTTCGTCGACCACGCGTCCCCGCTCAACCCGGTGATCGTCGCGCTCGGGCTGGTGCTGCTGATCCAGGCCGTGCTCGGCATGGTTTACGGCAGCGAGTTCCTGCCCGCCGGGACGCCCTTCTCCCGGACCGCGCTGACCGTGGGCGGGGTGGCCGTCGTGTCGCCGTACGACCTGTTCGTCTTCGCGGCGGTCGCGGCGGTGGTCGTCGGGCTCGCCTGGACCTTCACCCGCACGGCGGTGGGCCTGCGGATGCGCGCGGCGGCGTTCGCGCCCGAGGTCTCCCGGCTGCTCGGGGTGAACGTCGGCGGCATGCTCACCCTCGGGTGGGCGCTGGCCTCCGGGGTCGGCGCGCTGGCCGGCATGCTGGTCATTCCCACCGAGCTCGGCCTGCATCCGCACGCCATGGACCTGGTCTTCGTCTCGGCGTTCACCGCCGCCGTGGTGGGCGGGCTGGACAGCCCACCGGGGGCGGTCGTCGGGGGCCTCGCGGTCGGGCTGCTGCTGTCCTACGTCAGCGGCTACGCCGGCAGCGACCTCACCCCGCTCGCGGTGCTGGTGCTGCTGCTGGCGGTGCTGCTGGTCCGCCCCGGCGGGCTGTTCGCCCCGGTCGCGGCGAGGCGGGTGTGAGCGCCACCCGGGCGGCGACCCCGCCGGACACCACCCGGACGCGTGCCGCCGGTGCCGGCGCGGCCGGCCCGCGCCGCGGGTCGACTCTGGCGCGCCACCTCGGTGTCGCGGTCGTCGCCGCGCTGCTGCTGGTGGCCGCCAGCTACGGCCTGGAGCCGTTCCGCAACTTCCAGCTCGCCACCGTGGCGGCCTACCTGTGCGCCACCGCCGGGCTGACCGTCCTCACCGGGCTCAACGGGCAGCTCTCGCTGGGCCACGGCGCGCTGATGGCGACCGGCGCGTACACGGTGGCCCTGTGTCAGAACGCGTTCGCCGACGCCGGGCTCACCGGCGGCTGGCTGCTGCCGGTGTCGCTGGTCGCCGCCGTCCTGGCCGCCCTCGTGGTGGGCGCCGTCGTCGGGGTGGCCGCCGCCCGGCTGCGCGGGCCCTACCTGGCCGGCGTCACCCTGGCCGTCGCGGTCGTGGTCCCGGCGTTGACCGTCACCTTCGACGGCGTGTTCAACGGCGAGCAGGGGCTGGCGGTGCCGGTCGAGCCCCCGCCGGTGGCGCTCGGCGCGTACTTCCCCTACGAGCGGTGGCAGCTCTGGGTGACCGCCGCGGCCACCCTGCTCGCCCTGGTGCTGCTGGCGAACCTCGTGCGCAGCCGGTACGGCCGCACCTTCCGGGCGGTCCGCGACGACGAGGTCGCCGCCCGCCTCGCCGGGATCCACGTCGCCCGTACCCAGGTCCTGGCCTTCGTGGTCAGCGCGGCCGGCGCCGGGCTCGGCGGTGCCCTGCTCGCGGTGCTCGCGCAGAGCGTGTCGCCGGGCGCGTTCTCGCTGACCCTGTCGCTGTTCCTGCTGATGGCCGTCGTCGTGGGCGGACTGGGCAGCCTCGCCGGCGCGGCCTGGGGCGCCGTCCTGCTGGTCGCCCTGCCCGATCTCACCCACGCCCTGACCGAGCAGCTCGACCTCTCCCCGGCGGCGGCGCAGCGGATGGAGGGTAACCTCCCGCTGGCCATCTTCGGGGTGACGCTCGTCGTCGTCATGATCGCCGCGCCCGGCGGCGTGCAGGGCCTGGTGACCCGGCTCGGCCGGGCCCTTGCCGCCCACCTGCCGGGCCGACGACGGCCCTGACCCGTCCAGGTCCACCGGACGCGCGTACCCGCCCCACCCACCCCACCACCGAAGAACCGGACCGAGGAAAGGTCGGTGTCCACATGCGACCCTCGACACGACGCACCGTCGCGATCGTCAGCGCCCTCACCCTGCTCGTCACCGCCGCCGGCTGTGGTGACGACGGCGGTGGGGGCGGCGGCCAGGTGCCCGGCGTCACCGACACCGAGATCGTGGTCGGCACCCACATGCCGCTCACCGGCCCCGCCTCGGCCGGCTATTCCAAGATCGCCCCGGCCACCAAGGCGTACTTCGACCACGTCAACGCCAACGGGGGCGTGCACGGCCGGAAGATCACCTACAAGATCATGGACGACGGCTACAACCCGGCGAACACCCAGCAGGTGGTCCGCCAGCTGGTCCTGCAGGACAAGGTCTTCGCCGTCCTCAACGGGCTCGGCACCCCGACCCACACCGGCGTGCTCGACTTCCTCAAGAGCAACCGGGTGCCCGACCTCTTCGTCGCCTCCGGCAGCCGCAGCTGGGACCAGCCCGACCGGTACCCGGGCACCTTCGGCTTCAACCCCGACTACACGGTGGAGGGCAAGATCCTGGCCCACCACGTGAAGACCAGCCTGCCGGGGCAGAAGGTCTGCTTCCTCGGCCAGGACGACGACTTCGGCCGGGACAGCCTGGTCGGCGTGGAGAAGGTGCTCGGCGCCGGCGCCGTGGTGGCGAAGCAGACCTACGTCACCAGCAACACCAACGTGGCGCCCCAGCTCGGCGCGCTCCAGGCGGCCGGCTGCCAGGTCGTCATCCTCGCCACCGTGCCCGGCTTCACCGCGCTGGCCGTCGGCACCGCCGCCCGGCTCAAGTTCACGCCGCACTGGCTGGTCTCCAACGTCGGCGCCGACCACCCGACGCTGGCCAAGCAGCTCGGCGCCGCGGCCGGTCTGCTCGAGGGCATGGTCGGCGCCAACTACCTCCCGATGCAGAACGACGCCGCCAACCCGTGGATCCAGCTCTTCACGAAGGTGAACAAGGAGTACAACGGGGACGCCCCGTTCGACGGCAACACCGTCTACGGCATGGCGGTCGGCTACCTCTTCGTCCAGGTGCTGCTCGCCGCCGGCAAGGACCTCACCCGGGAGGCGGTGACCGAGGCCGTCCGCAAGGGGGGCTACCAGGGGCCCGGCCTGGCTCCACTGCGCTTCTCCGACTCCGACCACTCCGGCTACGGCGGGCAGCGGCTGACCCGGGTCACCGGCGGGACGCAGGCCTACTTCGGGCCGACGTACGAGACGGACGAGGGCGACGGCCCGGTGCGCGAGTACACCGCCGCGCCGGTGACGCCGCCGGCCAACGGCGTGCCGACGGCGCCCTGACCCGACCTCCCGGCCCGGGCTGGCACGCCGTACCGGCCGGGCGCGGCGCGTCGCCTCCGTGGCGCGCCGTGCCCGGCCCGGTTCAGCTCAGCCGCTCGACGATCATCGCCATGCCCTGGCCGCCGCCGACGCACATCGTCGCCAGCCCGATCTGCTGGTCGTGCCAGCGCAGCGAGTTGAGCAGCGTGGTGGTGATCCGGGCCCCGGTCATGCCGAACGGGTGGCCCAGCGCGATCGCACCCCCGTTGACGTTGACCCGGTCCCAGTCGATCCCCAGCTCCCGGACGCTGGGCAGCACCTGCGCGGCGAACGCCTCGTTGATCTCGACGAGGTCGACGTCGCCGACCGACATGCCGGCGCGGCGCAGCGCCTGCCGGGACGCCTCCACCGGCCCGAGCCCCATGATCTCGGGGGACAGGGCGCCCAGGCCGGTGGCGACGATCCGGGCCAGCGGCGTGACGCCCAGTTCCCGGGCCCGTACGTCGGACATCACGACGAGTGCGGCGGTGCCGTCGTTGAGCGGGCAGCAGTTGCCGGCGGTCACCGTGCCGTCGGGGCGGAACACCGGTGGCAGGGCCGCCACCGCCTCCAGGGTCACCCCGGCACGCGGCCCGTCGTCGGCGGCGACCACCACCCCGCCGGGCACGGTGACCGGGGTGATCTCGCGCTCCCAGAAGCCGTCGGCGATCGCCTTCTCGGCCAGCAGCTGCGACCGTACGGCGAACTCGTCCTGGCTGAGCCGGGACACCCCGCGCTGCCGCGCCACGTTCTCCGCGGTCTGCCCCATCGCGATGTAGACGTCCGGCAGCTCGCCGTCGCCGCGCGGGTCGTGCCAGCCGGGCTCGCCGCCGGCGGCCCTGGTCGCGGTACGGGCCAGTGCCCCGGCGAACGCGGGGTTGGCGCTGCCGGGGTGCCCGTCGGCGCGGCCCCCGCCGTAACGGGAGACGCACTCCACCCCGACGGAGAGGAAGGCGTGGCCCTCACCCGCGCGGATGGCGTGCAGGGCCATCCGGGTGGTCTGCAACGACGACGAGCAGTACCGGTTGACGGTCGTGCCGGGCAGGTGGTCCAGCCCGAGCAGGACGGCGACCACCCGGGCGAGGTTGTGGCCCTGCTCGCCGGCCGGCTGCCCGCAGCCGAGCATCAGGTCGTCGATCTCGGCCGGGTCGAGCGCCGGCACCTGGTCGAGTGCGGCGCGGACGATGGTGGCGGCCAGGTCGTCGGCGCGCAGGTCGCGCAGGGAACCCTTGTGCGCGCGCCCGATCGGTGACCGGGCGGCGGCGACGATGACGGCTTCGGGCATGACGACGTCCTCTCCGGGGCGGTCAACTATCTGCATCGACAGTGCGGTTACATCGGAGGGCTGTCAATGGGATGTGACGCTTCCATCGATGTTCCGTCGTTGACTGCCGCGATCCGGTTTCCTACTATCTGCATCGTGGATGCAGAATCAGGGCGACTCGCCGGCCGGGTCGCCCTCGTCACCGGCGCCAGCCGGGGCATCGGCCTGGCCGTCGCCCGACGGCTGGTGGCCGAGGGCGCCCGCGTGGGCCTGACTGCGCGGCATCCGGAGGCCCTGGCCGAGGCGGTCGCGGCGCTCGGTGGGCCGGAGCGTGCGGTGGCGGTGGCCGGCCGGGCCGACGACGTCGGGCACCGCCGGGCGGCGGTCGAGGCCGTGACCGAGGCGTTCGGGGCGGTGGACGTGCTGGTGAACAACGTCGGCATCAACCCCACGTACGGGCCGCTGGCCGACCTGGACCTGGCGGCGGCCCGCAAGATCCTCGACGTCAACGTGGTCGGCACGCTCGGCTGGGTGCAGCAGGTCCGCGCCGCCGGAATGGGCGCCCGGGGCGGCTGCGTCGTCAACGTCTCGTCGATAGCCGGCCGCAGCCCGTCGCCCGGCATCGCCTTCTACGGGGTGAGCAAGGCCGCCGTCGACCACCTCACCGCCTGCCTGGCCGTGGAGCTCGCCCCGGCGATCCGGGTCAACGCGGTCGCCCCGGCCGTGGTGAAGACCCGCTTCGCGGCGGCGCTGCACGAGGGCCGCGAGGAGGAGGTCGCCCGGGCGTACCCACTGGGGCGGCTCGGGCTGCCGCGCGACGTCGCCGGTGCGGTCGCCTTCCTCGCCTCCGACGACGCGTCCTGGATCACCGGGCAGACCATCGTCCTCGACGGCGGGGTCACCCTCGCCGGCCGGCCGGTCGGATGACCGCCCCGCGCCGGGGCCGGGCCGCCGCCGCACACCGCATGGCTAGACTCGGCGAGGCGGGGCGGGCGACATGGCGGCGATGAGGGGGCGGGCACGGATGGGCGGTGCCGAGGCACCGGTCCGGGTCGACGGCCGGACCGCCCGGGCCGAGCGCACCCGGGCCGCGATCGTCGAGGCGCACCTGGCGCTCATCTCCGAGGGCGACCTGCGGCCGACCGGCGAGCGCATCGCCGAGCGGGCCGGCATCTCCCTGCGGACGCTCTGGACCAACTTCAAGGACATGGAGACGCTGTTCGAGGCCAGCGGCGCGGAGCTGCTCCGCCAGCAGGACGCCGCCTACCGGCCGATCTCGCCCGCGCTGCCGCTGGCCAGGCGGGTCGACGCGTACTGCCGGCAGCGGGCCCGGCTGCTCCAGCTCATCGCGCCGTCGGCCCGGGCCGCCCAGATGCGCGAGCCGGTCTCCGAGCAGCTGCACCGCAACCGCCTCATGCACATCGCGCGGGTCCGGGACGAGGTCGAACAGCTCTTCGCCGCCGAGTTGGCGCAGGCCGGCCCGGCCCGGGAGCAGGTGCTGCACGCCCTGGTGGCCGCGAGCATGTGGCCCGCGTGGTCGATGCTGCGCGACGGGCTGGGGCTGGGCGTGGACCGGGCCCGCGCGGTGATGACCCGGACGGTCGCCGCCCTGCTGGCCGACGTCGGCAGGGCGTGACGCGCGACCGGCGCCACCCTTTCCATCGGGCTACCAATAGGTAACACTCGATGTCATGGTTAATGCATCGACAGTGCAAATAGCCGTACTGCGTGGCCGGTCCGAGGAGTGTGCCGCCATCCGCCGCCTGCTGGGCGACCTGCCCGGTGACGGTGGAGCGCTGCTGCTCCAGGGGGAGCCGGGGTCCGGCCGGACCGCGCTTGTCGACCACGCGCACCGGCACGCGGAGGGCTGCACGGTGCTGGCCGGCACCGGGCTCGCCGAGGAGGCGGGCCTGCCGTACGCGGGCCTGCAACGGCTGCTGGACCCGGTGCTCGACCGGGCCGGGATGCTCCCCGTGCAGCAGCGTCGGGTGCTGCTGCGGGCGCTGGCCGGCGCGGGCTGCCCCGCCCACCGTCGCCTGGCCCTCTCCCTGGCCGTGCTCGGCCTGCTCACCGCCGCCGCACGGGACCGCCCACTGCTGTGCACCATGGACGACGTGGACCGGGGCGACCAGCCCACCGCCGACACGCTGGCGTTCGTCGCGCGCCGCCTGCGCCGCAGCCGGGTGGCGGTCCTGCTCACAGCGGCCACGGACGCGCCCGACGGGATTCCCCGCCACCGGCTCCGCCCGCTCGACGACCGGGACAGCGCCGCCCTGCTCGCCGACCGCGTCGCCGGGGCCCCGCCCACGCCCCCGGTGGCCGCCGCGCTCGGCGCGGTCGCCGGGGGCAATCCGCAGGCCCTGGTCGACCTGGCCGAGGTGCTCAGTCCGGGCCAGTGCCGGGGGGAGGAGCCGCTGCCCGAAGCGGTCCCGTTCGACGGCGGGCTGGGGCGCGCCTACCGCACCCGGCTGGACCGCCTGCCGGCCGACACCCGCCGCGTACTGCTGCTCGCCGCGCTCGACGAGGACGGGGACCTGGCCACCCTGGTCCGGGCCGCCCGGGTCGCCGGCGCGGCGGTCGAGGCGCTCGCGCCGGCCGAACTCGCGGGTCTGGTCCGCGTCGGGCCGGGGCGGGTCACGTTCCCGCAGCCCCTCGTCCGGGCGGTGGTGCGGGGCGCCGCTCCGCTGGCCGCGCGGCGCGCGGCGCACCTGCGGCTCGCGGGCGTGCTCGACAGGGCCGAGCACCGGCTGCGGCGGGCCGGCCACCTCGCCGCCGCCGCGCAGGGACCCGACCCGGCCCTGGCCGTGGAGCTGGAACAGGCGGCGGCCGGCTGCGGAGGCGGGGTCGCCGTCTCGGCGGCGCTGCAACGGGCGGCCGAACTCAGCGACGACCCGGTCCACGCCGCCGCCCGCCTGGTGGCCGCCGCCAGGTGCGCCTGGTCGGCCGGCCAGGCGCACCGGGCCCGGCTGCTGCTGGGCCGCCTTCCCGCCGTCAGGGACGCCGCCGTGACGGGTCGCGCCGGGCTGTTGGGTGGGGAGATCGAGCTGCGCGTCGGCCGGCCCCGCACCGCGTTGACCATGCTGCTGGCCGCCGCGGACGCGCTGGCCGGCGTCGACCGCGCGCTGGCCCTCGGGGCGCTGGTGCGGGCGGGTGAGGCCGCCTGCTTCGCCGGCGACCAGTACCGCTACGCCGAGGTCGCCCGGCGGGCGGAGCCGTTGCGGCGGCCCGACGACCCGCCCGCGACCGAGCTGCTGAGCGCCTACCTGGCCGGGACGGCGGCGACGCTGCGGGGCGACCACGAGCGGGCGGGGCCCGCGCTGCGCCGGGCGGTCGTCCTGGGCGGGCGGCTGACCGGGCCGGCGCTGACCCCCGCGGCCCTGACCTGCGCGGCGGCGGCCGGGCTGCTGGTGGCGGTGGACGGCGCGGGGCACCGGCTCGCCGAGCGCGCCGTCGCGCTGGCCCGCGACCGGGGCGAGCTGTCCGCCCTGCCGCGCGCGCTGGAGCTGCGGGCGGCCGCCGAGTACTGGCTGGGCCGGCACGACGCGGCGGCGGACAGCTCCCGCGAGGGGCTGCGCATCGCCCGGGACACCGGCCAGGACAACTGGGCCGGTGTGCACCTGGGCATGCTGGCGGTGCTGGCCGCCGTCCGGGCCGACCGGGACGACAGCCTGCGCCGGATCCGGGAGATCGGCGAGGAGCCGGGCGCGCACAGCCGGCCGCGCGCCCTCGCGCAGTGGGCGTTGGCGGTGCTCGACCTGGTCGACAACCGGCCCGCCGCCGCCACCGCGCGACTGGCCGCCCTGGCCCGGCCCGGCACCTGCCGGGGGCAGGTTCTCGTGCAGGTGATGGCCACCCCGTACCTGGTGGAGGCCGCCGCCGCGGTCGCGGACGGGCCGGCGGCCGGCGTCGCCCTGGCCGTCTTCGACAGGTGGGCCAGCAGCACGGCGAGCCCGTCGCGCCGGGCTCTCTCGGCGCGCTGCCACGGGCTGCTCGCGCCCCGGGGCAGCGCCGAGGCGGAGCGGGAGTTCCGGGCCGCCCTGCGGCTGCACCCGACCGACGCCGGCGCGTTCGAGCGGGCCCGCACCGAGCTGCTTCTCGGCCGGGAGCTGCGCCGCAACCGCCGGCCCCGCGCCGCCCGCGAGCACCTGCACGCCGCCCGGGAGGCGTTCACGCTGCTCGGGGCGGCCGTCTGGGCGGAGCAGGCGACCACCGAGCTGCGGGCGGCCGGGGAGTCGGTCGGGCCGCCGGAGGAGCCGGCGGCCCGCCTGCTGACCGGCCAGCAGCTCCGGATCGCGCAACTGGTCGCCGAGGGCGCCACGAACCGGGAGATCGCCGCGCGGATGTTCCTGTCCACCCGCACCGTCGACCATCACCTGCGCAACATCTTCCACCGGCTCGGCATCCGGTCGCGTACGGAGCTGGCCCGCGCCTTGTCCTGACGCCCGTCGCGGTCGCCGGCGTCAGGGCAGTACGACGGTGCGCGCGCCCTCGCCCCGGGCCATCCGGGCGAACGCCTCCGCGGCACCGTCCAGGGTGGTGCGATCGGTGATCAGGTACGACAGGTCCAGGGTGCCGTCCAGCACGGCCCGCGCGAGCTCGGGCACGTCCCGGTCCGGATCGGACGAGCCGTACACCGAGGAGCGCAGCGTCCGGGCCGAGTGGAAGATGTCCAAGGCGCCCAGCCCGACGATGTCGTCCTTGGCGCCCATGCCGACGACTGTCACCCGACCGCCCCGGCGGGTGGCGCGCCAGGCGGTACGGATCGTGGCCGCGCGCCCGACGCACTCCACCGCGTGGTCGACGCCCCGGCCCCCGGTCCGCTGCCGGACCGCCCGGTTGAGCGACTCGTCGGCCAGCAGGAATTCGGTGGCCCCTGCCGCGACGGCCAGCTCCGCCTTGGCCGGGGAGACGTCGACGGCGAGCACCGGGTCGGCACCGGCGGCCCGCGCGGCGGAGACCACCGACAGCCCCACCCCGCCGAGGCCGATCACGGCCACCGAATCGCCGGGGGCCACCCCCGCGGTGCGGCGGACCGCGCCGACGCCGGTGAGCGCGGAGCAGCCCAGCAGCGCCGCCACCTCGAAGGGCAGCTCCGCCGGAACCGGGATGACCGCCTCCTGCGGCACCACCACCTGCTCGGCGAGGGCACCGAGGCCGAGCGTGACGTGCAGCGGCTCGCCGGTGGCTGTCCGGCCCCGGGGCGTGGAGGGCGACCCGGTGCGCTCGCACAGCCACGGCTCGCCCCGTTCGCAGTACCAGCAGTCGCGGCACGGCGGGGACCAGTTGAGCACCACGTGCGTGCCAGGCATGACCCGCGTGACGGCGTGGCCGACCTCGAGGACCACCCCAGCCGCCTCGTGCCCGAGCACCAGCGGGTACGGCGGCGCGAGCGTCCCGTTGACCATGGACAGGTCGGTGTGGCAGACCCCCGCCGCCCGGACGCCCACCCGCACCTCGTGCGGGCCGGGGGCCGGCAGCTCGATCTCCTCCACCTGTACCGGGGCGCCGACGGCCCGGACGACCAGCGCCCTCATCGCTGGATGGCCTTGACCTGGCAGAACTCCTCCAGCCCGTGCCGGCCCAGCTCCCGGCCGAGGCCGGACTGCTTGTACCCGCCGAACGGGGCGAGCGGGTTGAACGGGGCGCCGTTGATGTCGACGGCGCCGGTGCGCAGCCGCCGGGCCACCCGCAGCGCCCGCTCCCCGTCGGCCGACCAGACCGCTCCGGCCAACCCGTACCGGGAGTTGTTGGCGATGGTCACCGCCTCGTCCTCGTCGTCGAACGGGACGACCGCGAGCACCGGGCCGAAGACCTCCTCCTGGGCCAGCGCGCTGTCGGGGTCGACGTCGGCGATCACGGTCGGCGCGACGAAGAACCCCCGCTCCGGCAGCGGGGCGTCCGGGCCGCCGGCGACCAGCCGGCCCCCGTCGGCCAGCCCGCGGGCGACGTGGCCGAGGACCCGTTCCCGCTGCGCCGCCGAGACCAGCGGGCCGAGCCGGGTGGCCGGGTCGAACGGGTCGCCGAGCCGGTAGCCCCCGGTGGCCTTGGCGGCCAGGGACAGCGCCTCCTCGTAGCGGTCCCGGTGCACCAGCAGCCGGGTCCAGGCGGTGCAGGTCTGGCCGGAGTTGAGGAAGGCGTTGCCGACCCCCACCTTCACCGCCGTGGCCAGGTCGGCGTCGTCGAGGACGACGTTCGCCGACTTGCCGCCGAGTTCCAGGGCGACCCGGGCGATCCGGTCGGCCGCGAGGTGGGAGATCCGCCGGCCGGTGGCCGTCGAGCCGGTGAAGGAGACCATGTCGACGTCCGGATGCGCGGCGATGGCCTCGCCCACCACCGGGCCGGTGCCGGTGACCAGGTTGACCACCCCGGGCGGGAAGCCGGCCTCGTGGATCGCGTCGAAGAGCAGGTACGCCGTCAGCGGGGTCAGCTCGCTCGGCTTGAGCACCACCGTGCACCCGGCGGCCAGCGCGGGCGCCAGTTTCGCGACCACCTGGTGCAGCGGGTAGTTCCACGGGGTGATCGCCCCCACCACGCCGACCGGTTCCCGGACCACCAGGGAGTTGCCGACCGTCTCGTCGGCCGGGGGATGGGCGGCCAGCTCAACGAAGCTGTGCAGGACGGTCAGCGGCAGGCCGGCGTGGACCCGGGTGGCCACCTTCAGCGGGGTCCCCAGTTCCAGGGCGACGGTGCGGGCGATCTCGTCGACCCGGGCGGAGAGCGCGGCGTGCAGCCGGTCCAGGCGCGCTGCCCGGTCGACGGGCGCGGTGTCGGCCCAGCCGGGGAAGGCGGCCCGGGCCGCCGCGACGGCGCGGTCGACATCGGCGGCGGTGCCCGCCGGCACGGTCGCGACGACGTCCTCGGTCGCCGGGTTGCGCACCTCGACGGTCTCCCCGGAACCGGCGGCGACCCACTGTCCGTCGAGGTAGAAGTCGGTCCGTGCGAGATCCATCGTGCCCCTCACGTACGTCGGCCAAAACTAGCAGCGCAAGTTTTGACTCTAGTACGCCCTGCCAGCCGGCGGGAGGGGTGGTAGCGGCCCGATCTGTTCCTCGTAGGTGCGCGACAGCCCGTCGATCAGCGCGTCGAGGCCGAGGGTGAAGGCGCCCTCGTCCACCTGCTGCTGGTGCTCGGCCAGCCGGTGGGCCTGGGTCAGGTGCGGGTACTGCTCCGCGTACAGCCCCGGGTCCTCGACGAAGCCCCGGGCGAAGGAGCCCAGCGCCGAGCCGGCCACGAAGTAGCGCATGAGCGCGCCGATGTGGGTCGCCCGGGCCGGCGGCCACCCGGCGGCGACCAGTCCGCCGTAGACCGCGTCGGCCATGGCCAGCGCCGCCGGCCGTCGCCCGGGGCCCCGGGCCAGGTAGGGCACGATGTTCGGATGCGCGGCCAGCGCCGCCCGGTAGGAGTGGCCCCACCGGCGCAGCGCCTCCCGCCAGTCGACGCTGCCGAAGAACGACACGTCCACCTGGCCGGTGACGGTGTCGGCCACCGCGTCGAGGATCTCGTCCTTCGTGGCGAAGTGGTTGTAGAGCGACGGCCCGCGTACCCCGAGTTCGGCTGCCAGCCGCCGGGTGGAGAAGCCCGCCAGCCCTTCGGCGTCGATCAGCGCCGCGGCGGTCTCGACGATCCGCTGGCGGCTGAGCAGCGCCTGCCGCGGCCGGGGCATCCGGTCCTCCTTCGTTCGGGTCCTGCGCCGCAAACTCTGCCACAGCCGGGTCTGGACGGAATTAAACTTGCACCGCTAGTTTAAAGCGCATGGATCTGGAGCTCTCCGCCGAGCAGGCGGCGGTCCGCCGGCTCGCCGCCGACTTCGTCGACCGGGAGGTGACGCCGCACGCGGCGGCCTGGGACCGCCGGGAGTCCGTCGACCCCGACATCGTCGGCAAGCTCGGCCAGCTCGGCTTCCTCGGGCTCACCATCGGCGAGGAGGACGGCGGCTCCGGCGGGGACCACCTCTCCTACTGCCTGGTGCTGGAGGAGCTCGGCCGGGGCGACTCCGCCGTGCGGGGCATCGTCTCGGTCACCCTCGGGCTGGTCGCCAAGTCGATCGCCGCGCACGGCTCCGCCGAGCAACGGGCGCAGTGGTTGCCCCGGCTCTGCTCCGGCGCCGCGCTCGGCTGCTTCGCGCTGACCGAGCCGGACAGCGGCTCCGACGCGGCGGCGCTGAGCACCCGGGCGGTCCGCGACGGCGCCGACTGGCTGATCACCGGCGCGAAGATGTTCATCACCAACGGCACCACGGCCGACGTCGCGCTGGTCTTCGCCCGCACCGGCGGCCCGGGGCACCGGGGCATCAGCGCGTTCCTGGTGCCCACCGACGCGCCGGGCCTGACCCGCCGCGAGATCCACGGCAAGCTGGGCCTGCGCGGGCAGGCCACCGGGGAGCTGCGCTTCGACGGCGTACGGGTGCCCGACTCGGCGCGCCTCGGCGAGGAGGGCGGCGGCTTCCGGCTCGCCCTCGCCACCCTGGCTAAGGGCCGCATGTCGGTGGCCGCCGGCTGCGTCGGGATCGCCCAGGGCTGCCTCGACGCGGCGGTGGGCTACGCCGGCCAGCGCACCCAGTTCGGCAAGCCCATCGCCGGTCACCAGCTCGTGCAGCAACTGCTCGCCGCCATCGCCGTCGACACCGACGCCGCGCGGCTGCTGGTGTGGCGGGTGGCCGACCTGATCGACCGGGGCGAGCCGTTCGCCACCGAGGCGTCGATGGCCAAGCTCTTCGCCAGCGAGGCCGCCGTCCGGGCGGCCAACAACGCGGTCCAGGTCTTCGGCGGGTACGGCTACATCGACGAGTACCCGGTCGGCAAGTACCTGCGCGACGCCCGCGTCGCCACCCTCTACGAGGGCACCAGCCAGATCCAGCAACTGCTCATCGGGCGGGCGCTCACCGGCGTCAACGCCTTCTAGCGCCAAGGGGGCAACCGTGACCAGATTCGCCGACCGGACCGCCGTCGTCACCGGTGCGGGACAGGGCATCGGCGCCGCCACCGCCCGCCGACTCGCCGCCGAGGGCGCGGCCGTCGCGGTGGTGGATCTCGACGCCGCGCGCGCCGGGGCCGTCGCCGACGACATCGTCGCGGCGGGCGGCCGGGCCGTCGGCATCGGCTGCGACGTGACCGCCCCGGGGGCGGTCGCCGCCATGACCGAGCAGGTCACCCGGACGTACGGCGGGCTGCACGTGCTCGTCAACAACGCCGGGATCACCCGCGACAACCTGCTGTTCAGGATGCCGCTGCCCGAGTGGGAGGCGGTGCTGACCACCAACCTGACCAGCATGTTCCTCTGCTGTCAGGCGGCGCAGCAGCACATGGTGGCGGCCCGCTACGGCCGGATCGTCAACCTCAGCAGCCGGTCCGCGCTCGGCAACCGGGGCCAGGTGAACTACGCGGCGGCGAAGGCCGGCGTGCAGGGCCTCACCGCCACGCTGGCCGTCGAGCTGGGCCCGTTCAACGTCACCGTGAACGCGGTCGCCCCCGGCTACGTGGCCACCGCGATGACCGCGGCCACCGCCGAGCGGGTGGGCAGCAGCCCCGAGGAACACCAGCGGGCGGTGGCCGAACACACCCCGCTGCGCCGGGTCGCCCAGCCCGCCGAGATCGCCTCGGTGATCGCCTTCCTGGCCAGCGACGACGCCTCGTACGTCAGCGGTCAGACCCTGTACGTCAACGGCGGCGCGCGCTGAGCCGCGCTCACCACCGCACCGACCCGGAGGGGACATGGACTTCGCGCTCTCGGACACCGAGC
This sequence comes from Micromonospora sp. NPDC047074, assembly GCF_040643815.1. Lineage (NCBI taxonomy): Bacteria > Bacillati > Actinomycetota > Actinomycetes > Micromonosporales > Micromonosporaceae > Micromonospora > Micromonospora sp. NPDC047074. The sequence goes on from NZ_JBEYVB010000030.1 coordinate 76,847, forward strand.
GGGCCATCCGCGACACGGCCCGCGACTTCATCGCCAGGGAGGTCATGCCGCTGGAGCAGGAACTGCTCAGGCGGGAACGCGCACACCGGCCCGGGCTGGAGCCCGACGAGCTGCGTGAGTTGCAGCGCAAGGCGCGGGCGTTCGGCTTCTGGGGGCTGGCCACCCCCGAGGAGTACGGCGGCATGGACCTGCCGGCCGTGACCCAGTCGCTGATCTGGACCGAGATCGGCCGCTCGTTCGTGCCGTTCCGGTTCGGCGGCGAGGCCGACAACATCCTGTTCCGGGCCAACGACGAGCAGAAGCAGGAGTTCCTGGTCCCGACGATCGAGGGGGAGCGGCGCAGCTGCTTCGCGATCACCGAGCCGGGCGCCGGGTCCGACGCGGCCAACATCAAGCTCAGCGCCCGCCGCGACGGCGGCGACTGGGTGCTCACCGGCGAGAAGACCTTCATCACCGGCGGCAACGAGGCCGACTTCGCCATCGTCATCGCGGTGACCGACCGGGAGAAGGGGGCGCGCAACGGCGGGGCCACCGCCTTCCTGGTGGACCGGTCGATGGGCTGGCGGTCGGAGTTCATCCAGACCATGGGTGAGGGCGGGCCGGCCGCGCTGGTCTTCGACGAGGTGCGGGTGCCGGAGCGGAACGTCCTCGGCGAGCCCGGTCAGGGCTTCGCGCTCGCGATGGAGTGGATCGGCAAGGGCCGCTACACCATCCCCTCGCACGCCGTCGGCATCGCCGAGCGGGCGCTGCGGATGGCGATCGAGTACGCCACCACCCGGCAGACGTTCGGCCGGCCGATCGGCGACAACCAGGCGATCCAGTGGATGATCGCCGACTCCGAGACCGAGCTGGAGGCGGCCCGCTGGCTCATCCTGCGGGCGGCCTGGACGGTGGACCAGGGCATGGACCCGCGGCACGCCTCCTCGATGGCCAAGCTCTACGGCGCCGGTATGGTCAACCGCGTCGTGGACCGGGTGCTGCAGATCCACGGCGGCATGGGCTACACCCGGGAGCTGCCCGTCGAGCGGTGGTACCGGCAGGTCCGGCTCTACCGGATCTTCGAGGGCACCGACGAGATGCAGCGGCTGATCATCGCGCGGGACCTGCTGCGCGGCTACACCCGACTGGGAGGGCACCTGGCATGAGGACCTTCGGCTCCGTCGACGAACTGGCCGCCGCCGTCGGCGAGACCCTCGGTCCCGGGCCGTGGTTCCGGATCGACCAGAACCGCGTCGACCTGTTCGCCGACGCCACCGACGACCACCAGTGGATCCACGTCGACCCGGAGCGGGCCGCCGCCGGCCCGTACGGCGGCACGATCGCCCACGGCTACCTGACCCTTTCCCTGTTGCCGGCGCTGGTCGGCAGTCTCTACTGGGTACAGGGGGTGCGGATGGGCGTCAACTACGGGCTCAACCGGGTGCGCTTCCCCGCCCCGGTGCGGGTCGGCGCCGCGGTCCGGGCCGCCGCCACCATCGCCGAGGTGTCCCCGGTCGACGGCGGCGTGCAACTGGTCGCCGCCGCGACCGTGGAGTGCGACGCGGGCGGCAAGCCGGTCTGCGTCGCCGAGACGGTGAGCCGGCTCTACGTCGGGCCCGCCACCGACTCCTGAGCCACCGGCCGCCCGGCGACGCGGACACCCGCGGCTGGCTCCCGGCCGGCACGAACGCGACCGACCAGCGTCCCGTGGCGCGTCCGGCGGATGGCAAGGAAACGTCATGTCGGCGGGTCGAGCCTCGGTGGGCGTGAGGACAGACGGTGGTGGAGACGCCCGGCGTGCCGATGGACCGGGCGAACGCGAACATGGAGCCGAACGCGCCGGGGAGGAACCGGCCGCGCGCGACGAGAACGGCGGCGCTCGGGGCCACGACCGGCAGGTCGAGTGCCTCCTCGATCTCGGGCTGGGGCCGGCCCGGACCACCGCACCGGCGGTGACGGACGTCGCCTACCTCGGGCTGTCGCCGTTGTCCAGGGCGGCGGCCCGTGCTCCGTCGGGACCAGGTGCCCGGCGGCGCGCCAGGGGCCCGGCGCCCGCCAGGCCGCCGATGGGAATCTTCGTCACCTTCGTTCACCGGCCCTTCGGTTGACCGCGCGGGTCCGGCACCGGGCCGGGCGCGCGGTCGGATGCCCGTCGGGCCGGTTTCCCGCGCGATCTTCCGGTGTGCCGTGTGGGCGTCGCGGTTACCGCATCCGTGCGGTGTCGGGCGTCGCGCCTGTAGCCGGACGAGCGGCGGTGCCACCATCAAATGATGGTGAATGTCGATGTATTTCGGCAGGGGGCGCAGGCCCGGGCAGCGGTGATGACGGCGCGGCTGCGCCGGTTGGTGACCTGCGAGTCGCCACCGGGGGCGCGTCGGGAACTCGCAGCCTGCGCCGATCTGCTCGAGGCGTGGGGCGACGCGGCGCTGGGCCGGCCGGCGTGCCGCGTGCTCCTGGGTGGGCTGCCGCACCTGCTCTGGCCCGCAGCCGACCAGCGGGTGCTGCTGCTCGGGCACTACGACACGGTGTGGCCGGCGGGCACCATCGAGCAGTGGCCGTTCACGATCAACGGGACCGTGGCGACGGGACCCGGCGTCTGCGACATGAAGGCCGGGATCGTGCAGATGCTCACCGCGCTGGAGCTGCTGCCGGACACCTCGCGGATCGGCCTGCTGCTCACCTGCGACGAGGAGAGCGGGTCCACGGCCTCCCGGCCCCTCATCGAGGAGCAGGCCCGGCGCTCCGGTGCGGTGCTCGTCGGCGAACCGAGCACCGAGGCCGGCGACCTGAAGGTGGCGCGTAAGGGAGGCTCCGTCTACCGGATCACCGTGCAGGGCCGGGCGGCGCACGCCGGCGTCGAACCGCACCGGGGCGTCAACGCGGGGGTCGAACTCGCCCACCACGTCCTCGCGGTGCAGAGCTTCGCCGCGGGCGAGACGAGCGTGACCCCGACGGCCCTGACCGCCGGCACGATGACGAACGTGGTGCCGGAGTCCGCCGTCCTCTGCGTCGACGTGCGGGCCTGGACCCGGGAGGAACTGCACCGGGTGGACCGGCTGGTCAGGGAACTGGCGCCCCGGCTGCCCGACGCGCGGCTGACGGTCAGCGGCGGGATCAACCGTTACCCCCTGCCGGCATCGGTGTCGATGCCGCTGCTGCGGATGGCGCAGTCGGCGGCGGCGGAGCTCGGGCTCCCGGCCGTGCGGGGCGTCGCGGCCCCCGGCGCCTCGGACGCCAACTTCACCGGCGCCCTCGGCGTGCCGACCCTGGACGGCCTGGGCGGGGTGGGCGGCCTGCCGCACGCGCGCGGCGAGTACGTCGACGTCGCGCGGATGCCGGAGCGGACGGCGCTGCTGGCCGCCCTGACGGCCAGGATCCTCGCCACGCCCGGGGTGGCCGACCCCGTCCGCGGGTACCGGCCGGCCGACGCGGTGCCGGCCGACGCGGACGCGGTGCCGGCCGACGCGGTGCCCGTCGGGCAGGGCTCGTCGTCGGACGGTTGAGCCGGCCCGGGCCGCGCCGAAATGCGCACACTTTCCGTAACCGTGGCCTGCGGTGCTGGGCCATCCTGAATCGGTCGATCGCGCGGGGAGGCGCTCATGACTGGTATGACGGGTCATCGCACGGACGGTTCGCCGGTCGAGTCGGGGGAGATGGTGCGCAGCGCGCGTACCTTCGCCGACCGGATGGCGGCCAGGCGTTCCATCCGGCACTTCTCGGCGCAGCCGGTGCCGATGGAGGTGATCGAGGAGGCGGTCCGCGCGGCGGCGACCGCGCCGAGCGGGGCCAACCTGCAACCGTGGCGGTTCGTCGTGGTCACCGACGCGGATCGCAAGCGCCGGCTGCGGGAGGCCGCCGAGGCCGAGGAGCGGGAGTTCTACGCCCGCCGCGCGCCGACGGAGTGGCTGGAGGCCCTCGCCCCGATCGGTACGGACTGGCGCAAGCCGTTCCTGGAGGTGGCGCCGGTCGTGATCGTGGTGTTCGAGGTGCACCAGGGGCCCCGGTCCCCGAAGCCCTACTACGTCAAGGAGTCCGTCGGCATCGCGGTCGGTGTGCTGATCACCGCCCTGCACCACGCGGGCCTGGCCACTCTGACGCACACGCCGAGCCCGATGCGCTTCCTGAACGAGGTGTGCGACCGGCCGCCGGAGGAGCGTCCGTATCTGGTCATGCCGGTCGGGTATCCGGCCGCCGACGCGACGGTGCCCGACCTGGTCCGCAAGCCGCTGCCGGAGGTGCTCTCGCATCTGGCCTCCTGGTCTCATCACCCAGCAAGACACCACGGGAGGTCGCGAGGTTTACCGACGCGTGTCGGCCCGGC